>NZ_JBDFRB010000003.1:0-118550 GCF_039615075.1 Sinomonas halotolerans | reverse complement strand
CCCCCCCCCGGGCCCCCCCCCCCCCCCCCCCCCGGGGGGGGGGGGGGGGCCCCCCCCCCCCCCCCGGGGCTCCCCTGTTCCTGCCTGTGCGCCTGAGGCGGCGGCCGGAGTGGCCGCCGCCTCAGGCAGCTGTCGGGCTCCTCGGGGTGGTCAGTGCTGGAGCACTGCCCGGAGGAAGGTCCGGGTCCGCTCCTCGAGAGGGTTCTTGAAGATCTGCTCGGGTGGACCGCTCTCGACAGCCCTGCCGTGGTCGAACATGACGACCCGGTCAGAGATCTCCTCGGCGAACCGCATCTCGTGGGTGACCATGAGCATGGTCATGTCCGTGGTCTGCGCGAGGTTGCGGATCACGTTGAGCACCTCGCCGATGAGCTCGGGATCGAGCGCCGAGGTCGGCTCGTCGAACAGCATGACCTTCGGGCGCATCGCGAGTGCCCTCGCGATCGCAACGCGCTGCTGCTGCCCGCCGGAGAGCTGGGGCGGCGTGTGGTGCATGTGCTTGCTGAGGCCCACGAGGCCGAGCAGGTCGGCGGCGCGCTCCCGCGCTTCCGCCTTGCCCATGCCGAGCACGTGGATCGGCGCCTCGATGACATTCTCCAGCGCCGTCATGTGCGGGAACAGGTTGAACTGCTGGAAGACCATGCCGATCTTCCGGCGCGTCTGCCGCAGCTGGCGCGTCTCCTTGGGCTTCTCGCCCGCGGCGACCTTCCACAGGGGATCGCCGTCGACCGTCACGAGGCCCTCGGTGGGGCTCTCGAGTGTCATGAGGATCCTCAGGATCGTGGTCTTCCCGGAGCCGGAGGGCCCGATGATCGAGACCTTCTCCCCCGGCTGGACGTCGAAGTTGAGCGAGGAGAGGACCTGGTTCGAGCCCCAGCTCTTGCTGACGTTGTCGAACGTGATGATCGGACCGGACCCGGCCGGCACCCGCCCGAGGGCGAGGCCGTCCGCGGCCGGGACCGGCTCAGTGCTGGGGCGCATAACGCCGCTCCAATCTGCTGATGAGGCGTGACGAGGGATAGCTGATGGCGAGGAAGAGGACCGCCGCGATGGTGAGGGGTTCCAGGTACCGGAAGTTGGAGGTACCGATGGCCTGGGCCGTGGCGAGGAGCTCGACGACGGTGATCGCCGAGAGGACTGCCGAGTCCTTGAACATCTGGATCAGGTAGTTGCCGAGCATGGGGACCACCGAGCGGAGCGCCTGGGGGAGGATCACCCGCCCCCAGGTGCGGCTGGCCGGGAGGCCGAGCGCCGTGCAGGCCTCCCACTGGCCCCTGTGCACCCCCTGGATCCCGCTGCGGTACACCTCGGCCATGTAGGCGCTGTAGTTGATCCCGATGACGATCGCCCCGGTGGTGAAGGCATCCGCGCTGACTCCGTACTCCGGCAGGACGAAGAACGCGCAGTACGCCTGCACGAGCAGCGGCGTGCCGCGGATGAACATGACGGCGAACGCCACGGCCTGCGAGACGACCGGGATCGCCAGCTGCCGCAGCACTGCGAGTGCGAGGCCCAGCAGCGCCGCCAGGAGCGTGCCCAGCAGCGTGATCTGCACCGTGACGACGAGGCCCTGGAGGAGGGCAGGGACCACGGAGAGTGCGAAGTCGTTGTCCCAGATCATGCGGCACCCGCTTTCATGGGCTGGCGGTCGGCCCGCCACGTCGCCTTGGCCTTCCGGTCAAGGGAGAAACGGCGCTCGAGCATCCCGATGACGGCCGTCAGAACCAGGGAGAGGACAAAGTACATCACCAGGATGGTGAGGAAGACCGCCGTCGTCTCCCCCGTGGTGTTGCGGACCATCTGCGCCCGGAAGGTGAGGTCAGCCACGGTGACGAGCGAGACGAGGGACGTGTTCTTCAACAGGTCCACCATGACGTTGCCGAACGGCGGGAGCATGGCGGGGATCGCCTGCGGGACGAGGACGCGGCGGAGACGGAGCGCCGGCCCCATCCCGAGCGCCACGCACGCCTCCGTCTGGCCCTTGGGCCTGCTCCGGATGGCGCCCCGCACCACCTCCGCCGCGTAGGCGCCCTCGTTGAGGCCCAGCGCGAGGACGGCTGCGGCGAGGGGTTCGAGCTGGATGCCGAAGAACGGAAGGGCGAAGAAGAACCAGAACATCTGCACCAGCAGCGACGTACCGCGGAAGACCTCCACGAAGACGGCGGCGGGCCAGCGCAGGATCCGGTGGCCGGACAGGCGTGCGAGTCCGGCCGCGAATGCCACCACGACGCACACCACTGCGCCGAGCACTGTCACGAGGACAGTGGTCCAGAGCCCCTGCCACAGCAGGGGCGCGTATTCAATGACTGCAGACAAGGGAGGCTCCCATCGGGTGATCGGTCGCCGTCAGCCCGCGGTCTGGCATAGCTCCTGAGCCGTCACGCCCTGGACGACCGCGGGATCGAAGCCCCACTTCGTGAGGATGTCCTTGAACTCGGCCGTCTCCTTGAAGGCGGCGAGCTCCTTGTTGTAGGCCTCCTGGAAGGACGAGTCCGCGCTCCGGAAGGCCGCGCCGGAACCCGTGCGGGGCGCGTCCTCGAGCGGTTCGGTCACCTCGAAGCCCGTGTCGTCCTTGGCGAGGGCCCGCAGGGACAGGGTCGGGAGGAGGAAGGCGTCCGCGCGGTTCGCCTTGACGGCCTCGATGCCGCTGCGGCCGTCGCTGACCTTCACCTGCTGCGACTCGGGGACGTTGGCGGTCTTGAGGATGCCCTCCTCGAATCCGCCGGGGAGCACTGCGATGCGCAGGCTGGGGTCGGCGGTGATGGCCGCGATGGAGGTGATGCCCTTCGGATTGCCCTTGGGCGTCGCGTACGACTCCGTCGAGACGATGACGGGCTCGGAGTAGGCCACCTGGGAGCACCGGGACTGCTTCATGAACAGGCCGGCCGCGATCACGTCCCAGCGGTTCGCGTTGAGCCCCGGGATCATGGACCCGTACGGCGTCACGATGCCCTGGATCTCCTCGATGCCCAGTCGCTTGCAGACGGCGCGGAGCACGTCCGGCTCGCAGCCGCTCACGGTGCCGTCCGCGCTGACCTGGGTGTAGGGGGGCTCGTTGGCGATGGCCACCCGCAGGAACCCCTGGGACTTCGCCGTCTCCAGGAGTCCTCCCCCGGCGGCTGCGGCGGGACCTCCCACGGGGACCGCCGAGCAACCGCTGGCCCACCCTGCCAGCGTCGCCCCGACGGCTGCAATTCCCGCACCCCGCAGGATGTTCCTGCGCGAAATCTCGATCATGTCATCTCCTGTTTCGGCCGGCTTCGTCGCCGGAATGGATGGAGAAGTCACCCCATGTGACTTGCATTACAAACCTAGAGGTGACACGTAGCATTGTCAACAATCAAACCTGCCGACATTCGTCCAATCGGATGCCGAAAGAACGCGCTGGGCGGGGGGCGCGCCCGCAGTGGCGGGCACGGCTTCCCCGCGGGCGCGGGGAGAGTGTTCCCGCACCCGCGGGGAAGCGGCACGCACGACGGCGGGGTCCCCGCGTTGATGGGGACCCCGCCGTCGGCCTTCGCGCGGGTGTGACCCGCCCTTGATGCCTACTTGTGCTGCAGCTGCCCCCGCGGCGCCCTCGCCGCCGGCTGGTCGGCCCCGGGCAGGCCGGTACCGCGCAGCGAGGCCCCCCGCGTCTCACGCATGAAGCGGACGGCGACGAGGCCGACCACACACGCGAGCATCATCGTGAAGGCGGGGAACAGCGGGTTGCCGAAGGCGGCGATGCCCGCCTGGTTGTACAGCGGCGCCGTGCCACCGAAGAGCGAGGTGGCCACGTTGTAGGTGATGGCGAAGCCCGCATACCGGACGTGGGCCGGGAACATCGCCGGGAAGGTCGCCGAGATCGTGGCGAGCTGCGGGATGTACAGCAGGCCCAGGACGCCGAAGGCCAGGAGGGCCCACCACGACCCCTGCCCGATGAGCATGAACATGGGGATCGCCATGACGAACAGCCCGATGAGGGATCCGTACCACAGGGGCTTCCGCCCGACCCTGTCGGACAGTGCCCCGAAGAAGGGGATCGCGAGCATCATCACGAACTGCGCGACGAACATGATGGTCAGGACCATCTGGCTCGGCAGGCCGGCAATGGTCTCGAGGTACGTCGGCATGTACGTCAGGAGCGTGTAGTTCACGACGTTGAGCGCGATCACGAGGCCTGTGAGCGTGAGCATGCTCGGCCAGTACTTCAGGACGAGGTCCTTGAGGCCGGTGGTGGCCGACTCCTCCGCCTGCCCCTTCGCCTGGAGCTCTTCGAAGATCGGCGTTTCCGCGAGGCGGGTCCGCAGGTACAGACCGATGAGGCCCAGCGGAGCCGCGAGGAGGAACGGCACGCGCCAGCCCCACTCGTTCATCGCCGCTGTGCCGATGAAGGTCTCGCCGAGCAGGACGATGAGCGAGCCGAGGGCGAAGCCGGCGAGCGTCCCGAACTCGAGGAAGCTCCCGAAGAACCCCCGCCGGCGGTCGGGCGCGTACTCGGCCATGAAGGTCGCGGCCCCGCCGTACTCGCCGCCGGTCGAGAATCCCTGGACCGCCCGCAGGAGCGTCAGCAGGATCGGCGCGGCGATGCCGAGGACGCTGTAGGTCGGCAGGAGTCCGATCGCGCAGGTGGCCCCGGCCATCAGGAGGATCGTCAGGGCGAGCACGCGCTTGCGCCCGAAGCGGTCGCCGAGGGGCCCCCAGACC
This sequence comes from Sinomonas halotolerans, assembly GCF_039615075.1. Lineage (NCBI taxonomy): Bacteria > Bacillati > Actinomycetota > Actinomycetes > Micrococcales > Micrococcaceae > Sinomonas > Sinomonas halotolerans. The sequence goes on along the minus strand of NZ_JBDFRB010000003.1, from coordinate 113,864 downwards.
ATTCCCCCGAGTGGGCGGATGAGGAAGGAGAACGCGAACGTGCTCAGGGCGAGCAGCGTCCCGGCGGGTCCCGGGAAGAAGTTGTGCGTGATGTAGGCGACCGAGACGGCGTAGACGCCGTAGTCGAACCACTCGGTCGCGTTGCCGATCGCCGAGGCGGCGACAGCCCGGCGGACGGTACGCGCGTCGGGCGCTGGGGAAGCGTGTTCAGAGGTCACAGGTTGCTCCAGGTTGGTCGAACGTGGCGTCCGGTTCAGGACTCGCGGACAAGGGCGGCAGGCCGCCGGGTCCCCCAGGCCGCAGCGGCCTCATAGGCCTGGGCGGCCCGGAGGACGAGGCGGTCGGAGTGCCGGGGCCCGATGATCTGCAGGCCTGCAGGCAGGCCCTCGTCGGTGAAGCCGCACGGGACGCTCATCGCGGGCTGCTGCGTCATGTTGAAGGGGTAGGTGTAGGGGGTCCAGCTCGTCCAGTGGCGGGAAGGCCAGCCGTCGGGGACGTCCTGGCCGCGCGGGAAGGCGGGAATGGGCAGCGTCGGGGTGAGGAGCAGGTCGTACGCCTCGTGGAAGCGGCCCATCCGCACCCCGAGGTCCATGCGCACGGCCGTCGCGTCGAGGAAGTCCGAGGCGGTGAGGTGGCCCTGCTCCTCGATGCTGGCCCGGAGGCCAGGGTCCACCTGCTCGGCAGCGCCGGGACCGTATCCCTCGAGGACCTTGGCCGCGCCCGCGAACCAGAGCACGTGGAAGGCTTCGACCGGGTCACCGATGCCCGGATCGACTTCCTCGACGACGGCGCCGAGGCCCTCGAACGCCGCCGCGGCCGCACGCACGAGGCGGTCGACCTCGGGATCGTTCGTGCCGAATCCGAGGGTCGGTGAGAACGCAATGCGCAGGCCGCGCACGCCGTCGTGCAGCCCTTCCAGGAACGACCCCGCGGGCGTCGGCAGCGCGGACCAGTCACGCGAGTCGAAGCCCGTCACGATGTCGAGCAGGAGGGCGCTGTCGGCGACAGTGCGGGTCATCGGCCCGGCGTGGGCGAGCGTGCCGAAGGGGCTCGCGGGGAACATCGGGACGAGGCCGTAGGTGGGCTTGAGGGCGACAGTGCCGGTGAAGGCCGCCGGAATGCGGACGGAGCCTCCGCCGTCGGTCCCCATCGACCATGGGCCCATGCCCAGGCCCACCGCGGCCGCGCTGCCGCCGCTCGAGCCGCCCGAGGTCAGCCGGGGCGCGCGCGGGTTCCCTGTGGACCCGTGGCGGAGCGAGTCCGTGACGCCCTTCCACGCGAACTCGGGGGTGGTGGTCTTGCCGATGAAGACGGCCCCCGTCTCTCGGAGCCGCGCCACGCACGGCGCGTCCTCGTCCCAGGCCCGGTCGGCGTCGATCAGCCGCGTCCCACGGAGGGTCGGCCACCCCCGCGTGTAGAAGATGTCCTTGATCGACGTCGGTATGCCGTCGCCAGCGCCGAGCGGCGCGCCCTCCCGCCAGCGCTTCTCTGATGCGGCCGCGTCGCGGAGCGCCTCCTCGGCGTGGACTGCGGTGAAGGCGTTGACCTCCGAATCCCATTCGTCGATCGCTCCGAGCGCCGCGCGCGTGGCCTCGACTGGCGAGATCTGCCCCGTGCTGTAGCCGTCACGCAGCTCGAGCGCGGTGAGCTGGGCCAAGTCGTCCATGGTGGCCTCCTCCCTGCGCCCGGTCCGGCGCAGTCCTGAACTTGGATGTCGTCTGTAGGATTGTAGACAACCATACCGCCTTCTGTGAGGAGTGTCACCCCAAGACCCGGAACGGCGCGCGTGTTATGATTGTCTACAATCGGCCCTCCGTGGGGCCCTACCTGTGAGGAGAGGGCATGTCACACCAGTTGCTCAAGCCGGTCGTGCAGGAGACGACTCCCGCACTCATCGCCCGCCAGCTGCGGCGCGCGATCGGCCAGGGCGAGCTCGCGCCCGGCGAGCAGCTCAACGAGGCCGAGCTGAGCCGCCACCTCGGAGTGAGCCGTGGCCCCCTGCGCGAGGCAATGCAGCGTCTCACCCAGGAGGGCCTCCTCATCAGCATCCGCAACCGCGGTGTGTTCGTCATCGAGGTGACCGATGACGACGTGCGCGACATGTACCTCGCCCGCGCTGCCATCGAGCGCGCGGCCGCCGCACGGGTCATCGAGCTCGATGCCGCCGGCGGGGGGGAGCGCCTGCTCGCCGTGGGCGAGAGGATGCGAGAGGCTGCGGAGACGGACGACGCCGATGCCCTCACCGAGGCGGACGTGGAGTTCCACGCGCTGCTCGTCACCCTCGCCCAGAGCCCACGGCTCTCGCGCATGCACAACACCCTCATGGTCGAGACCCGCATGTGCATCACGGCCCTCGAGAACCGCTACTCCTCGCACTCCATCCGCTACGACGAGCACCACGCAATCGCCCGAGCCATCCGCGACGGCGACGCCGCCGAGGCCGACCACCTCCTCGTCGAGCACATGGAGGATGCAGTCGCGCGGCTCAAGGAGGCCGAACCCGCCTGACGGGCGCACTGGCACCGGCCTGTCGTGACAACGAGGCTCCCGGCGGATTCCGCCGGGAGCCTCCTTCGTGTGCGGAAGAACGTGTGCGGAAGGAAAAAGGGGGCCGGCCCGACGGCCAGCCCCCTTCCCCCCATCTGTCAGACGCGCGGCACCGCCATGTACTTGTACTCGAGGAACTCCTCGATGCCCACGCGGCCTCCCTCCCGGCCGAGGCCCGAGGCCTTGACGCCGCCGAACGGCGCGGCCGGGTTGGAGACGATGCCCGTGTTGAGCCCGACCATGCCCACCTCGAGGGCGTCACCGACGCGGAATCCGCGGTCCACGTCCTGGGTGAAGAGGTAGGCCACGAGGCCCCAGGGCGTGTCGTTGGCCAGGGTGACGACCTCGTCCTCGGTGTCGAACGGGACGACCGGCGCCACAGGACCGAAGATCTCTTCCGTCATGAGGTCCGCGTCCGCGGAAACGCCGGAGAGGACGGTCGGCGAGTAGAAGTACCCGCGGCCCTCGGGGCGGCCGCCGCCGCACACGACCGCGGCGCCCTTCGCGACGGCGTCGTCCACGAGCTCCTGGACCTTCCGCAGCGCCTTCTCCTCGACGAGGGGGCCGACGTCAGTGCCCGGCTGGGCGCCGTCGCCCACCGTCAGCGAGCCCAGGCGGGCGGCGAGCCGGCGGGCGAACTCGTCGGCGACGGAGCGCTGGACGAACAGGCGGTTGGCCGCCGTGCACGCTTCGCCCATGTTGCGCATCTTCGCCGCGACCGCGCCTTCCACGGCGCGGTCCAGGTCGGCGTCCTCGAAGACGATGAACGGGGCGTTGCCGCCGAGCTCCATCGAGGAGCGCATGACGTGCTCCGACGCCTGCTCGAGGAGCCGGACGCCCACCGCGGTCGAGCCGGTGAAGCTCACCTTGCGGGCGATCCCGCTCGACATCCACGGCGAGACGACCTCCGAGGCCTTGGTCGTGCACACCACGTTGAGGACACCGGCGGGGAGCCCGGCCTCGACGAGGATGTCCACGAGCGCCAGCGATGACAGGGGCGTGAGGTTGGCCGGCTTGAAGACCATCGTGCAGCCGGCGGCGATGGCAGGGCCGATCTTGCGAGTGCCCATCGCGAGCGGGAAGTTCCACGGTGTGACGAGGACGCACGGGCCCACGGGCTCGCGCGAGACGAGGATCCGGTTCTTCCCGTCGCCGGTCGTGGTCAGGTCGCCGCCGATCCGCACGGCCTCCTCGGAGAACCAGCGGAAGAACTCGGCCGCGTACGCGACCTCGCCCTTCGCCTCGGCGAACGGCTTGCCCATCTCCGCCGTCATGACGTGGGCCAGCTCGTCCTGCCGGGCCATGATGAGCTCGTAGGCCCGCCGCAGGATCTCGCTGCGCTCGCGCGGGGACGTCCTGGCCCATTCCTTCTGCACCCGGCCGGCGGTCTCGATGGCGCGGCGCGCGTCCTCCGGTCCGCCGTCGGCCACGGTCGCGATGACCTCCTCGGTGGCCGGGTTGACGACGTCGAAGCGCGCGCCAGAGGCGGCCTCGCGCCACTCGCCGTCGATGAAGATGCCGGTGCTGATCTTGGCGATCGCCTCGAGCGCCGCTGACGCGGCGCCCAGCTCGGTGACGTTCGTGGTCATTGGACTTCCTCTGCTTCCTTGATGGGGAGTTCTGTCATGCCTGTGGTGGGTGCCGGCTGGGGCCGCGCGGCGCCCGGGTCGAGGATCTGGGCGAGGTGCAGGCCGACCCGGCCGGGGTCGACCTGGTCCACCTGGCGTGCACAGGAGAAGCCGTCCGTGAGCACGGCCGCGCCCTGGCCAGCTGTCCTCAGCGCCGGGGCGAGGGCGTTCTCGGCGACCTGCATGCTCACCTCGTAGTGCTGCTTCTCGAAGCCGAAGTTCCCGGCCACCCCGCAGCACCCGCTCGCGTCCACGATCTCGCTCACGCCAGCCGCCGCGAGGACGGTGCGCTGGACCCCCGGGCCGAAGACGGAGTACTCGTGGCAGTGCGTCTGGAGCACGGCCTGCGCGGGGACGGGCTGGGCCGGCGCCGGCTGCCACCCCTCGGCGACCTGCCCCGCCACGTGGGACGCGAAGCTGCGCACACGGGCCGCGACCCTCTTGGCCTGCTCCGTGTGCACGAGCTCGGGGAGGTCCTTGCGCAGCGCGGCCGCACAGCTGGGTTCGACGACGACGATCGGCCGGTCGGTGCCGTCGTCGAGCGCCTCCGCCGCGTGCGACAGGAGCCGCCGAGCCGTTCCGAGCTGCCCGGTGGAGATCCACGTGAGGCCGCAGCATGCGTCGGCGGAGCACTCGACCGCGTTGCCCGCGTCGGCGAGGACTCGGGCCGCAGCGCCGGCCACCTCCGGCCGGAAGCCGCGGGTGAACGTGTCGACGAACAGCACCACGTCCTCGGCGGAAGAGGCCTCCGCGCCGGAAGCAGCCCCGCCCAGCCGAGCACCGGCGTCGGCCACTTCGCGCCGCCACTCCCCGCTCGCCGCGAACCGCGGGAGGGCACGCTTGGTCGTGAGGCCGCCGGCGGCTGCGGCGACCTTGCCGAGAGGTGTCGCCAGGACGGCGTTGACGAGCCAGGGGACCCGTCCCGTCAGCTTCAGCCAGCGCGGGAGCCAGCCGAGCGAGAAGTGCGCAAGCGGACGGAGGCGGCCGCGGTAGTAGTGGTCGAAGAACTCGGACTTGTACGTGGCCATGTCCACGCCGGCCGGGCAGTCGGTCGAGCAGGCCTTGCACGCCAGGCACAGGTCGAGGGCCTCGCGGACCTCCTCGGACCGCCATCCGTCCTCGACCGTGCGCGCACCCCGGACCATGTCCTGCAGGACGCGCGAGCGGCCGCGGGTGGAGTCCTTCTCGTCACGCGTGGCCCGGTAGCTCGGACACATGACCCCTCCGGAGTCGGCGCGGCACCGGCCCACGCCGATGCAGCCCTGGACCGCGCGGGTCCAAGGATCGGTCTGGGCGGCCGCACCGAGGGGGCGGAGGTCGAAGCTCGTGCGCCATTCGCGCTCGGGCACGCCCGCGAGCGCCAGGTTCCCGTCCATCGGGTCCGGGTCGGTCATCGATCCCGGGTTGAGGATCCCCGCGGCATCCCAGATCCGCCGGGACTGGGCGAAGGCGGCCATGACCTCGGGCGAGTACATGAGGGGCAGCAGTTCGGAGCGGGCGCGCCCGTCCCCGTGCTCGCCGGACAGCGAGCCGCCGTGGCGGACCACGAGCTCGGCTGCGGCGCGCGTGAACGTCCGGAAGGCCTCGCGGCCCTCGTCGCTGCGCAGGTCGTAGGTGATGCGGATGTGCATGCAGCCTGCGCCGAAGTGCCCGTACATGACGCCGGTGAGCCCGTGCTCGTCCAGCAGCACGCGCAGGTCGGCGAGGTAGTCGGCAAGCCGTTCGGGCGCGACGGCCGAGTCCTCCCATCCCGGCCAGGACTCGCCGCCGGACGCGAGCCGCGACGAGAGCCCCGCGCCGTCCTCCCGGACGCGCCAGAGGGAGGCCCGGGCGGTGGGGTCCGGCACGGGCTGGCCGTCGACGAGGCGCCCGTTCCCGGCAAGCCGGGCCAGGAGCCGGTCCGCCTGGGCGCGCACCTCGGCCGGATCGTCGCCGTCGAGGTCGACGAAGAGCCAGGCGCGGCCCGCGGGGAGTCCGAGGACCGAGTCGGCCCCGCGCCGGTGGCGCATCGTCTCGACGATGGCCTCGTCCGTGCCCTCTACCGCGGCCGGGGAGAACTCGAGGATGGTCGGGATGTCCCGTGCGGCGTCGACGACGTCGTCGTAGCCGAGGCACACGAGCAGGGCGCTCGCCGGCTTGGGGACGAGCTTCATGCGGGCTCCGACGACGACCGCCCACGTGCCCTCGGAGCCGACGAGGGCCCGCGCGACGTTGAAGCCCTTCTCCGGCAGCAGGTTCTGCAGGTGGTAGCCGGACACCTGCCGCGGGATCCGCCCGAGCTCGAGCCGGAACGCGCCCAGGTGCTCGCCGGCGAGCTGGGCGAGCGACTCGGCGAGCTCGGCCGCCCGGGCGGCCGAGGCGGCGTCAGAGGGGTCGGTGGCGCGCAGCCCGCTCTCGGTCGCGGTGAGGCGTGCACCGTCCGAGGTGACGACGTCGATCTCCGCGACGTGGTCCGAGGTGCGGCCGTAGCGCACCGAGTGGTTGCCGCACGCGTCGTTGCCGATCGCGCCGCCCACGGTCGCACGGTTCTTCGAGGACGGATCGGGCGCGAACGTGCTGCGCCCGCCGGTGGCCCGCTCGACCTCGCGGGACAGCGTTGCCAGCACGACACCGGGCTCGACATCGACGGTCCCCGCGCCCTCGTCGATGCCGAGGATGCGGTCCATGTGCCGGGAGAAGTCGACGACGAGGCCCGGGCCGACGGCGTTGCCGGCCATCGAGGTCCCGGCACCCCGCGCGATGAGCGGGGTGCCGGTCGCGCGGCATGCCGCGATCGCGGCCACCACGTCGTCGACCGTGCGGGGGAAGACGACGGCGAGCGGCTCGAGCCGGTAGTTCGACGCGTCGTAGGCGTACTCGGCCCGGCGCCGGGGCGACGCGTCGGCACTCACGCCGGCGTCCTCGAGCTGTCGGAGGAGGTCCTCCGCCTGGGTGCGGGTGTCGAGCATGCGGTTCCCCGGGTTCAGGAGGCGGCGGCCGGAACGGCGCCTGTGACGACGGCGAGGGCCGCCTCGAAGCGCTCGAGGCCCAGGGAGATCTCCTCGGCGGTGACGACGAGCGCGGGGATGAGCCGCACGACGTTGCCCTCGGGGCCGCACGTGAGCGTGAGGAGGCCCTGCCCGGTGGTCGCCTGCTGGACCGCGGCGGCCGTCGCGGCGTCCGGGGTGCCGTCCGCGGCCGTGAACTCGATGCCCTGCATGAGGCCCAGGCCGCGGACGTTGCCGATGGCCGGGAAGCGGTCCTGGATCTCCTTGAGGCCCGCCTGCAGCTGGTCGCCGCGCAGGCGCGAGTTCTCGACGAGGCCCTCCTCGCGGACGACGTTGAGGGTGGCGACGGCGGCCGCGGCGGAGACCGCGTTGCCGCCGTAGGTGCCGCCCTGCGAGCCGGGCCAGGCCTTGGCCATGGTCGCGGACGGCGCCGCGATCGCCGAGATGGGGAAGCCGGAGGCGATGCCCTTCGCGGTGATGATGATGTCCGGGGTGGCTGCCGAGTGCTGGTGGCCCCAGAACTTGCCGGTGCGGCCGACGCCGGCCTGCACCTCGTCGAAGATGAGCTGGATGCCGTGGCGGTCGGCACGCTCCCGCAGCCCTTCCATGAAGGCCGGCGGCGTGGGGAGGTACCCGCCGTCGCCCAGGACGGGCTCGATGAGGAACGCTGCCGTGTCTGCGGGGGACGTGCGGGTCGTCAGGAGGTAGTCGAGCTCCTTGAGCGCGAACTCGACCGCCGTCGCCTCGTCCCAGCCGTAGCGGTAGGCGTAGGGGAAGGGCGCCATGTGGACGCCGGACATGAGCGGGGAGAAGCCTGCGGAGAACCGCGTGCCCGCGGTCGTGAGCGAGGCGGCCGCGACGGTGCGGCCGTGGAATCCGCCCTGGAAGACCACGATGTTGGGCCGGCCCGTCGCCATGCGGGCGAGGCGGATGGCGGCCTCGACGGCCTCGGAGCCTGAGTTCGCGTAGAAGACCGAGTCGAGGCCGGCGGGAAGGACCTCGCCGAGCATCTCGGTGAGCTTCAGGAGCGGGGTGTGCATGACGGTCGTGTACTGGGCGTGGATGATCTTGCCCACCTGCTCACGCGCGGCCTCGACCACCGCGGGGTGGCAGTGGCCCGTGCTGGTCACGCCGATGCCGGTCGTGAAGTCGAGGTAGTCCTTGCCGTCCGTGCCGTGGATCCAGCTGCCGCGGGCGTGGTCCACGATGACCGGGGTGGCCTGCTTGAGGATGGGGCTGAGAGTCGTCATGCGCTCAATTCTGTGATGATGATCGCATGATTGTCAACAATAATCATCCGGCGTATCGTGAAGACTGTGAACCAGACAACACGCCCTCCCCGGCGGCCCAAGGCGGTCATCCTCACGTCCGCGACCACGGCTCGCCCCTACAACACCCATTCCCTCGAGGAGATGGCCGACATCGTCTGGGCGGACGCGGAGACGCTCGCCGCGGCGCTGCCCGGAGCCGAGGTCCTCTTCGTCTGGGACTTCTTCTCCACTGCGCTGCGCGACGCGTGGGAGCACGCAGACTCGCTCCGGTGGGTCCACGTCGCCGCCGCCGGCGTGGACACCCTCCTGTTCGACGGGCTGCGCGAGTCCGAGGTCGTCATCACGAACGCGCGCGGCGCGTTCGACCAGCCCATCGCGGAGTTCGTCCTGGCCTCGATCCTCGCCCACGACAAGCTCCTGCACGAGAGCAAGGACCTGCAGCGCGAGCACGTGTGGCGCCACCGGGAGGTGCGGCGCACGGCCGGACGCCGCGCACTCGTCGTCGGCACCGGGGGCATCGGGCGCGCCACGGGCCGCCTCCTGGCAGCGGTAGGGCTCAAGGTCCTCGGCGCCGGCCGCACGGCGCGCGACGACGACCCGGACTTCGGGCGCATCGTCGCCACCGGAGACCTCCTCGAGCACGCGGGCTGGGCGGACCACCTCGTCCTCATCGCACCGCTCACCGACCAGACCCGAGGCATGCTGAACGCGGAGGTCCTCGCCGCGATGTCGCCCAGCGCGCACCTCGTCAACGTGGGCCGCGGCCCCCTCGTCGACGAGCCCGCCCTCATCGGGGCCCTCCGGTCCGGGCAGATCGCCGCCGCCTCCCTCGACGTGTTCTCCGAGGAGCCGCTGCCCGCCGGGCATCCGTTCTGGGAGATGCCCAACGTCCACATCTCGGCCCATATGAGCGGGGACGTCGTCGGCTGGCGGGACACCCTGGCGGACCAGTTCGAAGCCAATCTGCGCGCCTGGACCTCCGGCGGGGGCCTGTCCAACATCGTGGACAAGGACCTCGGGTACGCCCGCCGCGCCTGAGCCCACCGCATCCACGCAAGGGGGGCGGGACTGCACGAGCAGCCCCGCCCCCCTTGTGCGTCAGCAGCGGGCCCGGCGCCCTCGCCGTCGTCCGCCAGCGCCCCGGCCTACTCCTCCCCGGCGCGCTCGATGACGAGGCTCTCCCCGCGCGCCCCGCCCATCCAGATGTCCTGGCTCGCCGCGGCCAGCTCGTCGAGGCCCTCGACGATGGTTCCGAACACGTTGCCCGGAACCCACCCGACGTCGCCGTTGAGCAGGAGGTTGTTGCGGCCGTAGAAGTAGGCGAGGTCGATGAGCGTCCGGCTCTCGTTCGTCCCCGCTCCCGTCTCGTAGCCGTAGGCGGGATTGCTGAGCACGCCCTCGAAGGTGAAGTAGCAGAGGTCGCCGGGGATGGGCGTGACCGTCTGGTTCTCCCCGCCGGGCTCCTCCGCCGCGAACGGAGGCACGAGGGTGTAGACCTCGTTGCGCGCGAACTTGCCGTGGAAGACGTCGCCCTTGAGGGGCAGGGCCTGCCAGACGGCCTCGGCCGTCCGCGGTGCCTCGGCGTCGAGGAGCCGGGCGCGGGCCGTCACGCCGCGCTTCTCCAAGGTGATCGTGATGTAGCGGGCCATGGTTTCCCTTCCGGTGATTGTCTACAATCTAACTGTAGACTTTTCTGGACCGCCCGCAACCTACCGGAGGACATCGCATGAGCACCGTCGCCATCCTGTACCCCGGCCACAGCGCAGAGGACGAATTCGCCCTGCTCGAGAGCCGCATCCCGGACGCACGCTTCCCCGTCATCCACACGTGGGAGGGCAGCACCGACCACGACGTCGAGGCCCTCCTCGCCCTCGGAGCCCGCGACCTGCTCGAGCCGCCCGCGAAGGAGGCCGCACAGGCAGGGGCCGACAGCGTCATGTGGGCCTGCACCTCGGGAAGCTTCGTCTACGGGTGGGAAGGGTGCCACGAGCAGGCCGGCTGGGTGGCCTCCGCCAGCGGGGCACCGTCGTCCTCGACGTCCCTCGCCTTCGCAGAGGCCGCCCGCCATCTGGGCCTCACGCGCGTCTCGGTGGCCGCGACCTATCCGGAGGACGTCGCCACCCACTTCGCCGACTTCCTGCGAGACGGCGGGGCCACGGTCACGGCCCTCTCCACGTACGACGTCCCCAGCGGCGAGGACGCCGGGCTCCTCGGACCCGAGTGGGTGCTCGAGACGGCCCGGGCCGCCGATCTCGCCGGCGCCGAGGCGCTCCTCATCCCGGACACGGCCCTGCACACGATGACGGTCCTCACCCAGCTCGAGGACGCGCTCGGCCTCCCGGTCCTCACGGCCAACCAGGTCACGGCCTGGCAGGGCCTCCGGCTCGCCGGCCACCCCGCGGTCGCCCCGGGCCTCGGCAGGCTCTTCGAGGCGCGCTGACCGCAAGCTCCATGGACGCACGACGGCGGGCGGCCCCTCTGGGGTCCGCCCGCCGTCGTCGTCTGCCGGGGCTGTGCGGTCAGCCCATGGCCGTCACGCCGCCACCGACCTGCTCGCCTCCGCGAGCCGTCCACCGCCGGGAAGCGGCAGTCCGAGCCGCTTCAGCCCGGCCCACGCCGTGACCTGGTTCGCCGTGACGACCGGCTTCCCGAGCTCCTGCTCAAGGGGCTCGATGAGGTCGAACGTGGGCAGGTTCGTGCACGCGACGAACACGGCCTCCGCCGCACTGCTGTCCGCCTGACGGACCAGGTCCGCAGTGGCCCCGTAGGGCACCTGCCAGATGAGCCTGTCGAGCCCCAGGCCAACGCACCCCGTGACGGTGCGCCCGTCCTCGGCAAGGAAGTCCTCGAGCCGCACTGTGAGCTCGGGGACATACGGGGTGGCAAGCGCGAGCTTCCGGACCCCGAGGAGGGCCAGGGCCTCAAGGAGCGCCTCGGAGGTCGTCACCGCGGGAGCAGCGACCTCGTCCCCAATGGCCTCCGAGATCCTCCGGGCGCCGGCCATGCCGTGGACGAAGCTCCCCGAGGTGCAGGCGTAGACGGCGGCCTCGGGGGCGATTGCCTTGAGGCAGCGCGCCGTCGCGCGGACCTCCTCGTCGTCGCCGATCGCCGAGGCCATGGTCTCGTCGACGACGAGCGGATGGAACGGGGTGCGCGCGAACGCGAGGGTCACTTCCGGCGGCGTCCAGCGCCAGAGCTCCCTGTCCAGGGCCATGTCATAGGGGCTGACTACCCCGAGGATGCGAGAAGATCCGGGCCCGGCCGGATCGAATGTTGCATTGATCACACTTCATCTTCCCATAATGTCTGATCGTCAACAATAATCTGATGTGAAGGAGGAGCCGTGAATCCAGATCGACCGCCCGCCGAAGTGCGGAACCGCCCCGAATCGCCCGAGGCCTACGAGAGGGGACTCCCTCCGACGCCCAAGCCGGCAGGCATGTACGTCCCCGTCGCCCAGGCCGGACCGCTCCTGTTCACCGCTGGCCACACCCACGCGATCAGGGGCGTGCTCGACTTCACCGGCCCCGTCGGCGCGGAGGGCTGCCCCACTCTGGCGGACGCCCGCGAATGCGCCCGGCTCGCTGTCCGCAACTGCATCGCGAGCCTCGCCGGCTACCTGGACGGAGGCCTTGAAGCCATCGAGCGGGTGGTCCAGATGACGGGCTACGTGGCCGCCCACCCGGATTTCGCGGACCACCCGCGGGTCATGGACGCCGCCTCCGAGGAGCTCCTCGCTGCCTTCGGCGAGCGAGGACGGCCTGCCCGCGCCGCACTCGGCGTCTCTAGCCTCCCCGACCGCGCCGTGGTCGAGATCAGCCTCGTGGTCGTCGCCGGCACGGAACGCGGAGCGGGAGCGTGAAGTCGCTCGCCGCGCTTGCCGCGCGCAGGACGACGGGACGCCCATGGGTGCCCACGAGGGGCGCCGCTGTCGAGCTCCGCCAGTGGGGGAACCACCTCAGGCACGGCACGGTCGAGGCAGTCCTGCCGGACGGATCGGGGTTCTGGATCGCGGCGGAGGGGGCAGCGCCCCGCGTCTTCGTCCACCGCGGCTACGAGGACATCGAGGTCTGGATCAACGACCCGACGAGCCGCTCGCGACGACGCGTCGGCTGAGAAGAACACGAGCAGAACGAGGACAGAGCACATGGACACCAAGACGCCGCGCCGCCGCGCCATCCGCCCGGCCCAGTCGAACCCGCGCCCCGCGCAGACGGGAGAGCACTGCCCGGCAACAGGCTGGTGGAGCACAGACGGCGGCCGGAGCCCCTATCCGCTGACGGTCTTCGTCATGGAGGGCAGCCTCATGCCGGCCGCCCTCGGGCAGCGGGCCGTCTGGAGGCTCGTCTGAGCCGGCCCCGCGGGCCTGCCGGGCGCGCCGCCCGCGGGCCTGAACCCGCCGGCACCACAGCCTCTGGCCAAGTCCACGGTGCGCGGATAGTCTGCGAGCGCAGGACCGAACGCCCGGACTGAGGCGGTCGCAGCAGAGTCGAAGAGCGCACAGGAGGAACCATGGCAGGGAACACCTACAGCATCTCCGAGATCGTCGGCACGAGCCCCAATGGGGTTGACGAAGCCATCCGGAACGCCATCGGCACCGCCGCGGAGACCCTCAGGAACCTCGACTGGTTCGAGGTCCAGTCCATCCGCGGGCACCTCGAGGACGGCAAGATCGCCGACTGGCAGGTCACGGTCAAGCTCGGCTTCCGCCTCGAGCGCTGACGCGGCCCGCCCAGGCGCCCCAGACGCCCGGGCAATCCGGCACACCAAGGCGTCCGGGCCGCGGCAGCTGGCGCGGCCCGCCTCGTCGCGCGGTCACCTGGTCCGTGCGATGAGGGCCTTCGTGAACACGGTGCGGATGTCCTCCGGGGCCCTCGCGATGTGGCTGGACCCACCCGTTGCGGCGGCGATGCGCTGGAGCGTGGCGGCATCGGCATCATCGCTGATGCCGATCGTCACGACCACGACCGGCTTCGCGGGGTCCTTCTCCCGGGCCAGCGCCTCGAGCAGCTGGTCGACGGTGATCGACCCGGGGTCGTCGTTCGCGCCGTCGGTGAAGAGGATCACGCTGTTGACCGCGAGCGGGTCGTAGTTGGCCTTGACCGTGCGGTACGCGGCGAGGGTCGTGTCGTAGAGGCCGGTTGCCCCGCCCACGCGGCCGGAGAGCCCGCGGATGTCCTCGAGGAGCCGGTCCCGCTGGGTCTTCCCGCCCGTCACGGCGTCCATGCGGCGGAGCGCCTCGAGCTCGAGGTAGTCCTGCCCCGCGCCGCCGAGCTCGCGCGAGAAGGCCCAGAGGCCCAGGGACGCGGTCTTGGGGAACATCGCGGCGCCCGTCGCGGCGCCCTCCTGGACGAGCTGCATGCGGGACTTCCCGCCGGCGTCGGCCGTCATGGACCCGGAGACGTCCATGACCACGAGCGACCGGAACGGCATGGCCTGCAGAGCCCACGTGGTGAGTGCCTTGGCGAGCCCGTCCTCCGTCGCGGCGAGCACCTTGGTTCCCGCGCCCCCGGCGGCCGACGACGGCGAGGCGCCCTTGCGGATCACCTCGCCCTGGGGGGCGCGGAGGTCGCGGGCAGCGAGAGCCCGCCGGCCGGCGTCGTCCTCCAGGACGCGCGCGAGCGCCTTCGCCGCCGCGGCAGCGCCGGCACGCCGCCCGGCGTCGCCGCTCGTGACGGCGATCGGGTAGTCGGCGAGGGCGGAGCCGGTGGCGGGGACCGTGCTGGCGAGCCTGGACTGGGGATGGGCCTCGGCGTAGGCGAGCCATGAGCTCTCGGCGACGACGGCGGGGGCGCCCGAGCGCTCGGCCGCGTCGAGGAGCGCGGAGTCGCTGAGGCTCGCGCTGGACTTCTGCCCTGTGGCAAGGGCCAGCCGGGCGAGGGCGGCGGCGATCCCCTTGGCGTCCGCGGCGCCGCTCTCCCCCTCCGCGACCGCCCCGGCGACGGCGGCCATCGCGCTCGAGCTGGCCAGGGGGTCGCCGAGCGCGAGCCCGTCCATGCCGAGGGCCTGCGCCCATGACGCAGGGGCCTTGGCCCCCTTCGCCGCGACGACAACGGGCGGCGAGGAGGCGACTGAAGGCACCGCGATCTCAGGCCGGACCGGGGCGGAGACGGCGTTGACGCGTCGGGTGGAGTCGGCGATCCACACGTCCGGCGCCCCGGTGCCGTTCGCTGCGCGCGCGGCGATGGCCTCCTGGTCCGCCACGTCGACCACGAAGGCGATGCACGCGCTCGGGTCCACACGTGAGGCGGCGTCATTGACTGCGGGGAGCAGCGTCGCGTCGGTGAGGACGGTGTAGGTCTCGGTGGACTCGCACTCCGAGGCGGCGGCCAGGCGCGGGATGAGCACCCAGCCGGCGAGCGCGCCGACCACGAGGAGCGCGACCCCCGTCACGAGGACGGTGGGGAGTCCGAGCCTCCACCTCTGCGACTGCCATCTGGGGCGCCTTGAACGTTCGGCGACGCGTCGACCCGCCATGGTTTTCCTTCCGCTGACCGCACGCCCAGCCGCCGGGGGTGCGGCCGCGGGCTGGACCTTTTGAGGCACACGCCGGCCCAGGGCGTGGCTGAGCCCATGGGAGGTCCGGGTGTGCCAGTGCAGTATAGGCGGCGAAGATGACTTGACGGGTGGCGGGTCTCACAGCCTCACCGTCTTGGCCGGGAGGGGTGGGCGGGTCACGCCTCGTCGTGGGCGTCGCGCATCGCCGGCAGCGCGCCCGCCCGGATGAATCCAAGCGCCTCGTGCTGGGCGAGGCGCTCCTGGCGGTACTCCTCGAGCACGACGGCGAGCATCGCCTCCGCGCGTTCCGGCGACTCGGCGCCCATCGCCTCGGCGGCGAAGAAGGCGCGGACGTTGTGCGCGTAGGCGTCGGCCGCCGTCTGGGCGAGGCACAGGTGCGCGGAGACGCCCGCGAGCAGGACGCTGTCGGCGCCCCACACGCGCAGGCGGGCGAGGAGGTCCGTGCCGATGAACGCGCTGTCGCGGCGCTTGACCAGCTGGGGAAGGCCCTCGGCGTCGAGCTCGGGCAGGAGCTCCGCCTGCTCGGTGCCGCGGAACGCGAAGCCCTGCCCGTCGTCGAGCATCGAGAGGGTCCAGGTGGAGCGGTCGCGCTCGTGCTCGGTCCGCACGATCAGCGCAGGCGCTCCCGCATCGCGCGCCGCTCCGATGAGCTCGTTGCACGCGCCGACGATCCGGGACCGCTGGACCGCGAGGGCCGGGTCCTCGAAGAAGGCGTTCTGCAGGTCGATCACGAGCAGGGCAGGTCTCATGGTGGTGCCACTACCCACGCCCTTCCGAGGGGAACCAGCCCAGACCCCCGGCGGCCCGCGGCACAGCGCCTGCGCTAGAGTGGATGCGTCCGGCGCGAGCCGGTCGCCGGGCCTCTAGCTCAGTTGGTAGAGCAGCGGACTTTTAATCCGCGGGTCGTGGGTTCGAGACCCACGGGGCCCACCCACCTCCTACGCATGCCCCACGTCCCGCCAGAGCCTCTTGTGCAGTTCTGCCCTCGCGCCTCCCGCCGCGTGGGCACTCCGCAGCAGGAGGAGTACCGTACTGGGCATGAGCGAGCACGGAACCCCCAACTCCTCAGGGCCGGTGCGGCACCACAAGCCGAAGCCCTTCGCCCCCATCGACTTCGAGCCGTTCGCCGGCGGCGCTGACCCCGCGCGGGTCTCGGAGGCGGCACACCTGGCCGCCAAGGCGCTCGTGCACCGCGGGCGCGAGAGCGAGGATCCCGAGGTGCACCAGCGGCTCGTGCGCCTCACCGACGAGCAGGGCCTCGAGGCGATCGCCGAAATGTGGGCCGAGAGCCCCGCCCGGTCCCTCCCCGGCGCCCTGTGGCGCCTCTACGCCCTCCGGGCCGCCACGAGGCAGGACCCGGAGCGCATCGCGGTGTACTTCCGCGCTGGCAAGGACACTGCGCAGGTCTCCCACGCCGTCGCCGGCGTGGCCGAGCCCCCGGGGGCGGACGAGCTCACCGCGATGGCGGACGCGATCCTCTCGGGTGCGTTCGACGGCGACTTCGACGTCGCGCTCGAACGCTCGGCCGCATTCTGCCGAGTCGTGGCGCTCGGGCAGGCCACGGTCGCGGACAGTGCCGAATGGGCCAGCTCCCAGCACGCGACCAAGCTCACCAAGAGCGCCCACCAGCTCGTGCGCACGGCCGAGGACCTCGAGGCGTCCGCAAAGGCCTGGCGGAACGGGCACCTGGACTGAGGCCGGCAGCTCGTCCCGCGGACATCCGGTCCAGTACGCGCGCCGGGCACCGAGGTTGACTCGACCCCCGAGAACGGGGAACACTGAAGAAGGCGTCGGACCGCGGTAGCCCCGGGCTCCAACTTTCAGCCGCTTCGAGCGGCCTTCCGCCGAGAGGCGCTCCCGGTTCGGCGCCGTAGCCTTTATCACTTCCCCCTCTGCGCGCCCCAGGGCCCGCCCGCGGCCGCAGCCGCTCGCGTAAGATGCGAGAGCCGGCGACCGCCGGACGGAGGCGGTATCAGGACAGGGCACCGCAGCCGCCGCCCCCGGCCCATGGCCCAGCGCACGGAGACGCATGAAGATTCGTCTTTTCCCCCAGGAGACAGCCGGGCTCGAGCTCCTCGCCGCCATGTCCCAGCAGGCCGTCCACGCAGTGCAGGTCCTCTCCGAGATGTTCGGCGCCCGGCGCAGCGACTACGAGGAGCTCGTCGAGAGCCTCTCCGCCATCGACTCCCGCACCGGGGAGCTCTCCCGCACGCTGCTCACGCAGCTGCGCACGAGCTTCGTCAACCCGCTCCCCCGCGAGGACCTCCTCGTCCTCTCGGACCACCTCCTCGCCTGCGTGGGCCACCTCCTCGCCGTGGGCGAGCTCCTGCACCTCCACGGGATCGAGCGGCTCCCCCGCGAGGCCTCGGACCAGCTCGAGATCGTCAACCGGCAGGCCGAGCTCACCACGGCGGCCATGCGCAGGCTCTCCGACCTGGACGACCTCGAGGACTACTGGGGGGACATGCTCCGCCTCATCCGCCGCTCCGAGCACACCCACCGGGTCTGGAGCGCCGGGGCCATGAAGGACCTCTCCATCACAAACTACGCCCGCAGCGTGGAGGCCGCCCGCGAGCTCCTGGCCGCGGCCCGGGAGCTCACCGCCGTGGCCACCTACGTGGGCCGGATCATCGTCAAGGAATCCTGAGTGGAGCCCATCCTCGTAGGCTTCGTCGTCGTCCTGGCGGCGGGCTTCGGGTACCTCAACGGGTTCCGGGATGCCTCCACCTCAGTAGCCCTCACCGTGCGGACGCGCGCGCTCACGCCGAGCATCGCCGTCGTGCTCTCCGCCCTGTTCAACATGGCCGGGGTCGTGGCGAGCGCGTGGCTCCTGACCTACTTCGGAGGCACGTTCATCACGGCCCCGCCCGGCCCCGCCCGCCTGACCTTCCTCGCGGCGATGCTCGTGAGCGCCGGGGTGTGGGGCATCTACGGCTGGTGGCGCGGCTACCCCGCGTCCTCGACCCACGCTCTCGTGGGCGGGCTCATCGGCGCGAGCGTAGCTGGCTCCCTCGTCGGGGACGGCGGCGCCGGCGGGCTCGACGCCGTCTTCTGGAGCGCCGTCGGCCTCCCCCTGGTCCTCTCGCCGCTGCTCGCGTTCGGCGCGGCGTTCTTCCTCACGCCGGGCCTGACCTGGATCGCGCGGCACACGCAGCCCAGCAGGGCCCACGCGGCGCTGCGCGCGGCCCAGGCGGTCGGATCCTCGATCGTGGCGTTCGGCCACGGCCTCCAGGACGGCCAGCGCGTGCTCTCCGTCCTCGTCATCGCGGCGCTCGGCTCCGCGACAGGCTTCGCGGCGGTCCCGCCGTGGGCGATCGTCCTCACCGCGCTCGCGTTCGGCCTCGGCACGCTCTCGGGCGGGTGGCGCATCACCTACACGCTGAGCCACCGGCTGGTCCGGGTGGATCCCCTGCGGGGGTTCGTCTCCCAGCTGGTCACCTTCAGCATGCAGTTCCTCGGCGCGCTCGCGCTGCACTGGCCGCTCTCCACGACCCACACGGTGACCGCCTCGGTCCTGGGCGCCGGCGCGAGCCAGGACTACGCCGCCGTCAACGGCCGCCTCGTGGGCCGGCTGGTGCAGTTCTGGCTGCTCACCCCGCTCGCCACGGCGGTGATGGGCTTCGTGTTCGCCCTCGCCTTCTCGCCGCTGGCCGACCTCGCCCGCTGACGGCGGCTGGTCCGGCTGGTCCGGCTGGTGCGGGGGGACGACGGCGGGCTGGCGCCGACTGAGGCGCGCGCCGCGCGGGTGACTGCCCCCGCAGAGAGCCGACGGCGGCTGCCGCACCCCCAAGGTACGGCAGCCGCCGCGTCGGTTCTCCCGAACACCCCGCCCAGTCCCGCGAGGGCACCGGACGGGGATCCTGATCACCCGAATCGGCCGGACACGTAGTCCTCGGTGGCCTTCTGGCTCGGGTTGTTGAAGATGGTCGAGGTGTCGGCGTACTCGATGAGCTTGCCGGGCTTGCCGGTGCCCGCGATGTTGAAGAACGCCGTCTTGTCGGACACGCGCGCCGCCTGCTGCATGTTGTGCGTGACGATGACGACCGTGTAGTTCTCCTTGAGCTCGTTGATGAGGTCCTCGACCGCGAGGGTGGAGATCGGGTCGAGCGCCGAGCAGGGCTCGTCCATGAGGATCACGTCCGGCTTGACCGCAATGGCGCGCGCGATGCAGAGGCGCTGCTGCTGGCCGCCGGAGAGGCCAGAGCCGGGCTTGTCGAGACGGTCCTTGACCTCGTTCCACAGGTTGGCGCCCTGGAGGGAGGACTCGACGAGCTCGTCCGCGGCGGACTTGGAGATGCGCTTGCTGTTGAGCTTCACGCCGGCCAGGACGTTGTCCCGGATGGACATCGTGGGGAACGGATTGGGCCGCTGGAACACCATGCCGACATGGGAGCGCACGGCCACCGGGTCGACTCCCGGGCCGTAGAGGTCGTCCCCGTCGAGGAGCACGTGGCCCTCGACCCGGGCGCCCGGGAGCACCTCGTGCATGCGGTTGAGCGTGCGCAGGAAGGTGGACTTGCCGCAGCCGGAGGGGCCGATGAAGGCGGTGACCGACTTGGCGTCGATGCTGATGTTGACGCCCTCCACGGCACGGAAGTCGCCGTAGTAGACGTTCAGGTCCTTGACGTCGATTCGCTTGGACATGGTTCCTCAGTTCTTCAGGTCAGAAAAGTGGTCTGCGTGGGCGGTTCAGCGGCCGGTCTTGGGCGCGAAGGCCTTGGCCACGAGACGGGCAATGAGGTTCAGCAGCATCACGAGGATGATGAGCACGAGCGCCGCGCCCCAGGCCCGCTGCTCCGAGGGGCCGGGGTTGGACGGCGAGGTCGGGTTCAGGATCTGCGTGTAGATGAAGGTCGGGAGCGAGGACATCCAGCCCGAGAACGGGTTGCTGTTGATGCCTGTCGCGAAGCCCGCCGTCACGAGGATCGGTGCCGTCTCGCCGATCACGCGCGCGATCGCGAGGGTGACGCCAGAGGCGATGCCCGAGATCGCCGTCGGGATGACGACCTTGAGGATGGTGCGCCACTTGCGCACGCCGAGCGCGTAGGAGGCCTCCCGCAGCTCGTTCGGGACGATCTTGAGCATCTCCTCGCTCGAGCGCACCACCACCGGGATCATGAGCACCGAGAGGGCCACGGCGGCGACGAAGGCGGTCTTGGTGCCCGGGCCGACGACCACGAGGAAGAACGCAGCGGCGAAGAGGCCGGCCACGATCGAGGGGATGCCGGTCATGACGTCCACGAGGAACGTGATGGCCTTCGCGAGCGGCCGCTCGCCGCCGTACTCGACGAGGTAGATCGCGGTGAGGAGACCCACGGGAACGGAGATGACGGTGGCGAGGAGGGTGATCCACAGAGTGCCGACGAGGGCATGGTAGATGCCGCCGAGGACGCGCGCGCCGTCCTCCACTGCCCGGTTGTCGAACACGCCGGTCACGCCGTTCATGGACGTGGTGAAGAAGCCCGGGGTGAGCATGCCCGGGATGCCGGCGACGAGCACGGTCCAGATGACCGAGACGAGCGGCAGGAGCGCGACGATGAAGGCCCCCACCACGAGGCATGTGGCGAGCTTGTCGGCAGCCTTGCGGCCACCCTCCACGATCCGGCTCCAGGAGACGTAGATGACCGCGAAGAGGATGGCGGAGAGGACGGCCCAGCCGAACGCGTTGAAGCCAGGGACCGCGACGATCGCGGCCGCGAGAACAAGGGCCGCGGCGAGCGAGGCCCACGGCGCGAACCCGGGCAGGCGACCGCGGGTGAGCTTGGAGCGGCGGGGCGTGACTGCTGTGGTGGTCATGTCAGTTGGCTCCCGAGAATTCCTTGTGGCGGCTGATGATCCAGCGCGCCACCATGTTGACCGCGAGGGTGATGAGGAAGAGCACCAGGCCCGCCGCGATGAGGATGGAGACCTTGAGCCCCGAGGCCTCGGGGAAGTTCAGGGCGATCTCGGCCGCGATCGTCTGGTTGCCGGACTGGAGCAGGCTCACCGTGAGGGCACCCGAGGAGAGGACCAGCGCAACGGCCATGGTCTCACCGAGGGCGCGGCCGAGCCCGAGCATCACGGCGCTGATGACACCGGGCCGCGCGAACGGGAACACAGCCATCCTGATCATCTCCCACCGCGTGGCGCCGAGGGCCAGGGCGGCCTCCTCGTGCAGCTTCGGGGTCTGGAGGAAGATCTCGCGGGAGAGGGACGTGATGATCGGCAGGACCATGACAGAGAGGACGATCCCCGCCGTGAGGATGGTCTTGCCCGTCGCGGACGCGGGGCCTTCGAAGATCGGGATCCAGCCGAGGTTCTGCGTCATCCACGCGTAGGCCGGCGAGATCTCCTTCGCCAGGAAGGCGGCTCCCCATGCGCCGTAGATGACGGACGGGATGGCCGCGAGGAGGTCCACCACATAGCCGAGGCCGGCGGCGATGCGGCGGGGGGCGAAGTGCGTGATGAAGAGGGCCACGCCGATGGCGATGGGGGTCGCGATCACGAGAGCGATCGCGGCGGCGATGACCGTGCCGATCACGATCGGCCAGATGTAGGCGAAGAAGCCCTCGCCGCCGGGCATATCGGCCGGGTCGGCGAGGAAGGCCGGCATGGCCTGGACGATGAGGAACGCCGCGACGCCGAAGAGCACCGCGAGGATGAGGCACCCGGCCACGAGGGCGAGGGTGGAGAAGACCTTGTCGCCGCGTGGGCTGTCCCCTGCCGCGATCGCGGCAGGGACGCTTCGCGCCCCTTCGGTCTGTCGTGCTGGCGCTGTGGTCACAGGGACCCTTCCTGGTGTCTACGGCAGCTCGGCTGCCGGCGAGGAGCCCGGAACGGCTTGGGGGAACGCTCCGAACATGGACAGGTTCCACGCACCACCGCCGCCGCTGTCACTGGACAGCGGCGGCGGAGGCGTGGAACCGGGGTGGTTCACGGGCGCCAGGCCCGGGAACTACAGGTTAGGACTTGACCTTGATCGAGTCGATCGCAGTCTTGGCCTTCTCGGCGAGGGCCGAGGAGAGCGGCGCGGACTTGGCCGACTCGGCAGCGGCCTTCTGGCCCTCCTCCGAGACGACGTAGTTCTCGAACGCCTTCACGAGGTCCACGGTCTTCTGGTCAGCGTACGTGGTGCAGAGGACGTGGTAGGAGACGAGGACGAGCGGGTAGGTGCCGGCCTCGGTGGTCTTGCGGTCGAGCTTGATGGCGAGGTCGTTGGCCGCGCGGCCCTCGGCCTGCTTGCTGACCTCGACGGCCTTGGCAGCGGCCTCGGCGGAGATCTTCACGAACTCCTCGCCGACCTTGAGGGAAGCGGTGCCGAGCTTGCCGGAGACGGCCGAGTCGTCCGCGTAGGTCACGGCACCCGGGGTGTCCGTGACGACCTTGACGACGCCCGAGGTGCCCTTGGCGTTCTCGCCGGCGAGCGAGGACGGCCACTCGCCATCGGCCTTGTCGGTCCACACCGACGGGGCCACAGCGGAGAGGTACTCGGTGAAGTTCTTCGTGGTGCCCGAGTCATCCGAACGGTGAACCGGGGTGACCTTGAGGTCCGGGAGGGAGACGCCCTCGTTGAGCTTCGCGATCGCCGGGTCGTTCCACTTGGCGATCTTGCCGCGGAAGATGTTGGCGATGGTCTCGGCGTCGAGCTTGAGCTCCTTGACCTCGGGGAGGTTGAACGCCACGGCGATCGGGGAGATGTAGACCGGGACGTCGATGGCGCCCTCGGGGCCGCAGATCTCCTTGGCCTTCTCCAGCTCCTCGTCCTTGAGCGCAGCGTCCGAGCCGGCGAACTGGGCCGAACCGTCGAGGAGGGCCTTGCGGCCGGCGCCCGAGCCGTCCGGGGAGTACTGCACGGTCGCGCCGGAGTTGGCGGCAGCGAAGCCGGTCTTCCACGCGTCCATGGCAGCGCCCTGGGCGGAGGAGCCAGCGCCCGTCAGGGTGCCGGTGACGCCGGAGCCGGCGGCGCCGGAAGTCTGGGTGCCGGTGGCGTTGTCCGAACCGCAGGCGGACAGGGCGAGCGCGCCGGCGGCGACAACAGCAACGGCCGAGAGGCGGCCGAAACGGAGAGCCTTCACGAAAGAACCCCTTTCAGGGTGGTTTGGGTGCGTACGATCCGTACTTCGGACGAACCTAGGGCCGTCAGGTAAAGACTCTCGTCGTCGATGGTTAACGGAAGGTGAACGAGGCACGGACATCGAATGACGGCCCAGCCCGCTCACTGTCGCCTATGTCACACCCAGCCTAGGCGAACACGGTGCTATGGCAAGGGGAAATGCCCGTGAACAGGCCGTGGCGAGGGCCGCATCGGGCCCTCCGGCCGGACGCCCAACCTAGACTGCCTGTATGGACAGGACGAGCCCGCAGGCCCTCGTGCGGGCCTTCGTCGCGTCCGGTCTGACCCGCGCGGGCCGCTCGGTCCTCCCCGCCGTCGGCATGACGGTCGCCGCCGTGCTCGCCTATGTCATCGCCGAGGGCGTCCTCGGCCACAATGGACCGATCTTCGCCGCGACCTCGGCCCTCATTTCGCTCAGCTTCGGCCGGGACCTCACCATCCGCAAGACCCTCGAGGTCGCCCTCGGATGCACCCTCGGGATCGCGGTCGGCGACCTCCTCATGCACGTCATCGGGCCGGGGATCTGGCAGGCCGGCGTCATTCTCTTCGTCTCGCTGCTCGTGGCCCGCTTCCTCGACCGCGGGGTCATCTTCGCCACCCAGCTCGGCCTGCAGTCGCTCCTCGTCGTGCTCCTGCCAGCCCCCGACGGCGGGCCGTTCACGCGGAGCCTGGACGCCGTCGTCGGCGGCCTCACCGCGCTCGTGATCACCGCAGTCCTGCCGCGCGACCCGCGCGTCCAGCCGCGGCGGGATGTGCGCCAGCTCGTGGACGAGTTCTCCACCATGCTGCGCGAATGCGCCGCAGCCCTCGCGGACGCCGATTCCACCCGCGCGTGGCACGCCCTCGTGCGGGGCCGCAGCTCGCAGCAGCTCCTGGACTCGATCACGGCCACGCTCCGCAGCTCCTCCGAGGTCGCCACGATCGCACCCGCCTACCGCCGGCACCGCACCGAGATCGAGGAGCTCGCGGATGCCGTGGGCTACCTTGACCTCGCGATGCGCAATGGCCGCGTCGTGGCGCGGCGGCTCACCTCAGTGATCAACAACGCCGCGCTCACGCGCGAGGCGGCGGAGCAGATCGCGGGCCTCCTCGAGGACACCGCGGACGCGCTCGACGACGTGGCGCTGGGTCTCGTGGCCGAGCGGCGGGAGGAGCGCGAGGCGCAGATGCGGACCGCGCGGGCCGAGCTCGCCGTCATCGCCGCGCGCGCCCATCCCAGAAGCCTTGAGGTGGAGCGGCTCGAGGGCGAGGCGCTCGTGATCCTCCTCCGGCCCCTGCTCGTGGACCTCCTCGAGGCCACGGGGCACACCCATGAGGACGCCGTCGCGCTGCTCCCGGCGCTGTGAGGAGGGGCGGGACCGCTCTGGGGAGAAGAGGCGCCGGAGTGTCGGACGCCTCCCGTAGCCTTGGGACCATGGCGACGAAGACCTCTGCGCGCAGCACCGCCCGTGCCGGCAAGGCCCCCGGCTACCGCTGCGCCGAATGCGGCTGGACCACGGCCAAGTGGGTGGGCCGCTGCGGCGAGTGCCAGGCCTGGGGAACGGTCGAGGAGGTCGGCGCCGTCGTCGCGCGGACCACGGCGGCCGCGACCGTCCTCGAACCGGCCAGGCCCATTGCGGACGTGGACGCGACCCACGCCTCATTCCTCCCCACGGGGGCCAGCGAGCTCGACCGCGTCCTCGGCGGGGGCCTCGTGCCCGGTGCCGTCATCCTCCTGGCCGGGGAGCCCGGCGTCGGCAAGTCCACCCTCCTGCTGGACGTCGCCGCGAAGGTGGCCGGCGCCCGGGAGACCGGGGCTGCCGGGGCACGGGACGTCCTCTACGTGACGGGCGAGGAGTCCGCGGCCCAGGTGAAGCTGCGGGCCGAGCGGATCGGCGCCGTCGCGCCGCGGCTGTTCCTCGCCGCGGAGACGGACCTCGCACAGG
Organism: Sinomonas halotolerans; assembly: GCF_039615075.1. NCBI lineage: Bacteria > Bacillati > Actinomycetota > Actinomycetes > Micrococcales > Micrococcaceae > Sinomonas > Sinomonas halotolerans. The sequence goes on along the minus strand of NZ_JBDFRB010000003.1, from coordinate 88,895 downwards.
CGCTCGGCCACGTCGAGAAGCTCGAGCCGCAGCTGCTCATCGTCGACTCGGTCCAGACCCTCTCGAGCCCCGAGGTGGATGGCAGTGCGGGCGGCGTCTCGCAGGTGCGCGAAGTGGCAGCCTCGCTCATCGCGGCGGCGAAGCGGCGGAACATGACGACGCTGCTCGTGGGCCACGTGACCAAGGACGGCTCGATCGCCGGGCCGCGCCTGCTCGAGCACCTCGTGGACGTGGTGTGCCAGTTCGAGGGCGAGCGACACTCGCGCCTGCGGCTCCTGCGCGCTGTGAAGAACCGGTACGGCCCCACGGACGAGGTGGGCTGCTTCGACCTCACCGAGGCGGGGATCCTGAGCGTCACCGATCCGTCCGGGCTCTTCGTCTCGCGCACGCGCGAGCCTGTCTCCGGCACGTGCATCACCGTCACAATGGAGGGCCGGCGGCCCCTGCTCGCCGAGGTGCAGTCCCTCCTCGCCGAGAGCGCAGCGGGCCAGCCGCGCCGCGCGACGAGCGGGCTCGACTCCTCACGTGTGGCCATGCTCCTCGCGGTGCTCCAGCAGCGGGCCGGGTGCCTCCTGCACAAGGACGACTCCTACGTGGCCACCGTGGGCGGAGTGAAGCTGAGCGAACCGGCCACAGACCTCGCCGTGGCGCTGGCGGTCGCATCCGCCAAGTCGCGGATCGCGCTCCCTGAGCGCCTCATCGCCTTCGGCGAGGTCGGGCTGGCCGGTGAGGTGCGGCCCGTGCCGGGCATCAACCGGCGCATCCAGGAGGCCCACCGGCTCGGCTTCACGCATGCGGTGGTCCCCGCGAGTCCCACCGGTCCCGGCGAGGTGCCCGAGGGCTTCAAGGTCCGCGAGGTCGCGCACGTCGCCGAAGCCCTCGAGCTCCTCATCCCGGGCAGCTGACCCGGAAGGATCCGCTGGCAGAAGGCCCTACCGGCGCTGGCCGAATCGTTGTACATTTGCGTCCCGCGGGCCTGCAGACTCCCCGTACTCCGCGCCGATCGCGCCGATAGCATGGAGCCGTGCCTGCGCAGGCACGCGCCGCGCCGGCCGAGGTGCAGCGCCCGCGGACGAGACAAGGGACAACGAATGGCGCGGACGCCCGAGGAAGTGCTCAAGGCCACCTTGGCCCAGGTCGCACCCGGAACCGCCCTCCGGGACGGCCTCGAGCGGATCCTGCGCGGCCGCACCGGCGCCCTGATCGTCCTCGGCTACAACCCGACGGTGGAGTCCCTGTGCTCGGGCGGGTTCGAGATCGGCATCGACTTCTCCCCCACCCGCCTCCGCGAGCTCGCGAAGATGGACGGCGCAATCGTCACGGACCGCGAGGCCAAGACGATCGTCCGCGCGGCCGTGCACCTCGTCCCGGACTCCACCATCGAGACGCACGAGTCCGGCACCCGCCACCGCACCGCCGAGCGCGTGGCCATCCAGACCGGGCTCCCCGTGGTCTCCGTGAGCCAGTCCATGCAGATCATCGCCCTCTACGTGCGCGGCCTCCGCCACGTCATCGAGGACTCCGAGCGGGTACTGGCCCGCGCGAACCAGGCTCTCGCGACCCTCGAGCGCTACCGTGCCCGCCTCGCCCAGGTGACCAACTCCCTCTCCGCCCTCGAGATCGAGGCCATGGTCACCGTCCGCGACGTGGCGCAGGCGCTCCAGCGGCAGGAGATGGTGCGGCGCATCTCCGAGGAGATCGCCCAGTACGTGCTCGAGCTCGGCGACGACGGCCGCCTCCTCTCGCTCCAGCTCGAGGAGCTCACAGCGGGCCTCGGCGCCGGGAGCGACGTGGTGATCCGCGACTACGCGGGAGACGACACCACCTCCGAGACGATCGACGGCGCGGTCCAGGCCCTCATGGAACTCTCGAGCGCGGAGCTCATCGACCTCAACCGCATCGCCGCGATCCTCGGCTACGCGGGCGGTTCGGACTTCCTCGATGCCCATGTCCAGCCGCGCGGGTACCGTCTCATCTCGGGCCTCAAGCCGGTGCCCCGCGCCGTCGCGGACCGGCTCGTGGACCACTTCGGCGGCCTGCAGAACCTCATGGCAGCCACGATCGAGGACCTCATGGTGGTGGACGGAATCGGCGAGCAGCGCGCCCGCACCGTGCGCGAGGGCCTCAGCCGCATGGCAGAGGCTAGCCTCCTCGACCGCTTCCTCTGAGCCCGCCCGGGCTGCCGCGTCCAGCACTGCTGTGTCCAGCCCGCGGCCGACTGAGGGCAGGCCTACTTCAGCTCGAAGACCGCCTTCGAGCTGGTCGTGGCTCCGAGCGAGGCCGTGAGCACGTAGTAGCCGGGCTTGGGCGCGACCTTGACCGCCCGGCATCCCTCCACGCTGCGGGTCCGCGGCCACGGGAAGTTCGCGGCCTCGGACTTGCCCGCGGGGATCACCTTGGGCAGGTCCTTGAAGTCTGCCTGGCAGTCCTTGGACGAGAAGATCCGGTCCGTGCCGCTCACCACGAGGAATTCCATCTGGGAGGTGCCCACGTTCACCTCGCAGGGGAGGGGGTTGCCGTTCGTGACGCGGAGGGTGAAGAGGGGCTTCTCCGTGGGCTGGTACACGGGCTTGTCGGTGGACGCGGTCACGGTGATGAGCTCGCGGCTGCAGCTCGGCGTGGGTGAGGCGCCCGGGGAAGCGGACGACGGCGACGCCCCCGCGGAGGCGCCCGTCGCCGTCGTGCCCGGGCTGGCAGCCGCGGAGGAGCCGGAACCGCCCGCAGAACCGCCCGGCCCAGGGGCCCACGGTGCGCCCGTGAGCGAGCCGACCGCGAGCGCGGCCGCCCAGCCGCCGAAGCCGAGGAGCCCGAGGACGAGGAGGCCCAGGACGAGGACCGCGATGCGGCGCCTGCGGTAGACCGCCGGGCTCTGCCGCCGCTGTCCGGGGCGTCCGGAGGGCCTCCCGGCAGCGCCTGCGGCGGGCCTTCCTGCGGCGGGCCTTCCTGCCGGCTTCTTCCCCGCCTGTCCCGCCCTTGATGCCCGTCCCGCGCCGCGCTCGGTCTCCTTCCGTGCCATGCTCCTAGCCTAGGCGCAGCCCTGGCCCGTGCCCGGCAGCCGGCGCCTAGAGTGGATGCGTGCCCACACCCGCTCCCATCAGCATGCATGCCGTCGCCCGCACGCGCGAGGGCGCCGCACCCCAGACGGGCCCCGAGGCCGCCGAGCGGCTGGCCCGCCTGCACGGGGCCGTGGCGGACTGGTTCGAGGCGGCCGCGCGGGAACTCCCCTGGCGTGCGCCGGAGCGGACGCCGTGGGGCGTGCTCGTGAGCGAGGTGATGCTGCAGCAGACGCCTGTCGTGCGGGTTCTGCCCGTGTGGCGCGAGTGGATGGAACGCTGGCCGCGGCCCGCGGACCTCGCGGCCGAGGCGCCCGGCGAGGCGGTGCGCGCGTGGGGACGGCTCGGCTACCCGCGCAGGGCGCTCCGGCTCCATGCCGCGGCGTCCGTCATCGCCGCCGAGCACGGGGGCGAGCTGCCCGGCACCGAGGAGGGGCTGCTCGCGCTGCCCGGCGTGGGCGCGTACACCGCGGCGGCAGTCGCGGCGTTCGCGTTCGGGCACCGGGCCACCGTGGTGGACACGAACATCCGGCGCGTCCACGCGCGACTCCTGGGCGGCGACGCGCTCCCCGCGCCCTCCCTCACGGCCGCGGAACAGCGGCGGGCGGCAGCGCTCCTCCCGCACGACGACGATGCCTCCGTCCGCTGGAACGTCGGCGTCATGGAGCTCGGCGCGCTCGTGTGCACCGCACGGAGCCCCCGCTGCGACGCATGCCCCGTGGCGCATGAGTGCGCCTGGCGGGCCGCCGGCGAGCCGCCGCCCTCCTATGTGCCCAAGGGGCAGGCATGGCATGGGACCGACCGGCAGGTGCGCGGCGCCGCCATGGCCGTGCTCCGTGCGGCCGAGCGCCCCGTGGCGCGGGAGCTCTTCACGGCGGCCCCCGCCCCGGGCACCCCGGGCACCCTGGGCACCCCGCCACGTCCCGGGATCGCCCCGGGCACCGTCGCCGCAGCGCTCGCCCGGCTCCACGCACTCAACACGGGCCCCGAGCAGCTCCACCGCGCGCTCGAGGGGCTCATCGCGGACGGCCTCGCGGTCGAGGTCGACGGCGGCCTGCGGCTGCCCTGACCCGGCCGGGCCGGGGAGCCGGGCCCTCCTGCCTCGGCTGTCGTGGCGTGACCGTTCTGTGGCCCGATCGCCGCCGTTCCGGACTGTCCGCACCGTCTGCCCGGCGCCTAGCCTGAAGCATGTCCATCCGGCAGAGGGAAACCCGCCAGAGGAGAGCCTGCCAGACGGGGAATCGGCGGACTGTGCTGGGGTTCCTGCCGCTCGCGCTCGCGATGGCCCTCAGCGGGTGCGTCGTCCTGGAGCCGCGGCCGTGCCCGGCCATCGCGGCCGCGCCCTTCGTGACGATCGAGGTCCCCACCCAGGACGCCGAGTCCATCACGGCACTGTGGGCCCGGGCGTGCCAGGGCACCAACTGCCGGGAGGACAGGCTCGAGCTCCTCCCCGCGGACCCGTACGGGGATCCGGGCCAGCCCCGCGTCGCGCATCTGGACATGGGGGTGCTCACGGAGGAGCAGATCGCCCTCACCGTGCGCGTGATGGAGTCCTCGACCACCGGCAGGCCGGGCCCCACAGCGCTCCACCGGCTCGACTTCACCCCGATCGCCGAGTACCCGTTCGGCGAGCACTGCGGGAAGTTCATCCGCGCGGTGGTGGTCCTGGACTCGCAGGGCCTCCACGCCAAGCCCTAGTGGCCGCCCCATACCGCAGCGCCCGGCCCGCCCGGACCCGCCGGCTCCGAGCCCACGGGCCTGCTCGCGCCCTCGGGCCTACTCGCGCGCCCTCGGGCCTACTCGCGCGCCCGGCCGCCGAGCCAGGCGAGCATCCGCGTGTTGCCCAGGGTGTTCGGCTTGACCCGGGCCAGGTCGAGGAACTCGGCCACGCCCTCGTCGTGCGAGCGCAGCAGCTCGGAGTACACCTCGAGCGCCACGGGCGACTGGTCCGCCATGACCTCGAATCCGTGCCGCTCGAAGAACCCCACCTCGAAGGTGAGGCAGAAGACCCTCTGCACCCCGACGTCGTGCGCATCCCTCAAGAGCTGCTCGACGAGGGCGTGGCCCACGCCGCGCCCGCGCCAGTGGTCCGCGGCGGCGAGCGTGCGCACCTCGGCGAGGTCCTCCCACATGACGTGGAGGGCGCCGCAGCCGATCACCTCGCCCTCGGGCGTCTCCGCGACCCGGAACTCCTGGATGGCCTCGTAGTAGGCGACCGTCTCCTTGGAGATGAGGATGCGCCGCTCCGCAAGGGGCGCCACGAGCGCCTTGATCGCCGGCACGTCGGTCGTGCGGGCACGCCGCAGGGTGAACGGCGGGGCGGCGTCGGGTCCGGCATGCTGGCGCGGGTGGGCTGCGGTCATGCGTTCAATCCTAGGGCGGCGCACGATGCCGGGCCCTCGCCGCCGCGGGGCGCGGCCCGGAGGCGCGGGCTGCAGCCGCATTCCCGGCGGGCACTTGGCAGGAACCGAACCGGCGATTAGAATCGAACACATGTTCGAATAGATTTAGGTCGAATCACCGCGGACCTCGCGGGAAGGGAAGGGGGAGAGCGAGTGCACAGTCCGACGGCAGCTGCTGCCGTTCCCCCCGGAGCGGCACTTCCCTTCACGTCACGGGACCGGATGGCCCTTCGTGGGGCACTGTGGGTCGACCCGGCGGTCCTCACGGCTCCTCATGGCGCGGCGAGGACGCTCAAGGCGCTGGCGGACTTCGACGCCTACAGCGCTGCGCTGAGGGCCTTCCTCGTGAATCTGCTGGCCCAGCAGATCGCCGAGGAGCCGCTCAACGGCCGTGACGGACAGCCGCTCCGCCTTGACGGTGACCTCGCCCATGCCGCCACTGTCTCCGAGGTCGCGCTCGTGGCCGGGACGTCGGAGGCGGCGGCCGCACGGGCCGTGAACTTCTCAGACTCGCTCGTCAACACTCACCCTGCGGTCCACGAGGCCCTGCTCGCGGGGGACATCAGCGAGGCCCATGCCAAGGTCATCGTCGACCAGGCCTCCACGCTTCCCCCCGAGGCGGCCGAACTCCTCGGCATGGAGGCGCTGGGCCGGCTGCGCACGCGCAAGGGCCACCTGCGGACGCCGGGCGAGCTGCGCATCGCAGTGAAGGGCATGCGGGAGCGGCGGCATCCCGAGTCGATCACGGAGCGGCGCGCCAAGGCCACGGCTGACCGGGGCGTCTGGCTCCGGCCCGAGGATGACGGAATGTGCACGCTGACAGCCCTGCTGCCCGCCGAGATCGGCATTGCGGCGTACAAGCGGGTCGATGCCATCGCCCGGGCCGCCCGCGGCGCCGACGGAGAGTACCGGACCACGCCCCAGCTGCGGGCCGACGCCCTCGCACAGGCACTGCTCGCCCACGGCGCCCGCCCCGGGACGGGACCTTCGGGCGGCAGCCGGCCGCCGCAGCCCGCGCGGGCCGCGGACCAGACCCCGGCGGCACCGGCCACCGCGGACCAGACCCCCGCAGCAGCGGCCCCCGCGAACCAGACCCCCGCAGCAGCGGCCCCCACGGACCAGACCCCCGCAGCAGCGGCCCCCACGGACCAGACCCCCGCAGCAGCGGCCCCCGCGGACCAGACCCCCGCGGCAGCGGCCCCCGCGGAAGCACTGCCGGAACCGGTCGCCCTTCCCGAGGCTCTGGACGATCTCGTCCGGGCCGAGGTCGTCGTCCACATTCCGGCAGCGGTGCTGTTGGGCGCGTCGGACGATGTCGCCGAGCTCGAGGGGTATGGCGTGGTCGATGCGCACACCGCGCGCGGCCTCGCCGCCGCAGCTCCGACGTGGCAGCGCCTCTGGACGGACGCAGAAGGCGTGCCCGTCAGATTGGGCAGAACGGTCTACCGGCCGCCGGAGTCGCTCAGACGGTTCATCCGCTATCGGGATGGCGCCTGCAGGGTCCCGGGATGCACGCGGGCAGCGCGGCGCTCGGAGATCGACCACATCGTCGAATGGCAGGACGGCGGCCCCACCGATGCCGACAATCTGGCACTGCTCTGCCCTAAGCACCACGCCCTCAAGTCGCTCGCCCTCTTCACGCTCCGCCGGACGCCCGCCGAGGGTGGAAGGCGACTCGGCGCGGACGTCGTGTGGACCACGCTTCTTGGATTCGAGCACCCCGCAGAACCACTTGACCGCGACCACATCCTCGGGGGACCGGCGGGAGCGGCGACGGCGCTCGAGCCCGAGCCCGAGCCACCGCCGCTCCCGGAGGGGCCACCGTTCCGAGCGCCTTCGCGGCCGTCAGAGGCTCCGCCGTTCTGAGAGCCATCGGCGACCGCCCTGGCGGCTCAGCCCTCCCGCGGCTCAGCCCTCCCGCGGCTCAGCCCTCCCGCGGCTCAGCCCTCCCGCGGCTCAGCCCTCCCGCGGCTCTGCCCGGCGGCTCCGCCCGCCGGTGGCTCGGGTCAGGCGGCCCGGGCCAGCCGGCGGCTCCGCCCGCCTTGGCTGCCCGCCCCGTCCGCCGGGCAGTCCCGCCCGCCTACAGCCCCAGCTCGCGTGGGAGTGCGCGGGACTCTCCGAGGACGTGCTCCGCGAGGAACGCGTTCACCACCGCGTACCAGACCTTGGCGTGCTGGGGCTTGAGGATCCAGTGGTTCTCGTCCGGGAAGTAGAGGAAGCGGTGCGGGGTGCGGCCGTGCTCGTCGGTGGCGAGCTGCGAGCGCGAGAGGAGCTCGTACCACAGCCGCAGGCCCTCTCCGATGGGAACCCGGTAGTCCTTGTCCCCGTGGATCACGAGCATGGGAGTGCGGATGTCCTCGATCGCGCGGTGGGGGGAATGAGTGGACGTCATCGCCTCGTCCATCTCGCGGGCCCAGTACATGGACATGTCTGTCGTGGGCCCGAACCCCTCGAGGCCCCACAGGCTGGCGTGCGTGACGATGGCCTTGAACCGGTCCGTGTGCCCGGCCACCCAGTTCGCCATGTACCCCCCGAAGGAACCGCCCATCGCTGCGGTCCGCTCCGGGTCGAGGTCGTCCCGCTCGAGCGCGGCGTCGGTGAGGGCCATGAGGTCGGTGAACGGCGCATCGCCCCACGCGTTCCAGCCCCGATCGATGAACCGCTGGCCATACCCCGTGGACAGGGCAGGGTCCGGCAGCAGCACCGCATAGCCCTGCGCAGTCATGAGCCACGGGCTCCAGCGCCACGTCCACGCGTTCCACGAGCCGATCGGCCCGCCGTGGATCCACAGCAGGAGGGGGTGCCGGCCGGCGTCGCCCTTGCCGTGGCTCCCCGTCGCCTCGCCCGCCTCACCTTCATCGCCCGCATCGCCCGTCTCGGGCAGAGCCAGCCAGGCCCTCAACGGGGTGCCGTCCTCGGCCGTGCCCGTGACCTCCTCGAGCCGGCCCGGGATGGCCGGCCGCTCCACCGGGCCGGGCAGGCGGGTCGCCTCCCCGGTCGTGATGTCGATCCGCACGGCCTCCGGAGGGAAGAGGTAGGAGCTGCGCAGCGCGTAGGCGTGCGCGCCGTCCGGCGAGACGACGACGTCGGTGTACGCGGCGTCGTCGTGCGTCACCCTCGTGACCTCACCGCTCGCGATGGCGATGCGGAAGACGGGCGAGCGGCCGGCGTCGTCCGCCGTGACGAGCAGCGCCGAGCCGTCCGGAAGCCATGCGGCGGGGTGCGGGAAACGGTCCCAGCCCGCGGCGAGGCGGCGCAGCTGTCCGCTGGACACGTCGAGGAGGTGGAGCTCGGAGCGGTAGGACTGGGACGGCGTCGTGTGGGGCTCGACGACGACCGCCACCGTGCGCCCGTCCGGGCTCACCGGGCCCGCAGCGAAATCCGCGCCGTCCGCGGAGAGGAGGGTGCGGCGCGTGCCCGTGGCGACGTCGACGGCGACGAGCTCGGTCCGCAGGTCCGCCTTCGCGAGCGGCCGCGCGACCGTCGTGTAGAGGGTGGTGCCGTCCGGGCTCGCGTGCGTCTCCCTGTTGCGGAGCCCGGCGCCGATCCCCTGGGTGAGGGGGCGAAGGCGGCGCGCGGGACCCTCGTCCACGGTCGTGGGCAGGCCAGGGCCGGAGGGCCCGGCGGCCTCGAGCGCGAAGAGGCTCGGCGCGGCCGGCCCGAGGTCCGCGTCCCAGAACCGCACCGGGTAGGAGGAGTGCAGGATCGCCGCGACCTTCGCCTCCTTGCGGGCCTTGCGGCGCGCCTCGTCGTCCTCCTCGTCGGCGCTCCCCGCGAGGACGGAGGCCTGCACGAACGCGGCGTCGGCATCACGGGCCGTGATGACGCGGTCGACGCCGCCGCACCGGCTGAGCACGACCCTCGCCTCCCCGCCGGCGGCCGGCAGGAGCCAGAGCGCGTTGACGGGGTCCTCGTCCGGCTTCTCGGGGTTCGGCCGCGCCGAGGTGAAGTAGAGGTCACCGTTCGCGGCGAAGGCCGCCCCGGCCTCGCCCTTGGCGCTACGGGTCAGGCGGCGGGCCGGACGCGACCCCGTCGGGTCCACCTCCCACAGGGCGCTCACGTACTCGGTCGCGTCCCCCGAGAGCGTTGCCACCGCGGTGATGAGCCGGGTCCCGTCCGCGCTCAGCGAGAGGCCGGAGAGCCGCGGGATGACTACATAGTGGGAGAGGTCGTGGAACGGGGTCTCGGGCGCTGGGGCCCCGGTGACTGCGCCGTGGGGGGCTGGGGCCGAATCGGCTGCGCCGTGGGGGACAAGTGTCTGGGGCTCTGCGCTCATGCCTCCGATTCAACCCGGGATGTGACGCGGAGCACAGGGGCGTTCACTATTGGTGAAACAGTTCTTTCACACCTCTCCGAAGCCCTCCTGGACCTGCTTGCGGACGAAGTCCACGGCACGCGTCGCGTCCGGCCCCGCGGCCTCGACGACGAGCGTCGCCCCCTGTCCCGCGCCTAGCGCCATGAGCGCCATGACGGACTGGGCATCCACCCCGTTCACCGTCACCTCGACGTCGAAGGACGAGAGGCGCCCCGCGAGCACCGCGGCGGGCCGGGCGTGGAGGCCCATCGGGTTCACGAGGGTGAGCATCGCCTGCTCGGTGGGCCGGTCCGGGCCCGCCAGGCGGGCCAGCTCCCCCGCGTAGGCGAGGTCATCCGACTCGCCGAAGTCACGGGGCGCGCCGTGGCCGGGGCCGTCCTCGTCCCGCACCCCGGCGACGGCCTCCTCGGCAGCCCGGACGACGGCGTCGACCCCTGCCCCCGCGTGCGCCGCCACGGCTGCCGCCACCGCGCCCTCCACGAGTGCCGCATCCGCAATCCGCACCCGGTCGCGCTGCTCGTCGTCGAGGAACTCGAGCACGGACTCGGCCGTCATGACCGCCGAGCCGAGATCCGCCAGCACCACGACACCCTCCCCCGTGTCTGCCGCAGCGACGCCCGTGAGGACCTTCTCGAACGAGGTGCCCACCCCGCCGTCGTCCGTCCCTCCCGCCGCAACGAGCGGGACCGAGGCCGCCATCTGGCGGGCCACCTCCACCACGCCCTCGGCGAGGCGTTCGCTGTGGGAGACGATCAGCAGGCCGACCGGGCTCACGCCCCGGCCTCCGGCGCGGCACCCGATCCTGGGCTGCCGGCTCCGGGGCTGCCAAATCCGGCGCTGCCAGATCCGGGGCTGCCGGCGCGGCCCGTGCCGATCTCGCTCATGGCCGCGGTCACGGCGGCGCGGAGCAGGAGCGCGCTCGAGACCGCCCCCGGGTCGAGGTGGCCGGCGCTGCGCTGGCCGAGGTAGCTCGCGCGGCCCTTGCGCGCCACGAGCGGCTTCGTGGCCTGGGCCCCGGCCTCGGCGGCATCGGCGGCGGCACCCAGGGCGGCCTGCCCGTCCGAGGCGCGCGTGGCCGCCTCCACCGCGGGCGTCCACGCGTCCACCATCGTCTTGTCCCCGGGCTCGGCCTTGCCACGGGCAACGATCCCGTCCCGCGCTGCCATGAGTATCGCCGCGACGGCGGGCCCATCGAGGTGCTCGGCCTGCCCGGCCGCGGTCGAGGCCCGCAGGAACGCCGTGCCGTAGAGCGGGCCGGCGGCACCGCCGACCTTGCTCATGAGCATCATCGCCGCCATCTTCAGCGCCGCCGCGACGGAGGCCGGCGTCTCCTCGTCGAGCTTCGCCGCGATCGCCGCGAAGCCCCGGTCCATGTTCTCGCCGTGGTCGCCGTCGCCGATCGCGCGGTCGAGGTCGATGAGCTCCTCCCGGTGGTCTGCGATCACCCGGGCGCCCTCGCGCAGCCAGCGGACCGCCCAGGCCGCGTCGAGCGCCGTCATCACACCCCCCATCGCAGCGCTGCCGTGTGGACGGGGGCGTCCCAGAGCCCGGTCATCTCGTCGTCCAGCCGCAGCACCGTGACCGAGGCCCCCTGCATCTCGAGCGACGTCACGTAGTTGCCCACGAGGCTGCGCACCACCGCGACCCCGCGGTCCGCGAGGAGCTGGGCGGCGCGCCGGTACACGACGTACAGCTCTGAGAGCGGCGTGCCGCCCATCCCGTTGACGAGGAGGAGCACCTGCTCCCCTCCGGCCAGCCCGAGATCATCCGCCACGGGACCGAGGAGGTGCTCCGTGAGCGCGTCCGCGGGCTCGAGCCCCACGCGCTGACGGCCCGGCTCGCCGTGGATCCCGATCCCGATCTCGATCTCGTCGTCCGCGAGCTCGAAGCTCGGCTTCCCGGCATGGGGGACCGTGCACGCCGTGAGCGCGAGGCCCATCGAGCGCACGTTCTGCGCGACCCTCTCGCCGATCGCCGCGACCGCGTCGAGGGAGTCGCCGCGCTCGGCCGCGGCGCCGGCGATCTTCTCGACCAGGACCGTGCCTGCCACGCCGCGCCGGCCGGCCGTGTACAGGGAGTCCTCGACCGCGACGTCGTCGTTGACGAGCACCGTGCGCACCTCGATCCCCTCGGCCGCGCACATCTCGGCCGCGGTCTCGAAGTTGAGCACGTCCCCCGTGTAGTTCTTCACGATATGGACGACGCCGACGCCTCCGTCCGCGGCCTGTGTCGCCGGGATGATCGCGTCCGGTGTGGGCGAGGTGAAGACTGCCCCGGGGACCGCGGCGTCCAGCATCCCGAGGCCAACGTAGCCGGCGTGGAGCGGCTCGTGTCCGCTGCCGCCGCCCGAGACGAGGCCTACCTTCCCCGGAACCGCGCCGCCCGCGCGGGAGACGTACAGGGGATCCGGGTGGACGCTCACCAGGCCGGGATGTGCCATCCCGAAGCCCTCGACCGATTCGTCCACGACCGCCCGCGGGTCATTGATGAGCTTCTTCACTAGCGCTCCTCAGTCCTCGCCCTGCTCCTCGGTGGCCTGCTGCCCGCCGGCCTGCTCGTCGCCGGCCCGCTGCCCGCCGGCCTGCTCAGGGTCGCGCCCCTCGGCAGCAAGCTCGTCCGCATCGGCACGGTTCCCGAACTCGGACTGGGGGTCCTCGCCGCCCATCTCCTGTTCCGGCGTGGGCTCGCCGTAGCCGCCTCCGCCGAGCGATCCGCGGCCTCCGCCCTCGGCGACGCTCCCTGCGCTCTCGGTGTTCTCGGTGCTCTCGGTGTTCTCCGGGGTTTCGCTGCTCATGGCTTCCCTTCCTCGAGACGGCGGCGGTGGCTTCGCGGCACCGGGCCCCGGGCCCCAGAACGGGCCCAGTGCTTCCGACCTTAGGCCGGTGGGGGCGCAACCCGCCAGCCCCTTGCCATCGTGGTCCCTGCCCCCTTGCCCGCTCCAGCACAGCAGAAGGCGGCCCTCACCCGAGAAGGTAGGGGCCGCCGTCGTGCGCGCTGAACCGGCTAGGCGCCGAGCTCCTTGCCGCCGCCCTTGGACAGGGAGACGACCTCGGGGACCTTGGGGCGCGGGGTCCCGGTGAACGTGAACGTCGCGTCGTCGCCCTCGCCCTCCACGTCGACCACCACGATGTCCCCGGCGGAGAGGTCGCCGAAGAGGATCTTCTCGGAGAGCTGGTCCTCGATCTGGGACTGGATGGTGCGGCGCAGCGGCCGGGCGCCCATCGCCGGGTCGTAGCCGCGCGTCGCGAGGAGCACCTTGGCCGCGGGCGTGAGCTCGATGCCCATGTCCTTGTCCTTGAGGCGCTGCTCGAGGCGGGCCACGAACAGGTCCACGATCTCGATGATCTCGTCCTGGGTCAGCTGCGGGAACACCACCACGTCATCCACGCGGTTGAGGAACTCGGGGCGGAAGTGCTGCTTGAGCTCCTCCGTCACGCGCGCCTTCATCCGCTCGTACCCGGTCTTGGTGTCCGTGCCGGACTGGAAGCCCGTCATGACGCCCTTGGAGATGTCCCGGGTGCCGAGGTTCGTGGTCATGATGATCACGGTGTTCTTGAAGTCCACCACGCGGCCCTGGGAGTCCGTGAGGCGGCCGTCCTCGAGGATCTGCAGGAGCGAGTTGAAGAGGTCCGCGTGGGCCTTCTCAACCTCGTCGAACAGCACCACAGAGAACGGGCGGCGGCGGACCTTCTCGGTGAGCTGGCCGCCCTCCTCGTAGCCCACGTAGCCCGGAGGGGCACCGAAGAGCCGCGAGACCGTGTGCTTCTCGGAGAACTCGGACATGTCCAGCGTGATGAGCGCGTCCTCCTCGCCGAAGAGGAACTCCGCGAGCGCCTTGGCGAGCTCGGTCTTGCCCACGCCGGTGGGGCCGGCGAAGATGAACGACCCGCCCGGGCGCTTGGGGTCCTTGAGGCCCGCGCGCGTGCGGCGGATGGAGCGGGAGAGCGCCTTGATGGCGTCGTCCTGGCCCACCACGCGCTTGTGCAGCTCGTCCTCCATGTGGAGCAGGCGGCTGGACTCCTCCTCGGTGAGCTTGAACACCGGGATGCCGGTCGAGTTCGCGAGCACCTCGGCGATCAGGTCCTCGTCCACCTCGGCGATGCCGTCCATGTCGCCGGCCTTCCAGGCCCGCTCGCGCTCGGCACGCTCGGTGATGAGCCTCTGCTCCTTGTCCCGCAGGGCGGCGGCACCCTCGAAGTCCTGCGCGTCGATCGCGGACTCCTTCTCGAGCTTGAGGCTCGCGATGCGCTCGTCCAGCTCCTTGAGCTCCGGCGGGGCCGTCATGCGGCGGATGCGCAGGCGCGCGCCCGCCTCGTCGATGAGGTCGATCGCCTTGTCCGGCAGGAAGCGGTCCGAGATGTACCGCTCGGCCAGATTCGCGGCCGCGGCCAGTGCCGCGTCCGTGATGGTCACCCGGTGGTGCGCCTCGTAGCGGTCGCGCAGGCCCTTGAGGATCTCGATGGCGAGGGCCACCGAGGGCTCGGAGACCTGGATCGGCTGGAAGCGGCGCTCGAGGGCCGCGTCCTTCTCGATGTGCTTGCGGTACTCGTCCAGGGTGGTCGCGCCGATCGTCTGGAGCTCGCCGCGGGCGAGCATCGGCTTGAGGATGCTCGCCGCGTCGATCGCGCCCTCGGCGGCACCGGCACCGACGAGGGTGTGGATCTCGTCGATGAACAGGATGATGTCCCCGCGGGTGCGGATCTCCTTGAGCACCTTCTTGAGGCGCTCCTCGAAGTCGCCGCGGTAGCGGGAGCCGGCCACGAGGGAGCCGAGGTCCAGCGTGTAGAGCTGCTTGTCCTTGATGGTCTCCGGCACGTCGCCGCGCACAATGGCCTGGGCCAGGCCCTCGACGACGGCGGTCTTGCCCACGCCGGGCTCGCCGATGAGGACGGGGTTGTTCTTGGTGCGGCGCGAGAGGACCTGCATGACGCGTTCCATCTCGTGCTCGCGCCCGATCACCGGGTCCAGCTTGTTCTCGCGCGCGGCCTGCGTCAGATTGCGGCCGAACTGGTCCAGCACCACCGAGCCGGCAGGGGTGCCCTCAGGCTGGCCAGCGCCGGAGCCCGCCGACGCCGTCTCCTTGCCCTGGTAGCCGGAGAGCAGCTGGATGACCTGCTGGCGGACGCGGTTGAGGTCGGCGCCGAGCTTGACGAGCACCTGCGCGGCAACGCCCTCGCCCTCGCGGATTAGGCCCAGGAGGATGTGCTCGGTGCCGATGTAGTTGTGGCCGAGCTGGAGCGCCTCGCGCAGGGACAGCTCGAGGACCTTCTTGGCACGCGGCGTGAAGGGGATGTGGCCGGACGGCGCCTGCTGGCCCTGCCCGATGATCTCCTGGACCTGCTCGCGGACACCGTCGAGCGAGATGCTCAGGGATTCGAGTGCCTTGGCCGCAACCCCTTCACCCTCGTGGATGAGGCCCAGGAGGATGTGCTCGGTACCGATGTAGTTGTGGTTGAGCATGCGGGCCTCTTCCTGGGCCAGCACGACCACGCGGCGGGCGCGGTCTGTGAATCTCTCGAACATTGCTCGAACTCCCCGGTTTAGCTTGGGTGCGGTTATGCGTAGTTCGATGCTACGTGCCGGGTGCCCCGGGCAAGAGGGCTGTTCGCCACAGGGTGAACCGGCGCCACAGTGCTGGGAGGGCTGGGAGGGCTGGGAGGGCTGGGAGGCACGACGACGGCGCGCCGCACCTCCCGCCGTCGTGCGCCACGCGCAACTGCCGCGCACGCGCGCGGTGGACGCCGGGCAGGCGAGGCCGCGCCCCCGCCGCACCTGCCCCGGATACAGGAAATCCCGGTGCTGCGCACCGGGATTTCCTGAGCCGGACTCGCCCCCATGGAAGCCCGGCAGACAATTTCAGCGGCAGATCAGCCGTTGGCCTTGTGGTAGGCCTCCTGGATCTCTGCCTGGATACGGCCACGCGCATTCACGCTGTAGCCATTGTCACGGGCCCACTGGCGGATCTTCGCCGAGTCCGAATTGCGCGCGGAGGAACCTCCACGAGCCTTCGGCGCCGCACCTGTCCGGGCGGACGCCTTGCGGCCTGCAGCGACGTACTCCGCAAGCGATTCGCGGAGCTTCGCGGCGTTTGCCGCAGAAAGGTCGATCTCGTAGGAGGCTCCGTCGAGCCCGAAGCGGACGGTCTCTTCGGCAGAACCGCCGTCGATGTCGTCCACGAGAATGATCTTGACCTTCTGTGCCATTAAGTGGGCTCTCTTCCTGTCAGTGCTGGGGGTTGGCATTCAACAGTTCAGGCAATCAGCACCCGGGTCGCAAACGTCCCGGCTGCCGAGCACTCTCAGTATGTATCCCAGAATGAGCACGCGTCAAAGAAGTTGACCCGCCTGTGGAAAATGCCACAGGAAATGGCATCAATTTGCGGGTGTACCGGATTCCCCGCCGGCCTGTTCACCCCGCCGGTGCTCCTTGCCGGCGCCCTGCTCTTCCTCGGCCTTGGCGAGAGCTTCCCTCTCGGATTTGTCCGCATTGAAGATTGCGCGCATGGCGAACCAGAAAATTCCGCCCACCACGAGGGACGGGAGCAGGACGAGCACGTATTCCATCAGTGGGCCTCTGGCTTGAGCAGCGGGAAGAGGATGGTCTCCCGGATGCCCGCCTGGGTGAAGAGCATCACGAGGCGGTCGATCCCGAGGCCGATCCCGCCCATGGGCGGAGCGCCGTACTCGAGCGCGCGGAGGAAGTCCTCGTCGAGGGCCATCGCCTCGTCGTCGCCCTCCGCGGCGAGGCGCGACTGCTCAGTGAGCCGCTCGCGCTGGATCACCGGGTCGATGAGCTCGGAGAACGCCGTGCCGCGCTCCATGCCGCCGATGATGAGGTCCCAGGCCTCGATGAGGCGCGGGTTCTCACGGTGCGGGCGGGCCAGCGGCTGGGCCGAGGGCGGGTAGTCGTAGACGAACGTCGGGTTGATCAGGGTCGGCTCGACGATCTCGCCGAAGAGCTCGACCACGGCCTTCTCCTGTGTCCACAGGGCATCGGTCTTGACCCCGTGCGCGTCGCCGATCTCGAGAAGGCGCTCGAGCGGGGTGTCCGGGGTGATCTCCTCGCCCACGGCCTCGGAGAGGCCCGGGTAGACGCCGACCCACTTCCACTCCCCGTCGAGGTCGATCGTGCCGGCCTCGGTCTCGATCCGGCGCGTCCCCACGACGTCGGCGACGGCCAGGATGATCTCCTTCATGCGCTCGGCCATCGTGAACTGGTCCGCGTACGCCTCGTAGCACTCGAGCGTGGTGAACTCGGGGCTGTGGGTCGAGTCCACGCCCTCGTTGCGGAACACGCGCCCGATCTCGTACACGCGCTCGATCCCGCCGACCACGGCGCGCTTGAGGTAGAGCTCGGTCGCGATGCGCAGCGTCATCGGCTGGTCGAACGCGTTGAGATGCGTCGAGAACGGCCGCGCCGTGGCGCCGCCGTGGATGAGGTTGAGCATGGGCGTCTCGACCTCGACGTAGCCGTGCGAGTCGAGCGTGTCCCGGATGCTCTTGGTGATCCTGGAGCGCGTGTAGACCATGGCGCGCGCCTCGTCCCGGACCATGAGGTCCACGTAGCGCTGGCGCACGCGGGTCTCCTCGTTGAGCTCGGCGTGCAGCGTGGGCATGGGGCGCAGGGCCTTCGAGGCCATCTGCCAGGCGTCCGCCATGACCGAGAGCTCTCCGCGCCGGGAGGAGATGACCTCGCCGGAGATGAACACGTGGTCGCCGAGGTCCACGAGGGACTTCCAGTCGGCAAGGCGCTGCTCGCCCACGTTCGCGAGGCTCAGCATGGCCTGCAGGCGCGTGCCGTCGCCCTCCTGCAGGGTCGCGAAGCAGAGCTTGCCCGTGTTCCGGACGAACACGACACGGCCGACGACGCCGACCTTCGCCCCCGTGGCCGTGTCCGGCTCGAGTTCGGGGTACTGCGCGCGGACCTCCGCGAGGGAATGCGTGCGCGGGAGCGTGACCGGGTACGGCTGCTCGCCGTTGGCCAGGAGCTTCTCGCGCTTGTCCCGGCGGATGTGCATCTGCTCGCTGGCATCGGCGGGCTCGAGGGCAGCGGCGGGCTCGATGGCGGCGGGGCGGTTCTCAGCGGGCGCGTTCTGTGCGGTCACGGTAGACAATTCTAGTTCCCTCCGGAACAGGAGCCTGCGGCCCCCCATTGCGCGCCGATCTTGGCTAGGCTCGGTCCATGCCCGCCACCCAGCTCTCCGCCTCGACCGTGACCACCCCCGACGGCGCCGTCCTCGAGCTCTTCACCGCCCCCGACGGCACGTCATCAGGCAGCGCATCGTCTGGAAGCACGTCTGCCGGCAGCGCCGCGGCGACCAGCGACGCAGGCGAGGGGACCCTGCGTGGAGGGGTCGTCGTCGTCCACGGATCCATGGTGACCGCGGACCTCTACAAGGACTTCGCGCTCCGGCTCGCCGACGCGCTCCACGGGCCCGTGCACGTGTACAACCGGCGCGGGCGCGGCGGGTCTTCGCCGCAGCCGGAGGACTACTCGCTCGCCACCGAGGTCGCGGACCTGGGCGCCGTGCTCGCGCACACGGGCACCGAGGCCGTGTTCGGGCACAACTACGGCGGGTGCATCGCGCTGCACGCTGGGCGCGAGCTCGAGATCGGGCGCCTCGCGGTGTACGACCCGATCATCTCGTTCGAGGGCAGCATCAAGGCCGAATGGATGGGCGAGTTCGAGCAGGCCCTTGCGGCCAAGGACGAGGACAGGGCCCTCGCCGTCCTGCTGCGCGGCCTCCAGACCGCCGGGCCCATTTCCAAGCTCCCGCTGCCGGTGCTCACCGTGCTGAACCGGATCGGCTCCCGCACCCCGCTCGGCAAGGAGCTCTCCCGCCTCCTGCCCACCGGTCCGGCCGAGATCCGGGCCGTGGTCGCCGCGGACGCCCAGGCGAAGGGCTTCGACGAACTGCCGCTCGAGACGCTCTTCCTCGTCGGCGGCGCGAGCCCCGAATACTTCGCCGAGGCCGCGAAGAAGCTCGACGGCGTGCTGCCGGCCTCCGACTTCGACGTCCTCGCCAGGCTCGCGCACGACGCCCCGACCCGCCCCGCGAAGGCGCTCATCGACCGGCTCGGGGAGTTCTTCGCAAGCTGACCCCGCCCGAGATGTTTCGGGTACACATAAACCGGCCATCTGGGCGCTTCAGGTACACATCAGGGCGCGATTTCGCCCTTACGGGTACACAACAGACCTCATTTCCCCGTGCCGTGCACACATAAAGCGGCATTTCGGCGTATCGCGCAGACAGGGTCCACGTCGGCGTATCGGCAAGACGAGAGGGCGATTCCGATTTCTCGCGTATCCCGGCCTTCTCGGGAGACGTCGGAACCCTCAGCCTGTTTCAGGTACAGAAGGGCGCTTCGGGACGTGTTCTGGGTACGCAAGCGCGCACGCTGTGCGCTTTTCCGGGCGCATCGGCGCGCTTCGCAGGAATGTTTCAGGTAGATCGGAGCGGATCCAAAGGTGTTTCGGGTTCGGCGGGAAGTCTGCGGCTCTTTTCCTGGACCACTCGGACAGCGCCTGTTGCGCCTTCGGCGCTTTCGCTCCACTGGCCGCGGAACACCCTTCTGCGGACGAGAGGCGACGGGACATGCTGCGGCGGAGGCCGGCGTCGCGCGCAGGGACCGGAAAAAACGAACGCAACGGAAAACGTACCCGAAACATCGGAATGACGCGGGATGTGTCCGAAAAGCCGGAATGGCCCGTCGCTGTGTACCCGGAACGCCGAAATGGCACCTTGATGTGTACCCGAGACGGGGGCGGTGGTCAGAGGGCCCGCAGCGGCATATTGTCGATGAGGCGCACCGGGCCGACTTGGGCCGCGACGATCGCAAGCGCCTCGCCCGTGAACGGCGTCTCGCGGCAGTTGACGGCGAGCGGCTCGAGCGTGCCGGGGTCCACCACCTCGAAGTAGTCCAGCTCGACGCCTGGCTGCGAGCGGATGAGGGCGACGGCGTCGTCCGGATTGAGCGGCTCGCGGGCCCGCGCGCGGGACTCGACGAGGCGCAGGGCGCGCGAGAGTACGAGCGCCGCCTCGCGGTCCTGCTCCGAGAGGAACTGGTTGCGGCTCGAGAGGGCGAGACCATCCTCGGCGCGCACGATCGGCACCGGGACGATCTCGACCGGGAAGTCGAGGTCCCTGACCATGCGCTGCACGATCGCGACCTGCTGCGCGTCCTTCTGCCCGAAGTACGCCCGGTACGCCGTCGAGCCCCCGGCCGCGGGACCCGGCATGGCCAGATGGAACAGCTTGGCCACGACCGTGCACACGCCGTCGAAGTGGCCCGGCCGCGACGCGCCCTCCCACTTCGACGCGAGCGGGCCCGCCGTGACACGGACGAGAGGCTCACCGCCCGGGTACATCTCCTCGAGCCCGGGTGCGAACGCGATGTCCACGCCGGCCTCCTCGAGCAGCGCGACGTCCGCCTCCAGCGTCCGGGGGTAGCGTTCGAGGTCCACGGGGTCGCCGAACTGGAGCGGGTTTACGAAGATCGACGCGACGACGACGTCGTTCCCCGCGACCGCCGCCTCGGCGAGCCGGCGGTGCCCGTCATGGAGGGCGCCCATCGTCGGCACGAGCCCGAGGGACGGGGCGGCGGTACGGTGCATCGTCAGGTGCTCGGCGTCCACGACGGCGATGGGCCGCGCCATCTCAGCGAGCCGGCTCGCGATTGCGGACCGCAGCGCCGCGCGAGTGCGGACGACGGTGATGGGCATCAGGCTTCCTCTCCCTCTGCGTCTCCGGGCCCGGTGCGGCCCGGTTCCAGTGCGGCTTCGAGACGTGCCCGGACGTCCGGTCCGAAAAGGCCTCGGCGCTCGGCGCGGACCGCCGTGGCGCGGGCCATGGCCCGGTACGCCGCGAGGATGTCCGCGGCACCGCCTTCGCCGGCGCTGTCCTCCGCGAGCTCGGCTAGGGCCCCGGCGTGGGCCGAGACCGTGCCGACGTCGCCGCGGGCCACCGGCCCGGTGAGTGCGGACTCGCCCGCGGACAGGGCGTTCTCGAGCGACGCCCGCAGCAGCGGCCCGAGCACGGCCGCAGGGTTCTCGATCCCGATCCGCCCCAGCACCTCGGCCGCCTGGGCGGCGATCGTGACAAGGTGGTTGGATCCGTGCGCGAGCGCCGCGTGGTACGCCACCCGGTCCCCTTCGGCCACCGCGACAGGCTCCCCGCCCATCTCGACCACGAGCGCCTGCGCGATCGGCAGCATCGCCGGGTCCGCGGTCACCCCGAAGCAGCAGTCCGCGAGCCGCGTGAGGTCCAGGCTCAGGCCCGTGAACGTCATGGCCGGGTGGATCGCAAGCGGTATGGCGCCGGCCGCGCGGACCGGTGCGAGGACCCCGACGCCGTACCGCCCCGATGTGTGGGCCACAAGCTGCCCCGGCTGCCACGCCCCGAGCTTCGCGAGCCCCTCGACGAGCGGACCCAGCGCATCGTCTGGCACAGCCAGCAGGACGAGTTCGCTCCGCTCGATGATCTCCGGGACGTCCAGGACCGGCACGCCGGGCAGCAGCAGCTCGGCCCGCTCGCGGCTCGCCTCGGAGACGGCGGAGACGCCCACGATCGCGTGCTCGGCCGCCCGCAGCGCTGCGCCCAGCACGGCACCGACCTTCCCTGCACCGATCACCCCGATCCCGAGCCGTCCGGGCCGGCGGGGTGTGCGGGGTTCCTCGGTCATCGGTTCTCTCCTTCGCGGGTCTCGGGCGGGGCGGGCGGTGCGGACGGTGCGGACGGTGCGGACGGTGCGGGCGGCGCGGACGGTGTGGACAGCGCGGACGACGGCGGTCGCTCCTCTGCGGGCACCGCACGCGGCGATCCTCCCGCACTGGCACGTCCCCGTGCCCGGGCGGCGCGGACTGCCTGCGCGGCGAAGAGGGCCTCGGCGTCGTGCGAGGAAAGGTGGGGCACAGCGGCGGGGAACACGCTCGAGGTCGAATGGAGCTCGACGCTCGCGAGCCCGAGCCGCCGTTCGAGGGGGCCCTGCGTGAGCGCGATCGACTGGGTGCGCTCGTGCGGGACGATGACGAGCGCGCGCGCGAATCGCCCCGTGCGGGCCAGGAGCGCGGTGCGGGTGGCGAGGTAGGCGTTCCGGCGCCACGTGAGCGGGTCCAGCCAGCGCGCAGGCGACGGGGCGTGGAGGAATCCGTGGCCCGTCCCGCTCCCTGTGAGGCCCGCCTCGAACACAGCGCGGGCCGGAGCGGCGGCAGAAGTCTCGGGCCCCGCACCCGGGGCGGCAGCACCCGGGTCGGGCAGGCCGGGATCCGGGAGGATCGCCCCGAGCAGCCGGAAGACGTCCTCGACCGTACCGACCGGCAGCACGAGGGACTTACCCCGTTCCTCCTCCGAGGCCCTCCCGTAGCCGGCCACGTTGACCTTCACAGACCACCAGCCGAACGGACGCCACAGGAGCGGCTGCCGGATCCCGATCGCCTGGACCCGCCCCTCCGCGACCGTCTGCGTGCGCGTCTCGAGCAGCCCGTACCGCAGCCGCAGGCCCTGGTCCGTGGCGAGGACGCGGAACCGCCATGAACGGTTGATCCGCCCCCACACGGACGCCGCGAACGCGAGCAGCATCGGGATGAGTGCGACTGCGAGGACCCGCGCACCGGAGGCAGCGTCGAAGATGCCGGCCGCCACGAGGGCCAGGACCATGCCGACGAACTCGGGCGAGAGGGCAGCCGCCGCGAGCACGCGGCCCAAGGGCACGGCGGCGAGGAGCGTCTCGTGCGGTGGGGGCGCTGCGGGGAGCGCAGGGCCCGGAGCGAGGGGCGCAGGGGCCAGCGCGGGGGGCGCGCCGGGCGGAACGGAGGGGGCTGATGCGTGCTCGCGCGCGCGGGCAGCCGCGGCGGCGGCCATGACCTTGGCACGCAGCTCGTGGGCCTCGGCGAGCGGCAGGAACGCGAGCCGCAGCGCACTCTCCCCCGCGTCCGCGACCTCGAAGCGCAGCTCCGCGAGCCCGAAGACCCTCGCGAGCAGCGGCTGGACGACGTCCACGGCCTGCACCCTGTCGATCCGCGCCTCTCGGTGCTGGCGGAACAGGATCCCGGTCCGCAGCCGCACGGTCTTCTCCCCGAACTGGTACCGCGTGCTCCACCACGAGAGCGCGAACCCCGCGATGATGAGCGCGATCACCGCCGCGCCGCCCACCGTGAGCGCTGGGAGCGGGACGTCGCTCCACCAGCCCTCCATCGGCCGGCCCGTCAGGACCGCCTCGAACCAGTCCCGGCCCACGCCGATGAACAGCGCGAGCAGCAGGATCCAGCCCCGCACCCATGGCGAGAGCGGATGCACCCGCCGCCATCCGGCGTCGTGCGCCGGCGTCCCCGGGGCCGGACCGCGCCAGACCGGACCGCCCGGGCCCCCGCCGCCCGCAGTCCCGCCGTTCGGGCCGCCAGGAAGGGGCGCGCTCACAGCCCCGCCAGCCTCGCCTCGCCGCGGGCCGCGAGCTGCTCGCGCAGGCGCGCCGCCTCGCCGTCGGGCAGGCCGGGGATCCACGCCTGGGTCGCGGCGGCCGCGGTGTGCAGGCGCACGGTCGCGAGGCCGAGCGCGCCCTCGATCGGCCCCACCGAGACGTCCACGTACTGCATGCGCCCGTACGGCACCGCGACCACGCGCCGGAACAGGAGGCCGGAGCGGATGAGGAGGTCGTCGTCGCGCTCGGCGTACCCCATGGCGCGCACGCGGCGCGGCGTGAGCGCGAGGCCGGTCAGGTTCAGCGCGGCCACCGCCGCGGGAAGCACGACGACGGCCCACACCGGCGGCTCGAAGAGGCCCAGGGCGCGCGCGGCGAGGGGCAGGCACGCGACGGCCGTCCACACGAGCGTGCGGATGGCGCCTCCAATCAGGCGCAGTGTCAGGTACCGGGGCGAGAGCGCGCGCCACTGCACGCCCTCGGGGTCCACGGCGCGGCTCGTGCGAGGACTGCCGGTCCTGCCGGCGGGGCCGGTCCTGCGGCGGGCAGGGCCGGAAGCCTCAGGCAAGGCCGCCCTCCGCGTCCGGCGCGCGGCCGGGCCGTCGGCGCATCCCGGGCGAGTCCTCGCCGTCGTCGCCCTCCTCCGGGGGGATGCGGCAGAAGCGCTCGACGATGAAGCCGATGGTCACCATGGCCACTCCGCCCGCCATCATGCCGAGGGCCTGCAGCACCACGGGATTGCCGGCGCGGGTGGCGAGGAGCGCCACCTGGTCCGCGATCACCCCGGCGTGCCAGCCCAGGAGCAGCGCGCCCGCGTAGGTGCATGCGTGGGCGAGCACGAGGGTCCGCGCGGCGAAGATCGGGTCCAGCATGTGCTTGCGCTTGCCGTTGCGCCAGCGCAGAACGCGGATGCCGAGGACGAGCGTCAGAAGGGAGATCGCCGCGATCGAGGCGAACGCGCTCTGCGGCAGCACGGGGGTGGGTGCGGACGCCCGCTGCGCGGCCAGGTTCCCGGCCAGCCCCACGAGTCCGGCCAGGAGCACCACGAGTCCCACGGCCCACGGCCTGAGCGGCTTCACGGCTGCCCCACCTGCCCTGTCTGGCCTGTCCGGTCCCTCGTGGCCACGACGCTCACAGCTGGGGCTCCTGGTCCGTGAGCATGTCGAAGTCCTCGATCCACTCCGCGTCGGCGCAGTCTTCGAGCAGCTCCACCAGCGGGTGGCCGTCGAGGACCGCGAGGGGCTCGATCACGAGCCACGGGAACAGCACGAACGCGCGCTCCGCGGCCCGCGGATGCGGGATGGTCAGCTCCGGGTCGTCGAGCCGCGCGTCCCCGTAGGTGATGATGTCGATGTCCAGCGTGCGCGGGCCCCATCGGACCTCGCGCGTGCGGTGGTGCCGGGCCTCGATGTCGTGGCAGTGCTCGAGGAGCTCGTACGGGCCCAGGGTCGTCTCGACGATCATGACCATGTTGAGGAAGTCCGGCTGCCCGGGCGGGCCGCCCACGGGCTTGGTGCGGATCACCGGGGAGACGTCCACGAGCCGCACGTCCGGCCGGTCCACGATCTCCGCGGTGGCATCCGCGAGCGTCTCGGCCCGCTCGCCGAGGTTGCTGCCGAGGGCCAGGACGCAGCGCACCCAGTCATGACGCACGCCGCCCATCTCAGCCCTCCCGCTCGCGGAACACCGTCACGGAGACGTCGGCGAACGGCACCCGGATCGGCGCCTCGGGCTTGTGGACCGTGATTTCCACGGCGTCCACGGGGAACTCGGCCAGCACGGCGCGTGCCAGCGAGACGGCGAGGGTCTCGATGAGGTCCACCGGTTCTCCGGCGATGATCGCGGCGATCCGCTCCGCCACCTCGGCGTAGCTCACCGTCCGCGCGAGGTCGTCGGTGCCCGCCGCAGCATCGAAGTCAAGGTGCAGGACGGCGTCGACCGTGAACGGCTGGCCGTTGCGCCTCTCCTCTTCGAGCACACCGTGGTGCCCGACGGCGCGCACGCCCGTGAGCGTGATGACGTCGCCGCGGGCTCGGGGTGCTCGGGTGCCCATCGTCCCCCGCCTATGCCTTCGCCGCGCCAGCAGCGCGGGCGGCGACCTTGACGGCGTCCAGGTTCGCCCCGACGTCGTGCACGCGCACGCCCCACGCGCCGGCGGCGACGGAGAGCATGGTGACGGCGACTGTCGCGGCGTCGCGGGCCTGGGGCGGGGCGGCCTTGCCGCCGGAGGTGAGGAGCTCGCCGAGGAAGCGCTTGCGGGAGGCGCCCACGAGGACGGGATGGCCGTGGCCCATGAACGCGCCCAGGCCGGCGAGGAGCTCCCAGTTCTGCTCGGCCGTCTTGGCGAAGCCGAGGCCCGGGTCGAGGATGATCCTCTCGTCCGGCACCCCGGCAGCCCGGAAGCGGTCCCGGACCGAGAGCGTCTCGGCGAGCACGTCCTGGACCACGCTCGTGTACTCGGTGAGCCCGCCCATGGCCTTCGAGTCGCCGCGGTTGTGCATGACGATGTAGTACGCGCCCGCCTCGGCGACCGCGCGGGCCATCTCGTCGGTGGCGAGCAGGCCCGAGACGTCGTTGACGATGCTCGCGCCCGCTGCGATGGCGGCCCGGGCGGTCGAGGCGCGGCGGGTGTCCACCGAGACGAGCGCGCCGGCCTTGGCGAGGGCCTCGACGACGGGCAGGACCCGGCGCTGCTCCTCGTCCTCCGGGACCGGCTCCGAGCCCGGGCGGGTCGACTCCCCGCCCACGTCGATGATGTCCGCGCCCGCGTAGAACATGCGCAGGCCGGCGGCGATAGCGGTGTCCGCGGTGGCGTTCTGGCCCCCGTCGCTGAAGGAGTCCGGGGTGACGTTGAGGATCCCCATGACGACCGCACGGTCCGACGGGAGGCCTTCGAAGGTCGCACGCGGCCGCGGCTTGCGCAGGACCGGGAGGGGCGAGGTGTTGGGTCCGGTTCCGGGGGCTGCTGCTAGGGAGTCCATCATCTGCTGGTCACCTTCCGAGAATGAGGCTCATGGCTTCGGCGCGGGTCGCCGGATCGTGGAGCTGGCCGCGGACGGCGCTCGTGACGGTGTGCGCGCCCGGCTTGCGGACGCCGCGCATGGACATGCACATGTGCTCGCACGAGATGACCACGATCACGCCCCGGGGCCTGAGGTGCTTGACGAGGGCGTCGGCCACCTGGCTGGTCAGGCGCTCCTGGACCTGCGGCCGCCGCGCGTAGATGTCCACGAGCCGCGCGAGCTTGCTCAGGCCGGTCACCCGACCATCGTGCGAGGGGATGTACCCCACGTGGGCCACGCCGTGGAACGGAACGAGGTGGTGCTCGCACGTCGAGTAGAACGGGATGTCCTTGACGAGGACGAGTTCCTCGTGGTCCATGTCGAACGTGATGCCCAGGACCTCCTCGGGGTTCTCGTGGAGGCCCGCGAAGGTCTCGGCGTAGGCCCGGGCCACGCGCTGGGGCGTCTCCACGAGACCGCTGCGGTCAGGGTCCTCCCCCACGGCGAGGAGGATCTCCCGAACGGCCGCCTCGATGCGCGGCAGATCGACAGCGGCAGCCCCCGGGGGCAGCCCGAAAACATCGTCGTCGTCAAGATGGGTCACGGATCGATCCTAGCGGTGACGGCGCGGGCGGCCCGATTCGGGGCCGTCACACACCTTCGGAGCCGGGCGTGAAGTCCTGCTCGCCGTGCGGGTGATGGGCCGTGCCGACGTCGAGCGGCTCCTCGTGGCGCGCCTTGGACGCCTCCGCCTGAGCCTCGCGCGCCTTGCGCTCCGCCTCGGTCTCAACCGGCGGGATGTCCTGGACGGGCCGTGACTCCTTGGACAGCCACACCTCGCGGAAGTCCCGCCGGCGCACGTCGGCGAAGATCTCCGAGATCTCCTTCTGGTTGAGCGTCTCCCGCTCGAGCAGCGCCGAGGCGAGCCGGTCGAGGACGTCCCGGTTCTCGGTGAGGATCTCGTAGGCCTCGTCGTGCGCCTGGTCCATGAGGCGGCGCACCTCCTCGTCCACGATGTACGCGACCTGGTCGGAGAAGTTGCGCTCGTGGGCCGCGTCCCGGCCCAGGAACGGCTCGCCGCCGCCCTGGCCGAGCTTGACCGCGCCCACGCGCTCGCTCATGCCGTACTGGGTGACCATCTTGCGCGCCGTCGAGGTCGCCTTCTCGATGTCGTTCGAGGCTCCCGTGGAGGGGTCGTGGAACACGATCTCCTCGGCCACGCGGCCGCCCATCGCGTATGCGAGCTGGTCGAGCAGCTCGTTGCGGGTCACGGAGTACTTGTCCTCCTCGGGGACCACCATCGTGTACCCGAGCGCGCGGCCGCGGGGCAGGATCGTGACCTTCGTGACCGGGGCGGAGTTCCGCAGGGCCGCCGCGACAAGCGCGTGGCCGCCCTCGTGGTACGCGGTGATCTTGCGCTCGAGGTCCTTCATGACGCGGGAGCGCTTCTGCGGGCCGGCCATGACCCGGTCGATCGCCTCGTCGAGTGCCCTGTCGTCGATGAGCTGGGCGTTGGAGCGGGCCGTGAGGAGTGCCGCCTCGTTGAGCACGTTCGCGAGGTCCGCGCCCGTGTACCCCGGGGTCTTCTTGGCCACGGCCTTGAGGTCCACGTTGCCGGCCATGGGCTTGCCCTTGGCGTGGACGGAGAGGATCTGCTCGCGGCCCACGAGATCCGGCGCCTCGACCGGGATCTGGCGGTCGAACCGGCCGGGGCGCAGGAGCGCCGGGTCGAGGACGTCGGGCCGGTTCGTCGCGGCGATGAGGATGACGTTCGTCTTGGGGTCGAACCCGTCCATCTCGACGAGGAGCTGGTTGAGGGTCTGCTCGCGCTCGTCGTTGCCGCCGCCGATCCCGGCACCACGGTGCCGGCCCACGGCGTCGATCTCGTCGACGAACACGATCGCCGGGGAGTTGGCCTTGGCCTGTTCGAAGAGGTCGCGGACGCGCGAGGCGCCTACACCCACGAACATCTCAACGAAGTCGGAGCCGGAGATCGAGAAGAACGGGACGCCCGCCTCGCCGGCCACCGCACGGGCCAGGAGCGTCTTTCCGGTGCCGGGGGGGCCGTAGAGGAGGACGCCCTTGGGGATCTTGGCGCCCACGGCCTGGAACTTGCCCGGCTCCTGGAGGAACTCCTTGATCTCGTGGAGCTCCTCGACCGCCTCGTCGGCGCCGGCCACGTCCGCGAACGTCACCTGCGGCATGTCCTTGGTGATCATCTTGGCCCGGGACTTGCCGAACTTCATGACCTGGCTGCCGCCGCCCTGCATGCGCGAGAGGAGGAACCAGAAGACGAGGCCGAGGAGGAGCACGGGGATGAGGAGCGAGAAGATCGAGCCGAGCCAGTTGTTCTCCACCGGCTGGTCCGTGTAGCCCTTGGCGAGGTTGGCCTGGTCCACCGCCTCGATCACGTCGTCGCCGCGCGGGGTGACGTAGTAGAACTGGACGTTCTTGCCCTTGTTGTCGCCGTCGACGACGTAGTCCTCCTTGAGGACCAGGTCGACGCGCTCCTCGCCGTTGAAGATCTTCGCCTGCTCGGCCTTGCCGTCCTTGAGGAGCTCGAGCCCCACCGACGTGTCCACGCGCGCGCTGCCGCCCGGTGCCAGCGTCCCGAAGGCCAGCAGGAGCAGGACGATCACAACGGCAATCCAGATCCCTGGACCCTTGACGAAGCTCTTGACTTTCATGAACTCGGGGCCGGGCCCCGTCCCTTCTCTCATGCGTGGTGTGGCCCATGCGCGAGGGCCTCCGCCCTCACAGCATGACACCGTTCCCAGCGATCACGCATGGCCGGGCGGAAAAGTTCCCAGGGGGCCGGGCAGGACCCGGACCTACTCGTAGACGTGCGGTGCGAGCGTGCCCACGAAGTCGAGGTTCCGGTACTTCTCGGCGTAGTCGAGGCCGTACCCGACCACGAACTCGTTGGGGATGTCGAAGCCCACGTACTTGACATCGATCTGGACCTTGGCCGCGGTGGGCTTGCGGAACGCGGTGCAGATCTCCACGGACGCCGTGCCGCGGGACTCGAGGTTGGTCTTGAGCCACGAGAGCGTCAGGCCCGAGTCGATGATGTCCTCGACGATGAGGACGTGCTTGCCCATGAGGTCCGTGTCGAGGTCCTTGAGGATGCGCACTACTCCCGAGGACTGGGTCCCCGAGCCGTACGAGGACACGGCCATCCAGTCCATCGTGACGTGGGAGTGCAGCGCGCGGGCGAGGTCCGCCATGACCATGACCGCGCCCTTGAGGACGCCGACGATCAGCAGGTCGCGCCCCTCGTAGTCCCGGTCGATCTGCGCCGCGAGCTCCGCGATGCGGTTCTGGATCTCTTCCTTGCTGTAGAGGACGTGCTTGAGGTCTGCCTGGACGTCGGTCGATTCCACCTGCGGCTCCTGTGGTCTGCGAGCTATGAGGTCTGGGGCCGCTGGGTCAGCGGTGCGATACCAAGACTAGCGCCCCGTAGGGGGTCCCGGGCGGGGCGCCCTTCCGGCGCGGCTGCCGGTACGCGCGCACGTGGCCGGGCAGCTCGACCGGACCGGCCGATCCGCGCCGGTCGAGGAGCCCCTCGAGGGCCGCGAGCCTCTCGAAGGTCGGCTGGCCGCCGAGCTCGGTGAGCGCGATCGCCAGGACCCTCCCGCGCAGCGCGGCCGGCAGCGCGCGCAGGCGGTCACCGGGGAGCACGACGGCGCGGCGGGGCGGCTCGGGCGCGCCGGCTGCCCCTGTCTCGGCGTCCCGGGCCCCCATCTCGGCGGTCAGGGCCCCCATCTCGGCGGTCAAGGCCCCCACCTCGGCGGTCAAGGCCCCCACCTCGGCGGTCAGGGCCCCCATCTCGGCGAGGGAGGCGTAGGCGTCCTGGGCCTCGGCGTCGAGGTGGTCCGCGTCGGCCGCCAGGAGCGCGGCGGTGCGGGCGAGTCCCTCCGCGACTCCCGGCCCGAGCTCCGCCTCGAGGAACGGCATCACCCCGGTCCGCACGCGCGAGCGCATGAACCGCGGGTCCTCGTTCGTCGGGTCGTGCCACGGCGCGAGGCCCTCGGCAGCGCACACCTCGAGCGTGTCCGCGCGGCGCAGGCCCAGGAGCGGCCGCACCCACAGCCCGCGGACCCGCCGCATGCCGCCGAGCGAGCGCGGCCCCGAACCCCGCGCGAGGCCGAGGAGCACCTGCTCGGCCTGGTCGTCGAGGGTGTGGCCGAGCAGGACCGCCCCGGCGCCCCACGCGCGCGCCTCCGCCTCGAGCGCCGCGAGCCTGGCCGTGCGGGCCGCCGCTTCCGGCCCCTCCCCTGCGCGCCGCACCTGGACTGCGACCACGCGCACCGGCGCGAGGCCCAGCTCGCCCAGCACGGCCGCCGTCGTGCGCGCCACCTCCGCCGAGCCCTCCTGGAGGCCGTGGTCGACGACGACGGCCCCCGCCTCGAGCGCATGGGCGCCGCCGGCACCCGGGACGCGTCCGCGGCGGGCGAAGTGCGCCACGGCCGCCGCGAGGGCGAGCGAGTCCGGCCCGCCCGAGCAGCCCACGAGCACCCGCCGCGGCCACCCGGCCTCCTCGAGGGCCGCCTTGACCGCGTTGCGCGCCCGGCCCACGGCAGGGTTCAGGCGCCGCCGCGACGGGGACGCCGAGTCGCGGGAGGCCGAGCCGCGGGACGCCGGCGGCCCGTCGGGCTCCTCGGGCCCGGGCGCGTTCACAGCCCCATCCGTGCGGTCCACTGCTCGGGGGCGTGGATCTCCTCCTCGGTGGGGAGGTTCTCCGCCGCCTCCCACACGCGGTTGAAGCCGGCCATGCCCACCTTGTCCACCACGGCCCTCACGAACTTCGCCCCGTCCGTGTACTGGCGCATCTTGGCGTCCAGGCCGAGGACCCTGCGGATGAAGGACTCCACCGGCCCGCGGTTCTCGGACCGGGCGGCGTAGCGCTGGCGGATGGTCTTGACGCTCGGGATGACGGAGGCGTCCACAGCGTCCATCACCACGCTCGCGTGGCCCTCGAGCAGGCTCATGACCGCGGTGATGTGGGAGATCGCGGCCTTCTCGGCCGGGTCCTGGAGGAGGTCGATGATGGCGCCGCGGCTCGGCACCTCGGCCCCGCCCGCCGAGCGGGCGCGCAGGGACTTCGCCACGGCGGCGGCCCGCTCGAGGATCGAGTCCATGTTCCCCACAAGGCTCTCGGAGAGCTCGGAGATGGTGTCCAGGAGGTGGTCGCGCAGCCACGGCGCCGCCGCGAACTGGACCCGGTGGGTCTGCTCGTGCAGGCACACCCAGAGCCGGAACTCCTCCGGCTCCACGCCCAGCTCCCGCTCGATCTGGACGATGTTGGGCGCCACGAGCAGGAGCCGGCCCGCGGGCGGCACGGTGGACCGCGGGGCGAGCGCCGCGTAGGGCTCGTACTGCCCGAGCACCTTGCTCGAGAGGAACGCGAGCACCGCTCCGAGCTGTGCTCCGGTGAGGGCACCGCCCACGCGCGCGGCGGCGGGCGTGAGCTCGCTCGCCTTCGTCTCGACCAGCCGGCGCAGGATCGGGTCCATCATGACCGCGAAGCCCTGCGTGTTCGCGCGCGCCCAGGCGGCCCTGTCCACGATCAGGACCTGCGAGTCCCGCAGGTCCTCCGCGACTGCGAGTTCCGTGATGCGGTGCACGTGCGGGACCGCGGCGTCCGCGAGCCGGCGCAGGCTCGCCACCGCCTCGGCGGCCTCGGCGGGCGTCAGCGGCGGGCCGGGCGGGGAGAGCCTGGCCGCGGTCGTCGCAGCGAGGTCCCAGTTGATGAGTCGGCTGGCCATCTGCGGGGCATCCATGGATCCATCAGACCACACGCCGGCGAGAGCAGTCTGTGCCCGGGGGCGGACGCCCTGGGCCGGTGCGCCCGGCGCCCCCGGCCCAGACCCCGCTCAGGCGCCTGGGCTCAGCCGGCGCCGCAGCCGCACTGCGCGAGGGCGGCCACTGCGCCGTCTATCGCGGCCAGCGCCGCCGGCCGCGTCTGCGGAGTGAGCCCGTTCGCGACGAACGAGAACACGAGCAGCCGCCCCTCGGCGTCGACCGTGTATCCCGTGAGCGCCGCGACAGCCAGCAGCGTGCCCGTCTTGGCGCGCACGACGCCGGCCCCCGCCTCCGCGGGCCCGTCGCCGAAGCGCTCGGCGAGGGTCCCGGTGAGGTGGGCCACGGGAAGGCCCCCGAGGGCCTCGCGGAGGCGGGCGTCCGAGCCGACGGCCATGGCGCGGACAAGGCCGGCGAGCGCCTCCGGGGTGAGACGGTCCGAGGCGGCCAGCCCGGAGGCGTCGTCGATCACGAGCCCCTCGGCCGAGCCCAGGATGCGTTCCGCCGCGGCACGCGCCGCGAGCGTCGCGCCCGCGCCGCTCGCCGGGCCCCCAGCCGCGGCGGAGGCGAGCCGGGCGAGGGCCTCTGCGGCGTAGTTGTCCGACTCGCGCAGCATGAACCGCACCTGCTCGGCGATGCTCGCGCTCTCGACCGCGGCGATCTGGCCCGGGAGCGGGGCCGCCGGGGGCTGGGGGGCAGCGGCGCTCGGGGCCGACGTGGCTCCCGGGGCTGTGCTTCCCGGGGCTGTGCTGCCCGGAGCTGTGGTTCCCGCGGCAGCCGTGCCGGTGCCGGCTCGGTCCCCCTCGGGCTGCCTGACCGACTCGGAGAGCGCCGCCCGCCCTGCGCCCTGTCCCTCGGGGACCCGCTCCACGCCGGGGGCCACGCGCATTCCGGAGCCGGCCAGGGCGGTCTCGAGGGCGTTCCGGAAGGCGGCGGCCGCCTCCTTGGCGGGGTCCGACGGACGCGGCCCCGCGAGTCCCGGCGCCCGGCGCCCGCCGTAGAGCGCAAGGGCCTGCACGGGCCCGATCTCGCCCGCCTCGACGTCCTCGGGCGCCCACGCGGGGCTCAGCGCGGGACCGGTGAAGAGCGAATCGTCGAACTGGACGGTCACGGTGGCGAAGGCCCCGGACGCGGGTGGCGAGCCGGTGCCGCCCGTGCCGGCACCCCCGGCACCCGCGCCCGCGGAGGGCGGGAGGCCGCCGTCGTCCGTGCTGCCGGTGCTGCCGGTGCTGCCCGTGCCAGTGCCGCCCGCACCGGTCAGCGCCTGCGCCGCCTGCTCGGCGAGGGTTGCGAGGCCCGCGCGCCCCAGCACGTCCTCGGGACGGGACGCGCCCTCCCCGAGGAGCACGTCCCCGCCGCCCACGAGGACCACCGACCCCGGCTGCGCGCCCCGGACCACCCGCGTGGAGAGCCGCGCGTCCGGGCGCAGCGACGTGAGCGCGGCGGCCGCGGTGACGAGCTTGAGGTTCGACGCCGGGGCACGCCCCTCCGTGGCCGCGCGGGAGTAGAGCGGACGGCCAGAGGCGTCCAGGACCACCGCGCCCACCGTGCCCGAGCGGAGGTCCAGCCGCGGGTCGAGGAGCTTCGCGAGCGCGGCAGGGTCGGGGCCGGGGGCGTCGGAGTCCAGCAGGGCCGCGCCCGCGAGGGTCGGGGCGGACGACGGCGCGGCGAGCCAGGCGGGCTGCGTGCCGGTCGGCGTCGGGGCCGGGTCCAGGCGCGCGCGCACTCCCGCGGCGACGCCCGTCGCGAGCAGCGCTCCCGCGCACGCGAGGGCCACGGCGAGTGCGGAGGCAATCAGGACGGCGGCGGAGCCTGCCCGAGGACGGCCCGGATCCGGGCGGCCGTCATCGCGTGTCATTTCATCCTCGGGGTAGGTACGGCCCGGGCGGGGTTCCGCGGCCGGGCGATATCCTCATGGTAGTCGCCGCCCACCGGGCGCCTGCCCGCCAGGGCCGGGAGCGGCCCCAACCCAAGCTGCCAGCCAAGGAGCGATATGAAGCACGACGTCACGATCGAGATCCCCCGCGGCTCCCGCGTCAAGTACGAGGTGGACCACGAGACCGGCCGCGTCCGCCTGGACCGGGTCCTGTTCACCTCGATGCAGTACCCCACCCACTACGGGTTCTTCGACAACACCCTCGGCGAGGACGGCGACCCGCTCGACGCACTCGTCTGGTACCCGGATGTCGACCTGTTCCCGGGCGTCATCGTCGAGGCCCGCCCGATCGCGATCTTCAACATGGAGGACGAGGCCGGCGGCGACGCGAAGCTCGTGTGCGTGCCCGCGGACAAGCGGTTCGACCACATCACGGAGTCCTCGCAGCTGCCCCAGGAGCTCATCGCCGAGATCGAGCACTTCTTCAGCCGCTACAAGGACCTCGAGCCGGGCAAGTGGGTCAAGCCCGCAGGCTGGGCCGACCGCGCCGCCGCCGAGGCCGAGCTCGAGGCCTCGATCAAGCGCTTCGGCGAGGGCCACTGACGGCTCGAGGCCATCGACAGCTCAGGGCCGCCGCCCGCGCCTGAATCCCGCGGAGGGGGCGATGGGAACCACTCCCCATCGCCCCCTCCGCCAGCTCTCTCCTAGGCTGGCCTGAGACGACGCGCCCTACTGCGCGTCGGACCCTGCGTCCACGGGGCGCAGGATGAAGGGGGGAACATGGCGATCGGCGCTGGGGCGAACGTCGAGGAGCTGCGGGCGCTGGCCCTGCAGTTCGGGAAGGCGTCCAAGGAGCTCGGCAGCCGCGGACAGGAGCTCAGCGCCCTCCTCGGCAGGCTCGACGTGTGGCGGGGCAACGACGCCGAGGAGTTCACGCAGCGCTGGAACCGCCAGCACAAGCCCGCGCTCCTGGCCGTCTCACGGCAGCTCCACGAGGCCTCCAGGACGCTCCTGGCCAATGCAGCGGCGCAGGAGGAGACCTCCGAGGCCTCGACCGGGTCGATGCCCTCGGGCACCGGCGGCCCCGCGGGCACCCCCGCGCAGGCCGGCGAGACGAGCGCCCTCGGGGTCCTCCACGACCTCTACGAGACGGCCGGCGGGGCAAAGACGTTCGGGTCGGCGGCCTGGAACGCGATCAACGCGGCCCGCCTCGGCCTCGACGACTGGAAGCTCACCAAGAGCCTGTTCACGAGCTGGGCCGACGTCGGCGAGCTCGCCCGGGACGGCATCCGCAGCCTCCGCGCGGGCGACAGCCTCTCAGACGTCTACCAGACCATGCGCGCCGGGATCCCCTACAGCGAGGCGTTCGAGAACGCCGGACGGTTCTCGCAGTCCATGCGCTGGGCCGGCGCCATCGCAGGCCCCTTCGCCGTCGCGGGCGGAATCCATGACATCATCAGCCCCTCGCACGACGGCTGGCGCGGCACCGGGGACCGCGTGGCGGGCGGGCTGTCCGCAGTGGGTGGCGTCGGATCGATGATGCTCGCGACGGCGGGCGGCGCGGCGCTGCTCGGCCCGATCGGCGCGCCGATCGTCATCGGCGCAGGCCTCGTCGCCGCGGGCTGGACCGTGGGGAACCTCGTGTACGACAACTGGGACTCGATCACGGGCTTCGCCGGCGATGTCGGCGGGACGATCGCCGACGGCTTCCACGAGGCCACGGATGCCGTCTCGGACGCTGCCAGTAGTGTGGTGGACGGCGTCTCCGACGCCGCCGGCGCCGCAAAGGACTTCATAGGAGGGCTCTTCGGATGACACAGGCACAGATCACGTGGACCGAGAGGGACATCCGCTGCGCGGCCACCGTCCTGGACTCCGCTGCCGACGACGGCCATGAGCTGCCCACCCTCACCGACGAGGAGATCCTCGCCCTTGACGGCCCGGCCCGCGAACAGCTCGTCGAGCTGCCGTGGATCGCCTCCGAGGGGGTCGAGCGAGAGGCGGCCGCCGCCGTCGCCCTCCGTGGCCTTCTCGTCAAGGGCATCGCCTATCCCGTCCACGCAGAGGGGGACCCGTCCCCGCGTCGGCTCGAGGCCGCCGTCGAGCACACCGGGGCGCTCACGCTGCGCCGCACTTCGGAGCGGCTCGTCCGGCTCGAGCGCCAGGTTTCGACCGGCCGCCGCTGGATCTACGCCTACGTGCACGACGGCGGGGTCCTCGCCGAGGAGATCGACGAGTCCGGCCTGCATACGTTCCGCGTGTTCACCCCAGCAGGGATCGGCCCGTGGCTCGCGCGGTTCGTGGACCCAGAGGATGCCGCGGCCGCGGACGGCGACCCCGTGCTCCTGGACCAGGCCCAGTTCGAGGAACAGGCCGGCGAGCGCCTCGCGGACACCCGCGCGGCGACCACCGTCAGCGCCCTGGCGGCGCACGGACCGGACCGTTCGTTGAGCATCTACACCTCATCCACGGGGGTCGCCGTCCTTACGCCGCTGGGTGCCGAGGGCGCCACCGACCCAGCCGACGCCGTCGAGCTCCGCGATGTCTCGGGCCCCACCCTCGCGGGGCTCCTCGCGGACCTGACGGCGGGCATCGGCGCATGACGAAGGCACCGTCCACCAAGCTCGTCGACGCCGCCACCGGCGGGAAGATCCACGCCGTAGCCGCCACGGGCCAGCAGTTCGCTGCCGCTCCGGCGGCCCGCGTGTTCTGGTCCCGAGCGCTCGACGCGGCGGTGGTCCTCGCCGCCGCCGCGGCCGTGATGGTCCCGGTCCTTGGGCTCATGGGCCGCTCGCCCGCCTCCGAGGGGGCGCTCGCCGCAGTCGGCGCTCTGCTGTGGTTCGCCGTGGTGTTCGCCTACGGGATGATCTCGGGCACCGTGGGCGCCGTGGGCGACCACGCGGGCGGCTTCCGGGCGGTAAGGCTCGACGACGGCAGTCGCCCGGGCGTGTGGCGCGGGGGCTGGCGGGCCGTCCTGTGGAGCTTCGCGCCGCTCTACGCGGTCGTGACGGTCGTCGGCATGCTCTCGGGCTCGACCACGGGGGACTGGTCCGAACGGTACTCGACCCGGGACCTCCGGGCCGGGATCGAACGCGGGATGCCTCCCGTTCCGGACCCGCGCATCGCCGAGCGCGAAGCCCGGGCGGCACGTGCCGCGGCCCGCGCCGAAGCCCGCGGCGCGGAGGGCGGACAACGCCGAGGGAACTGATCCTCCACCCTCCCACCGGTGGCCGCGGCTAGGCTCTGGCCATGTACACGGTCACGATCAATCAACGCGACCGCCAGGCCGGGGACCGGGTGCCCGCGCTGCTCAAGGCCCTCGCGCGCCTGCACCCCGAGGTGCCCTTCGACCGGACCGTGGGCGATGAGGCCCAAGCCGTCTTCACGCAGCCGGGCCCCGCCGTCGAGGCCGCGCTTGCTGCGCTCCGGCCAGATGCGTGCGGCAACGTGCGCTGGAACGTGGGGATCGGCGTCGGGCCCCTCGAGGAGCCACTGCCACTGGGCGTCTCCGAGGCGCGGGGGGCCGCGCTCGTCTACTCGCGGCGGGCGGTAGAACGGGCGCAGCTCAGCGGTGAGGCGCCCGCGATCGCCGTGGACGGTGCGGAGCCGAGCCTCGCGCACGACGCCGAAGGGGTCCTCCGGCTGATCGGCCTCGCCGTCACGAAGCGGACCGTGGCGGAGTGGCGCGTCCTCGACCTCCTCACCCCCGGCGTCCGGGGGCAGCAGAAGGCCGTGGCAGAGGCCCTCGGAATCACGGCCCAAGCCGTGTCGAAGGCCATCGCCCGCGCGCACTGGAACGAGGAGTGGGCGGCCCGCCCAGCCGCTGTCCGGCTCTTAGCCCTCCTCAACGCCGCACCGGGCGGTCCGGGACGCTAGAGGAGCGAACGCAGGATCGCGGCGGCGCCGTCCTCCTCGACGGTGGCGGTGACCTCGTCGGCGGCGGCCTTGACCTCGTCCGGGGCCTGCCCCATCGCGACGCCGCGGCCGGCCCACTCGAGCATCTCGATGTCGTTGCGGCCGTCGCCGATCGTGACCGTGTCCTCGATCGGGACGCCGACGAGTTCGCGGACGTTCTCGAGCCCGCTGGCCTTCGTCACGCCGTGGGCCGCGATGTCCAGCCAGGCCGTCCAGCCCACGGAGTAGGTCACGCCGTGCAGGCCGATCGCCTCGACGGCCTGGCCGAACTCCTCCGCCGTGGAATCGGTGGAGAACACGACGAGGCGGACGGCCTCGGCCTCGAGCAGCTCATCGAAGGAGACGCCGCGGGCCTCGACCCCGAAGCTCGCGTCCTGGAAGCGCTCCGTGGAGAGGAACGCGCCGTCGATCGACTCGAGCGCGTACTTGGCGTTCGGGAGGCGGCGGCGCAGGGCCCTCAGCGCGGGCGCCGGGTCGAAGGAGCGGCGGTCGATCACGGTGTACCCGCCGTTCGATCCCGCATGGATCTGCACGGTGACGCCGCCGTTGCTGCACACGGCATAGCCGCGCTCGATCCCGAGCAGCTCGACGATGGGGAGGGTGGCTCCGAGGGACCGCCCGGTCGCGACGACGACCTCGTGGCCTGCCTCGACGATGGCGGCGCCTGCGTCGCGGATGGCCGGAGACATGTGGCCGTAGTGGTCCACGAGTGTGCCGTCCACATCGAGGCCGACGAGCTTGCGGTTGACAGTGGTGCGCTGGTCATCGGTGCCAGCGTTGAGCGTTGCAGTCATGGGTCTAGTAGACCACCCCGCGGCTGGCCGCCCCTAGGACGCCCGCCACAGGCTGGCGTGAACGCGCGGTGAATACTCACAGCCCTGCGCACAGTGTGAGTGTTCACCTTGGGCCACGGCGTGGCGCGTTGCCCGCGGCCTGCGCCGCGTCCCCACGCCACGGCTTCTGGACGGGACCTCGCGCCGTGACGCGTGGTTGCGTCCGCAAGCTGCGGTCGGGTGAAAGCCCGATCACAGGGGTGCTGACTGGCGCCGCGGTACTCCTGCCCTGTGGAGGATTGCAGCGAACCGCTGGGGCTCCATGAGGTCCGCCCATGTCCAACGCACCATCCCGTAGCCGCAGCCACGGACCTCATCCTCGCGGCGCTTCTCCTCCACGACGACCTGGGCCGCCGACTTCCCCGATAGCTCAAGTGAACGCAGGTACTTCTTGAGCCCGTCGAACTCGCCGACCAGACGGATACTGCGCCAGAGGTAGTCCACTCGGGCAATCCGGCGACCGGCACGGAGTATCCAGACTTGGAGCTCGGGTGTCTCGAACCCCAGCTCCCACATGAGCGCGCGGCCGAACGACTCCCCGACCGACTCCGAGACCCCGTCGCCGAAGTCCAGGACGCACTGCGCCCGAACCCGCGCGCTGGCAGATGGCAGCGTTGGCACGAGCGCGCGCAGCTGGCTCAGTGAGCGCTGCGCTTTGAGCCCCGACCGCTGGGCCAGAAGCGCGTCCACCACGACCACCGCCTCCGCGAAGGGCAGCCGATGGATCGTGTCTGCGAACGCCGCATCGAACGGTTCGATGCGCAGGGCAAGGCCGAGGTGCGGGACGTAGAAGGACTCCGACGGCCCGGGCGTCCACAGGTGCTTCGCATGCGGAAAGCCTTGCGGCAAGGGGCCAGCGCGCTTGTGCGTCTGGGTCCATGCCCGGACCGCCTCGGGCTCGTTGCCGTAAAGACCAGTCGGACGGACCGAGCCCGCCCGCGCCGGGCTGGCTGTCCGGTACCGAACATGGGTGGGTGTCCGGGCGAACTCGACCCCCCAGGCCATCAGCGCCGTCTCCCGGCACAGCACCGGGGGCTCTTCGGCCAGTGCGAGGGACGCCGTCGTGATGGCGTAGCGGTCCTCGGCTGTGCCCGCGAGCCACTCCCCGACCGGGACGTAGATGCCGCGGCGCAGGCGGACCAGTTCTCCAGCCGCGTATGCCCGGCTGAGATCACGAGGGCTGCGACCAGTGGTACGGCGCCCAGCCGAACTTGAGAACGAGACAGCAGGAAAGCGCATAGCCTTCAGCCAAACGGAAGTGAGGAGCTCGCGCGACGTCTTTGCGACCGTATGTGGACAACTCCAGCGCTCACGCTGCTTGTCAGTTTTCGAAGTCGCGTGCACGAGTGAGCGAAGTCCTGTGCACAATGCCTTCGCGCCGAAGGCCTGCGGACAAGGATAATCACTGAGATCGCTCCAAGCCATTCCAGCGCCGTCGGGGGGTGCACGATACCGCGACTTCCCACAACCCGATCACAAGAGGCCAGTCGGGCATGTAGCTCGACTGAGCCCTGAGCCCTCGTGGTCAGCCCCTTCCGCAACGAGATCTCTTCGCCTGGCTCGAGTCGGTCATCGCGTTCGAATCGCTGACAGAAGGGATAGTCATCGGTGGTGATGATGATCTTCCGTGGCCGTTCCGGTAAGTGGCTCTTCGACCGCCCTGACTTTTCGCGTGCCCGGCAGGAAGACCCCGTGGACAGTCCACGGCGGGGACAGTGGGGCTGCATCTCCAGAATCAATCCGAACTGCCCTCTGGGTTACGGAGGGTCGCCGAGTGGCATTCAATTTTCACTTCTCGCTTCCCTTCCCATGCGACGGTCACCGTGATGCCTTCCCCGGCCGAAACTTCAATGCCTGCGATCTCGCTCAATCCCCAGTTTATATCTTCCGGGTGAGACACCATCCAATCGGATAATCCTCCAATTAGAATCATGGACTTCACTCCATCCAACCTCAGAGTGCAGATTCTTGAAACTTCAAGGACATCGGATCGCACACTTCCAATGTCATCGAAAACTAGATTCAAGTCAATCTCTATTGAATAACCATAATTTACAAGGCGCAATTCGGCCAGAAGGCATTCTGAGAAGCCATTGAACCGGTCAAGGGCTTTCTGCAGGGATTCAACCCGTTGATCAGTCATCGCGAAAAAACCTCGATTCCGTGAGTACTGCTGGGCGGGGCGACGTTCCCGAACTCATCGAGATTGTTTCCGGCCCGACTTTCAGGCCGATGCCGCGCTCCGTGAGGTCGTGGACGATGTTCAGCAGATGGCGCAGGTCCCGACCGAGCCGGTCCAGCTTCCACACCACCAGAGTGTCCCCGTTTCGGAGGGCCTTCAGGCAGGCTGCGAGCTCCGGCCTGTCGTCGCGTTTCCCCGACGCCCGGTCCTCGTACACGGCCTCGGGGTCGACGCCGGCGGCGAGGAGCGCGTCGCACTGCAGATCTGTGGTCTGTGACCCGTCGGCCTTCGACACCCGGACATATCCGACGAGCATGGCTTCCTCCGTCACTTATACGGCCGATTACGTGACAGAACACCAAGTACGCCAAAGCCAAGTCCCGGATGTCACGTAATGCGTCGCTTATTCTACGTCTCGCTAACGTCCTGCCCCCGGCTAGCGTGACTTCCCCGGTGGATCGCCCTGAGGCGCATGGCCTCGGTCTGAGTGGGAAGGTTCTGCTCCGGGATCCCGAGCATGATGAGGTCCTCGCGCACGGTGGCGAACCTCTTCGAGCCAGGGTTCGGTGCGAGCAGGGCCAGCAGGCGGTGCGCCTCGAGAGGGTCCGCCCGCGCCGCTGCGAGGGCGTCCTCGAGCGCCTGGTTCAGCTCGGCCGCCCGGACCGCTTCGGGCGTCCTCCCGTCGGGCAGCGGCCTGTGGGGCTCGGCGGTCAACAGAGCACCTAGGGTGCCCTCGGCGGTGATCTCGCCGGTCTCGATGAGGTGCAGGGCTGCCGATGCGGCTTCGAGTGTGGCCTGCTGTCGGGGCCAGGGAAGCGCCTCGTACGCCCGCCAAGCGCCGACGACTCCTGCACGCAAGGGGTGACCCGCCGCCTCCCAGACGAGGGTCACCGACCTTCGTGACCGCGCCGGCAGCTTCGAGAGGGGGATGGAGATCTCGTCGATGAGGGTGCGGAGAAGGCGGAACCAGACACCCGCATGCACGGTCCGGCGCGGAAGGGCGACGGTCCCGGCCTGCAGGGCGGCGTGGGTGAGCCGGTCCATCGCCACGACGGCGGCCGGCGCCGGGGCCGGCGCTGTTTCGGGACTCTCCCAGAAGAAGCAGATGCCGGGAGCTCCGAAGGCCGGCTCGAGCCTGCACCCGTGGTCGGGGCAGGTCAGGGTCAGCGGTATCTGGGAGACGAGGGTGAAGCTGCGGGCGGCCTGCTGGGCGCTGCTGATGCAGCTCGGACAGGCGCGGCGCATCGGTATCCGTCGGGGGTCCGCGGGCAGCCATGGCCGCCAGCCAGACAGCAGACGGCGCGGCCTCGCCGTCGGGCCCAGGAGGACGGAGTGCTGGAGGACGTAGTTCTCGAATGCCTTGCCTGGCTCGGGACCGACCGGCTCAATGAGCCAGGGTTCCCAGCCTGCGAGGGTCATCCGCCGCACCCGGTGTTCGGGGACGGCAGTCCGTTCGGCCAGCGTTCTGAGCAGCTGCTCCGGAGGGGCGGAGTCGATGCCGGCCATCGGATCCCGGGGCATGTCAGTCCCGGCCAGGGTGAGGCTGTGGCGGAGGAGGGCGTCGGGGGTCATGCCG
The DNA here is from genome assembly GCF_039615075.1 of Sinomonas halotolerans. Classification (NCBI taxonomy): domain Bacteria; kingdom Bacillati; phylum Actinomycetota; class Actinomycetes; order Micrococcales; family Micrococcaceae; genus Sinomonas; species Sinomonas halotolerans. The sequence goes on along the minus strand of NZ_JBDFRB010000003.1, from coordinate 46,524 downwards.
TACGCTCCTGCGAGCCGCCACAGCCAGGAGGAGAGTGCCTCTCCTTCCGTCGGGGCGGGATGCAGGGGCCAGCAGGCCGTCACGTCAGGGTGCGTTCGAACGTCCTGCGCCGTTCGGTGGGTCCGGCGTACGGGGCCGCGAGCAGGGTGCGCCGGTTGATGGACTCCTCGCCTGATTCGATGGCCACCGCGGCGGTGGCCGTGAGCAGGTGGGCCAGCTCGCCGATGGTCCCCTCGCTGCGGGCAAGCAGGTAGGAAGCCATCTCCTCCGTGGCGATCGGCGAGGGGCGACAGAGCGGGAGGGCCGCTGCGAAGCTCGCCAGCAGCGAGCACGTCTCCGGCCCGGGCTCCCACCGGGGCAGGGGGAACGGCTCGAAGCGGTTCTCGAGCTGGTCGTCGGACCGGATCGCCAGGTAGGCGTCCCTGGTGCCCACTCCCACCAGCGGGATGCGCAGCTCGTTGCCCAGGAAGCGGATCAGGTTCAGGAACTCCCGCCGGACGTCCCCGCGCCCGGCCAGGACATTGTGGAGCTCGTCGATGACCAGCACCTTCACCCCGACCGCGCGGAGCAGGGCCAGCGTGGCCTGCTCGAGCTCCGCGACGCGCTGGCGCGGGCGGACCGGGGCGCCCATCGCGGCCTGCAGTGCGACGTAGAAGCGGGCCACCGAGGGCTCGGAGGGCATCTGCACGACCAGCACCGGGATCTGCTCGCAGTCCGGAAGGGAGACGGCGGGGTGGAGCCGTCGGAACTTCTCGATGACCATGGACTTGCCGTTGTTGGTCGGGCCTATCACCAGCAGGTTCGGCATCCGCTCCCGCTGCGGCCAGACGAACAGCGCCTCCAGCCGCTCCAGCGCCTGGTTGGCCTTCGTGTAGCCGATCCACCGGTCAGCGCGGAGGGAGCGCAGGCGGTCAGCAGCCGGCAGCAGCGCCGTGGCGCGGATGCTCTCGTGTAGGTGTTCGAGGCCCGCCTCCGGCGCCCGAGTGCCTACCACTGCTCGATCACCTCGAACGGCGCCGGCCCCGGCGACGGCGACGGCGGCGCGGGCGGAGGAGCTGGCGGCTGCGAAGGGGACGCCGCTGCTGGGGTGCGGCGGCGCCGTTTGGCGTTCCGTCGCGCCTTCCGAGTGGCAGCCGTTGCCGTGTCGGTGATGGCGCGCATCTGATCGACCACGCGGAACAGGGCCTCCTCGTCGACCTGGGCCTTGCCTTCGGTGCGCAGGCGCTGCACCGCCGCCCGCTGCTCCCACAGGGTCACCGGCGGGCGGGACAGGGTCCGGTACGGCACCGGCAGGTACGAGCCGCCCTCCGGGTCCAGGGCCCAGATCCGGCTGATGTCGCGCGGGTCCCGGCGCAGCACGAAGGAATCGAGCTGTCCGCGGCGGGCGACCCAGGGCTTGAGGGCATCGCTGAAATAGTGCACGTGGTCCAGGACGAATCCCGTCCGTGCCAGCCTCCGGCGGTAGACCGGCAGGAAGTCGACCAGGAAGGACGACCCGTCGGCCACGACCGGCGGCGGGGTCTTCCCGCATGCTTCCTCCCAGCGCCGCTGCGGGGTCTGCCTGGTCGTGCCATGCACCTGCCCGTGGTAGACGGCGACCGCCAGGGCCAGCCAGCGCTCGAGCTCGGCCATGGTCAGCGAGGCCTTGGCCTCGGAGTCATAGCTGCCCCGCTCGGCAGGGTTGGAGAACGTCGTGCCGGGCAGCTCGTGGACCATCCCCATCATCGTGCCGATGACCCGTTCGACGATCCCGCCATAATGGGGCTGCCCGGGAGGCCTGTAGCGCAGCGCGATCCCATGCTGCTCGCAGCCCCTGCGCAGCGCTTCGCCCTTGAACTCCGCCGCGTTGTCCAGATACAGCTCGCGCGGCTTCCCGCTCATCGGCCAGTCCGCCTCGACGCCGGTCCGCTCAAGCCACGGCCTCTTGTCCGTGGCCATGTGGGCCAGGCACAGGCCCACCGACAGAGCCGAGGGCGCCTCCAACGTCACGACCAGCCCGACAATGCAGCGGCTGAACACGTCGATCCCCACGGTCACGTAGGGGCGGCCGATCGGAAGGCGCTCCCGCTCGTCGACCACGACCACATCCACCACGGTGTGGTCGATCTGGACCTGCTCGAGGACCTCCCCCACAGGAGGGACGCGGCCGCCGGCCGACTTCAGCCGACGCGCGCCGTCGGCCCCCTCCCTGGCAGTGGCCGTCGCCAGAGGATCCAGCCCGGCGACACGGCGGGCAACCGAGGATCGCGACGGGACCGGCAGGCCGCGCCTGCGGCACAGGCGCGCGATCTCCCGGTGCGCCGCCGCGACGGTCTTCCTCTGACGGTTCGCATACCCACCCGAGAGCACCTCGCCGACCACGGCGTCCACGTCCTCCGGCAGCCGAGACCCACCCCGGCCGCCGGACGACCGGCCCGGAACCATGTCCGAGGCAAGCCCCTCGCCCTCGCGCCACCGGCGCAGGAGCGCATAGACCTGGCGCCTCGAAACGCCCAGAGCCCCCGCCGCGGCATCCACCGCGCCGCCAGCCAGCCGCTCGGCCGCCGCCAGAGGGCCGATCACCTCCGCGCGGCGGACCGCCGAAGCCCACACGGGCTCCGGCACCGAGAGCAGACCCCGCTCGGTTACCCGGCCGTCGTCGACCGCGCCATCCTGCACGCCACCATCAAACGACGCATATCCGTGCAGAGGACTTCGGACACGCCGGATGTTCGAAGTCCCCTGCACAAGCCCGCGATTGCGCGGTCAGCTGTGCAGACGACTTCGAACTTTGACACTGCTGTTCTTCTCGTACAACCTCACCTCGGGTTGCGGACAGGACCCCGCGCCAGAGCGCGAGGTCCTGTCCAGAACCCGAGGGTCCTGTCCAGAACCCGAGGTACGTCATGGCAGGCAGACACCGGCCCAAGGCGGCCGGGCGGGCTGACCCCGCGGGCTAGAGGACCGGGAGGATCTCGAGGCCGCCGAGGTACGGGCGCAGTGCGGCCGGGACGTTCACCGAGCCATCCGCGTTCTGGTGGTGCTCGAGGATCGCCACAATCCAGCGGGTGGTCGCGAGGGTCCCGTTGAGGGTCGCGACCGCGCGGGTCCCCTTCGCGTTGCCCTCGGCGTCCACAGCCCGCTCGCGCACGTTGAGGCGGCGCGCCTGGAAGCCCGTGCAGTTCGAGGTCGAGGTCAGCTCACGGTACCGGCCCTGGGTCGGGACCCATGCCTCGCAGTCGAACTTCCGCGCCGCGCTCATGCCGAGGTCGCCGGCGGCGGTGTCGATGACCCGGTACGGCAGCTCGACCTTCGCGAGCATCTCCTCCTCCCACGCGAGCAGGCGGGCGTGCTCGGCCTCCGCCTCCTCCATGGGCACGTAGGAGAACATCTCCACCTTGTTGAACTGGTGCACGCGGATAATCCCGCGGGTGTCCTTGCCGTGCGAGCCGGCCTCGCGGCGGTAGCACGAGGACCACCCGGCGTAGCGCACGGGGCCGTCCGAGAGGTCCATGATCTCGTCCGCGTGGTACCCCGCGAGGGCCACCTCCGAGGTGCCCACAAGGTAGAGATCATCCTCCGCGAGGCGGTAGATCTCGGCGTCGTGCGCCACGTCGAAGCCCGTGCCCTGCATGGTCTCGGGCCGCACGAGCGTGGGCGTGATCATGGGCGTGAACCCGGCGGCAACGGCCTGGTCCATGGCCATCTGCAGGAGCGCGAGCTCGAGGCGGGCGCCCACGCCGCGCAGGAAGTAGAACCGCGAGCCGGAGACCTTGGCCCCGCGCTCCATGTCGATCGCGCCGAGCAGCTCGCCGAGCTCGAGGTGGTCGCGCGGCTCGAAGCCCTCGGCCGCGAAGTCCCGCGGGGTGCCCACGGTCTTGACCACGGTGTAGTCGTCCTCGCCGCCGGCCGGGATGCCTTCGATGATGAGGTTCGGCACCGTGCGCATGAGCTCGTCCATCTCGGCCTGCGCCTCGTCCGCGGCGGCCTGAGCGGCCTTGACGCGCCCTGCGAGGTCCTTGACCTCGGCGAGCAGCGCCTGCTTCTCCTCGCCCTTCGCGGCCGCGACCCGCTTGCCGAACGCGTTCTGCTCCGCGCGCAGAGTCTCGTACTCCGTCAGGGACGCACGACGGCGGGAGTCGGCTGAGACGATCCGGTCCACGAGCGCTTCGTCCGCTCCGCGGGCACGCTGGCTGGCCCGGTACTTCTCAGGGTTCTCGGTGAGGTCCTTGACGTCGATCACGAGTCCAAGACTAACGGGCGGCCGCCGCCGGGACGGCACCGGCAGCCCGGACGGCAGCGGCGGCAGTTACAGTGAGAGCACCATGCGCAGCCTCATCATCGCGGGAGTCCTGGCCGTGGCCAGCGGATTCGCGGCCGCGAGCTGGTGGGGTGTGCGCAGGCTCGCCGAGCAGCACGCGCGCTCCGCCGTGGCCTCCCCCGCGGAGGCGCCGCCTCCCGGGCCCCAGCAGGTCGCCGTGGTGCTCAATCCCATCAAGGAGCGTGCACGCGAGGCCGAGGTCCTCATCGAGGCCGCGTGCCGCGGGGCCGGCTGGCCCGACCCGTTCGTGTTCGAGACGACCCCGCTCGACCCAGGCCACGCGATGGTGCGGGCCGCGCTCGAGGCCGGTGCCGACGTCGTGCTTGCCTGCGGCGGGGACGGCACGGTGCGCGTGGTGGCAGAGGAGCTCGCGGGGACCGAAACGGCCATGGGGATCGTGCCGTTGGGCACGGGGAACCTGCTGGCCCGCAACCTCCACTTGGAGGTGAACCGGCTCGCGCATGCCGTGCACACGGCCGTGTTCGGGCGGCAGCGGCGGATCGACACCGCCACGATGGCCCTCGCCAACGCCGTGACGGGCGAGTCCGCGCTGCACACGTTCCTCGTGATCGCGGGCGTGGGCATGGACGCGGAGATCCTCGGGGACACGAACGAGGACCTCAAGCGCGCCATCGGCTGGATCGCGTACACCGAGGCCGGGATCCGGCACATGCCGGGGCGCGCGCGGCAGAAGGTGGATGTCTCGCTCGACGGCGGGGAGTTCCAGTCCCGCCGCGTCCGCGCCGTGCTCTTCGCGAACTGCTCCAAGCTGCCCGGCGGGGTGGACTTCATCCCCGAGGCCTACATCGACGACGGCGTGCTGGACGTCGTGGTCATGAGCCCGCGCAGCCTCCTCGGCTGGGTCTCGATGTACTTCAAGGTCCTCGTGCAGCACAAGCGGCAGCTCGCGGTCATGTCCTTCTACGGCGCCCGGTCGGTCTCGATCCGTAGCGCCGAGCCCATCCAGACCCAGGTGGACGGCGACGTCACCGGCCCCGCCACCCACATCGACGTCCAGGTGCACCCCGCGAGCCTCCTCGTGCGCGTGGCCTGAAGCGCGTTCGACGAGGGCGGGCCTCAGCCGGCGTCCGGGCCGAGGATCCGCTCGACCCACGTGCGGGCGGCAGCGAACGCGCCGTCCGAGACGTGCGCGGCGACCTCCGGGACCGTCCCGTCCGTCCGCGGGTACGAGCCGAGGAACCGGGTCTCGGGGCTCACGCGGTGCAGGCCGGCGAGCGCATCGGCCACGCGGGCGTCCGCGGCGTGGCCGTCCACGTCGATCGAGAAGAAGTAGTGGCCAAGGTACTGGCCCGTGGGCCGGGACTCGATCCGTGAGAGGTTCACGCCGCGCGCGGCGAACTGCTCGAGGATCTCCATGAGCGCGCCCGGGCGGTCCTCCGGGAGCGGGACCGCGACCGTGGTCTTGTCCGCCCCCGTGCGCGGCGGCAGGGCGCCGGGGCGGGACACGAGGATGAACCGGGTGACGGCGCCGGGGTTGTCCCCGATGTCCGTGGCGAGGACCTCGAGCTCGGGGTGCTCCTCGGCCACGATGGGGGCGCAGATGGCGGCGTCCCCGGGCTGGGCCGTGTCCTCGAGGAGGGCCAGCGCGCCCGCAGCGGTCGAGCTCGCGGCGAGGTGGACGGCGTCGGGCGCGTTCGCCGCAGCCCAGCCGCGGCACTGGGCCCAAGCGTGCCCGTGGGTGGCGATCCGGCGCACCTCCGCCACCCGCGTGCCCGGCCGCGAGACGAGGACGAACGTGATCGGGACGACCTCCTCGCGGACGATCCGCAGCTCGGGGCCGGTCGAGATCGCGTCCAGGGTCGCGGTGACGCCGCCCTCCACGGAGTTCTCGATCGGCACCATCGCGGCGTCCGCGGTGCCTGCCCGGACGGCGTCGAGGGCGGCGTTGACGTTCGGCGCCGGGACGCGCTCGGCCTCGCGGGCGCCGGGGACCTTGAGGAGGGCAGCCTCCGTGAACGTGCCCTCGGGGCCGAGGAAGGTGTAGACGGGACGACGGGCGCCGGGGGCCGGCGCGGGGGACGCGGCGGGCCCGGGAGTTCCCGCGGGCGCAGGGGATGCAGCGGTCACAGGACCGTGGGCTCCTGCCCGTTCTCGGACACCATGGGCTTCCCGGCCATGAGCCACGCGTCCATGCCGCCGGCCACGTTCACCGCCGAGTACCCCTGCGCCACGAGCCAGTGCGTGACCCGCGCGGAGCGGCCGCCCGTGCGGCAGATGACGTTGAGGTCCGTGTCCGGGTCCAGCTCGTCGAGGCGCCCGGGCAGCTGGTCCATGGGGATGTGCAGGGCGCCGTCCACGTGGCCGGCCTCCCATTCGTAGTCCTCGCGGACGTCGAGGATGACGCCGTCGGCCGGGATGGAATCGACGCGGACCGTCTCGAAATCGGACATGGGTGCCTCCTGCAGGTGGTGCTCGCCTCCAGCCTATAGTGGCCGGGATGACTGAGTCCCCCGGGCCGTGGCCCTCCGCCGTCGGGCTCCGGGACGCCCTGCGCGCCGGGGAGGTCTCCGCGCGCGAGGCCGCCGGCCACTTCCTGGCCCGGATCGAGGCCGAGAACCCGCAGCTGGGTGCGTTCCTCGCCGTCACGGCCGAGCGCGCCCTCGAGGACGCCGCCGCCGCCGACTCCCTCCATGCCCGCCTCGCCCGCTCCGGCCGCCTCGAGGACCTCCCCCTCCTCCACGGCATGCCCACGGCCTACAAGGACCTCACCGACGTGGCGGGCGTGCCCACCACCCACGGCAGCGCAGCGCTCGAGCCGCGGCCGGCCCCCGCGGACTCGCCCCTCGTGGAGCTCCTGCGGAAGGCCGGGACCGTGTGCCTGGGCAAGACGCAGGTGCCGGAGTTCGGGCTCACGGCGTACTCGGAGAACCGGATCGCCCCGCCCTCGCGGAACCCGCACGCCACGGCGCTCAGCTCCGGGGGCTCCTCGGGTGGGTCCGCGGCGGCGGTCGCGGCGGGGCTCGTGCCGTTCGCGCCGGGCACCGACGGCGGGGGGTCGGTGCGGATCCCCGCGGCGGCCTGCGGGATCGTGGGGCTCAAGCCGGGCCGCGGGCTCGTGCCCGCCGGGGAGGGCTCCGCGGACGACGGCGGGCCGCGCCTCGTGGTGGCAGGCCCCCTGGCGCACACGGCAGAGGACGCGGCGCTGCTGCTGGACGCGATGACCGGTGGAGCTCCACCGCCCGGTGGTGCGCGGGCACGTCCCGGTGCCGGGACGGGCCTCGCCGGACGAGAGGCTGGGGGCTACCTCGACGCCGTCGTGCGCGGACCCGGCCGCCTCCGCATCGCCGTGAGCCTCACGAGCCCGTGGGACGCGCAGTACACCATCGCGCCCGAGCCGGAGGCATTCGAGGCGCTGCGCCGGGCGGTGGCGAGGCTCGAGGACGCGGGACACCTGGTGGCCGAGGCGGACCTGCGGTTCGACAACCGCTACCCGGACGCGTTCACCGCCGCGTGGACCGCGGGGGTCGGGGCGGCGCGGATCCCGCCCGCACGGGAGGCCCTCCTCACTCCGCTCACGCGAGCGTTCCGCCGCCGCGCCCAGCAGCGCAGCCCCGGTCGGCTCGCCGAGGCCCACGCATTCCTGCGGCGGTTCGAGCGGGACATGCTCGCGCAGCTCTCGGGCTGGGATGCTGTGCTGTCCCCCGCGCTCGCTCAGTCGCCGCGGCCGGTCGGGTGGTTCTCGGGCGGCGGCGCCGGTGGGCGGGAGCGCGGTGACAGCAGCGCCGGCGGTGCCGCGTGGACCGCGACCGCCGACGACGACTACCGGCTCCAGTGCGAATTCGCGCCGTGGTCCTCATGGGTCAATGTGTGCGGGCTGCCGGCCGTCGCGGCGACGACCCTGTGGACGCCGGGGCCGGAAGGCGAGGTCCTGGGCGCGGGCGGAGCCGGGGCGCCGCGTGGGTCATCGGGCGCGCTGCCGGCCGGCGGGGCGCCGCGTGGGTCATCGGGCGCGCTGCCGGCCGGGGTGCAGCTCGTGGGGCCGCCCGGCTCGGAGGCCATGCTCCTGCAGCTGGCCCTGCTCCTCCACGAGCCGCGGCGCCCCAGCGCCGCGGCCGGCTGACGGCTTCAGGGTGGGCCTCCCATCCCGGGAGGTGGGCTCTGGCCGGAGACGGCGCGCAGGTCTCCCCAGCAAGGGCGGCCGCGGCAGGCGACACGCCCTCCGAACCGCCCGGCACGCCGCGCATCCCTATCCCTTGGTGGGGAGGAGTGCACGGCACGTCCGCTGATCAGGCTGTCCGGGGACTGGCCCGGCCCGGCACGGCCCCTGCCCCGCACGGCCCCTGCCCCCGGACCGATCCGGCTCAGTACCTGTCCGGCTCAGTACCCGTAAGGGTCCATTGTGGCCGCGAGCCCGATGAAGAACAGGAGGAACGCGAGCGTCAGCGCGATGCCCACGTAGCCCATGACGAGGCCGGCGATCGCGAACGCCCGCCCCGCGGGTTCCCGGGCAAGTCCCATGTGGCCCAGGATCACCGCCGCGATCTGGGGCAGGATGAAGAACCCGAACCCTACGTAGACCGCGATCCCGCAGATCATCGAGGCGAGGCTCAGGCCCTTCGGCTGGGCCGGGCCCGCGTAGTAGAACTGGCCATAGCCCTGCTGGGGCGCACCCGGGTAGCCCTGGTACCCCTGCGCGTAACCGTATCCCTGCGGGTACTGGCCGACCGGGTACTGGCCCGCCGGGTGCTGGCCCGCCGGGTGCTGGCCCGCCGGGTGCTGGCCCGGATACTGGCCCGCCGGGTGCTGGCCCGGATACTGGCCGCCCTGCTGGCCCGGATGCTGGCCGGTCTGCTGGCCCGGATGCTGGCCGCCCTGCTGGCCCGCGCCGTACGGGCCAGGACGCTGGGCGCCCTGCTGCCCCGGGTGCTGGTCTGGATGCCCAGCAGCGGGCGACAGGCTCCCGGGCTGGCCCTGCGGGCCGGGCTGGGTATGGTCCGCGGCGGAAGGCGCGGCCGCAGGCCCCCGGTACTTGTCCGCGTACTCGGGCGGAACGGCTCCGGGCCCCTCGATCCGGCTCCCCGGCAGCGGCGGCGCCCCGGGCGGGAGGTCCTGGCCCGGGGGGCGGCTGGGGTAGGAGGGGAGGCGCTCGGTGGCCCATGCCTCGCTCCCCGGCTTGTCCTCGCTCACCGGTGGGATGTACGACGGCGGCACGTAGCCCGGGCGCTTCTCGTCCGGCGCGCGGTTCTCATCCGGGCCGCGCCTCCCCTCCGAGGCGCGGTTCTCGTCCGCGCTGTTCTTCCCGTCCGGGGTGTGCTCCCCGTCCGGGCTGTTCTTCCCGTCCGGCCCGTGCTTCTGGTCGTCCATGGTCCCCCTCTGAGCAGGTGGAGGCGCTCCCGTAGCACGCGCGCCAGCCCGATGACATGCTGGGTACAGCGTACCCGTCAGACGCCGCACAGCCCGGGCAGACGAGGAATGTCAGACGGGCAGTCCAGACTGAATCCGAGACCGAACGCCACGACCGGAGGGATCCCATGGACCAGCCCGAGATTGCGTACGAACAGACCGGCTACAACCCCGCCTTCCTGAGCATCCCGGACCTGCTCCCGGTCCCGTCCCGCCCGGGGCTCCTCGAGCTGCACTACACCCACTTCAGCGTCCTCCAGGACCCGGACCGCCGTCTCGCGGCCTCCACCGGTGTGAACATCGACGGGGCGGCGCTCGTGGACATCCGGCGCGGCGGAGAGCGCTGGCGGCTCGACCCGCGCATCGGCGAAGATCAGCAGTGGGGCAACGAGCTCTATCGGGACAACCGGCTGGACCGCGGCCACCTCGTGCGGCGGCAGGACCCCCTGTGGGGCGACGAGGGCACCGCCGAGCGCGCCAATCTGGACACGTTCCACTACACGGTGTGCGCCCCGCAGGCAGACTTCTTCAATCAGGGCCGCGAGCTGTGGCTCGGCCTCGAGGACTACATCCTCGGCCACGCGGACACCCATGACCAGCGCCTGAGTGTCTTCTCCGGGCCGGTCCTCGAGCCCGATGACCCCGAGTACCGGGGCGCGATGATCCCGCGGAGGTTCTTCAAGATCGGCGCGTGGAGCAGCGGGCTCGGCGGATCGGACGGGAAGCTCGCCTGCACCGGGTACATCCTCGACCAGAGCAACGGCCTCGAGCAGGTGCTCTACCCCGGAGCCCGCGAGGCTCCCGCGCTCGGCCCCTACCGGACGTTCCAGGTCCCCGTGGAGGACATCGGCGAGCTCACCGGACTGGACCTCGGCGGCCTCCCCGCGGCGGACCGATACGCCATCCCACGCGGCGCGCGCGGGGTTGCCGAGCGGTGGCGTGAGATCGGAGGGCTCGCCGATGTCACGCTCTGAGGCGCCTGTGCGCCACCAGGGCGCGGTCCCGCCCTACCTCCTCGAGCACCTGGCCCACTGCGACGGGGCCCGGCCCACGGCGCTGCCCGGCCGGCCCGGAGCGGCCACGGGCACGCCGGATCGCACTGCGCCAGACGACACCCCCGAGGAGGGCCGGCAGACCCGCGTGGGGCTCGACGTCGTCGCGGAGCTGGCGCGGCGCACCCTTCTCGCGGACGAGCGCATGCGGAGGCAGCGCGAGAGGCCACCCCACGGCCCGCACCCCGGAATCCTCGCCCGCCCGGGGACGCTCCGCCGGGAGATCTCCGACGCCGAGAACACCGAGCGGCTGCCCGGCACGATCGCGCGGAAGGAGGGCCAGATCCCGGTCGACGACGCCGACGTGAACCGCGCGTATGACGGGCTCGGCAGCACCTACCGCTTCCTCGAGGAGATCTTCGAGCAGTCGAGCATCGACGGCGCCGGGCTCGCGCTCGAGGGGACCGTGCACTACGGAGTGGGCTACGACAACGCCTTCTGGGACGGCTCGCGCATGGTGTTCGGCGACGGGGACGGGAAGGTCTTCGGCTCGTTCACGACCTCGCTCAGCATCATCGCGCACGAACTGGGCCACGGTCTGCTCCAGAACACCACCGACCTCACGTACCGGGGCCAGTCCGGCGCCCTCAACGAGTCCTTCGCGGACGTGTTCGGCGTGCTCGTTGAGCAGTTCAGCCGCGCGCATGGGGTCGAGGAGGCGAGCTGGGTCGTGGGAGAGGGCATCTTCATGCCCGGCATCAAGGGCACGGGGGTGCGCTCCCTCAAGGCTCCGGGGACCGCCTATGACGACCCGATGCTCGGAAAGGACCCCCAGCCCGGCCACATGGACGACTACGTGCGCACCCGGGAGGACAACGGCGGCGTCCACGTGAACTCCGGGATCCCCAACCACGCGTTCTACCTCACGGCCGCCGAGCTGGGAGGCAAGGCCTGGGAGAAGGCGGGGAAGATCTGGTTCCACACCATCGCGCTGCGCAAGCTGGACGTGGACGTGGACTTCCGGGGCTTCGCGCGCGAGACTGTGCGGGCGGCACGCTCGCTGTACGGGCGCGAGTCCGCCGAGGAGAAGGCCGTGCGCGCCGGATGGCGCGGGGTCGGGATCACGGTGCGGCTCACCGACAAGAACGGTTCCGGGTCGAAGGGTTCGGGGTCCAAGGGTTCCGGCACCAACGGCCCCGGGTCCACGGGCTCCGGCACCAATGGCTCTGGATCCAAGGGTTCCGGGTCCACGGGCGCGGGCTCTGGGAAGGCAGCGGCGGCACGGCGGTAGGAGGCGCGCGTGGGATGAGGATTCAAGTGACGCGTTCCGGCGGAGTCGCCGGGATCCGGCGTTCGGCGGCGGTCGAGTTCGACCTCCGCACGTCCCGCGACGGCTACGACCCCGAGTGGGCCGCCCTCTACCGCGCAGCGCGCAGCGAGGAGCGGCGGCTCGCGACCGGCAACGAGGAAGCGGAAGGGGGCTCCGAGGCGGGCGCTGGTCAGGGCAGCGCGGTCTCGGCGGGCCGCACCCGTGACGCGTTCCAGTGGACCCTGCGCCTTGGCACCAAGCGCCTCGAGGTTCCGGACGGAGCGCTCCAGGGCGCACTGCGGGAGCTCGCGGAGAAGGTCCTCGCCGCAGGCGAAGGGGACCGGGGCGAAGGGGACCGGGGCGAAGGGGACCGGGGCGAAGGGGACCGGGGCGAGGGGAACCCCGGCGAGTGGAACAGAGGCGCGAGCGCCTGAACACCGGAGCCGGCGTTGTGCGCAGCCCGGCACGACGGCGCGCCGCACCGCGCGAGGCCGCGAACGGCGTCGGACGTCCCGAGCTGAGCGGCGACGCACTTGGGCACATTGGCGCAATCTTCACCGCAGGGCCACCCTCTGTTGGCCTTCTCTGCGAAGCTAGGCACATGGCGAACCGAGCAGGCACCGTTGCCCTTCCCAGCGACCTTGTGGACATCACCGCGCTCCTCGACGCGTACTACGACGTCGCCCCGGACCTGGGCGACCCGGGCCAGCGGGTGGCGTTCGGGACGTCCGGCCACCGCGGCTCGAGCCTCAAGGCCTCCTTCAACGAGCAGCACATCGCCGCGATCACGCAGGCGATCGTCGAATACCGTGCGGGGCAGGGCATCCGCGGGCCGCTCTTCCTGGCCAAGGACACGCACGCGCTCTCCGAGCCCGCGACCAACACCGCGCTCGAGGTCCTCGCCGCCAACGGCGTCCAGGTCCTCGTCGACGCCCGTCACGGCTACACCCCGACGCCTTCGGCGAGCCATGCAATCCTCAAGTACAACGCGGGCCGCTCGGCCGAGGACCCGGGCCGCGCAGACGGCATCGTCGTCACCCCGAGCCACAACCCGCCCGCGGACGGCGGCTTCAAGTACAACCCCCCGCACGGCGGACCGGCGGACTCGGACGCGACCGGGTGGATCGCCGACCGCGCCAACGAACTCCTCGGCGCGGGCCTCGCCGGGGTGCGCCGGCTGCCGCTCGCCGACGCCCTCGCAGCGGACTCGACGGGACAGTACGACTTCCTCTCCTCCTATGTGGACGACCTGCCCCAGGTGCTCGACATCGCGGCGATCCGCGACGCCGGGGTGCGGATCGGCGCCGACCCCATGGGCGGGGCGTCCGTGGACTACTGGGGCGAGATCGGCGAGCGCCACCACCTCGACCTCACCGTGGTCAACCCCACCGTGGACCCGCAGTGGGCATTCATGACCCTGGACTGGGACGAGAAGATCCGCATGGACTGCTCCTCGCCGTCCGCGATGGCCTCGCTCATCCAGAAGGTCTCCGCGGGGGCGAACTACGACATCGCCACCGGGAACGACGCCGACGCCGACCGCCACGGGATCGTCACACCTGACGGCGGGCTCATGAACCCCAACCACTACCTTTCCGTGGCGATCGACTACCTCTACCGGAACCGCACTGGCTGGCGCGCCGACGCGGTGGTGGGGAAGACGCTCGTGAGCTCGTCCATGATCGACCGCGTGGCCGAGGGGCTCGGCCGCAGGCTCGTCGAGGTGCCGGTGGGCTTCAAGTGGTTCGTGCCGGGGCTGCTCTCGGGCCAGGGCGCGTTCGGCGGCGAGGAGTCCGCCGGCGCGAGCTTCGTCAAGCTCGACGGCGGCGTCTGGACCACGGACAAGGACGGCATCCTCCTGTGCCTCCTCGCCTCCGAGATCAAGGCAGTCACGGGCAAGTCCCCGAGCGAGCTCTACGGCGAGCTGACCGCGAAGTACGGCTCGCCGTCGTACGCGCGCATCGACGCCGCGGCCACCCGGGAGCAGAAGGACAAGCTCGGGAAGCTCGCAGCCAGCGACGTCACCGCAACCGAGCTCGCGGGCGAGGCGATCACCGCCAAGCTCACCGAGGCGCCCGGAAACGGGGCGAAGATCGGCGGGCTCAAGGTCACGACCGAGAACGCGTGGTTCGCCGCGCGGCCGTCCGGCACCGAGGACGTCTACAAGATCTACGCCGAGTCCTTCAAGGGCGAGGAGCACCTCAAGCAGGTCCAGGCGGAGGCGAAGGCGCTCGTCGACTCGGTCATCGCCTAGGGTCCGACCCCGGGTCGCAGGAGGCGGCCCGGGGCACGCCTCCGCGGCTCCGCGGATCCGGGGTCATCTCCAGAGTGGACGGCGGCCATATCCTTAGCAAGGCTAATGAGCTAGGCTAAGGATTGCCCCTCCGCCCTGCTGTCCCTCCGGAAGGACCCGCCACGCCACCCGAACCCGCTGACCATTCGCCCGAGACCCTCGAACTCGCCGCAGAGCTGCGCGCAGCACTCATGCGCACATCCCGCGTGCTGCGCACCCAGGCCAGCTCGGACGCCGTCACCCCAGGCCAGACCACCGTCCTCGCCCTCCTGAACAAGCGCGGCCCGCTCACCATGCGCGAGCTCGCCGACGCCGAGCACGTGCAGGCGCCGAGCATGACCCGGACCGTGAACGCCCTCGCCGCGCAGGCGCTCGTCACGAGGGCCGAGCATCCGAGCGACGGGCGGCAGGTCGTCGTCGTGATCACCGACGCCGGCCGCGCCCTGCTCGAGGACACGCGCCGCATGCGCGCCGCGTGGCTCGCCGAGCGCCTCGAGGGACTGCCGCCCGCCGACCGCGCCGCCCTCCACCGCGCCGCGGAGCTCCTGCTCGAAATGACCGCCCGATGAGCCGCATGTTCCGCGCACTGGGCCACCGGAACTACCGCCTGTGGGCAGCGGGGGCGCTCGTCTCGAACGTGGGCACGTGGATGCAGCGGATCGCGCAGGACTGGCTCGTGCTCACGGAGCTGACCAGCCATGACGGCACGGCCGTGGGCATCACCACCGGCCTGCAGTTCGCGCCGATCCTCGTGCTCGGGCCGTACGCGGGCGTCCTGAGCGACCGCCTCGACAAGCGCCGCATCCTCCTCGCCACCCAGTCCGCGCTCGGACTCCTCGCCCTCCTCCAGGGCGTGCTCGTGCTCACCGGCGTCGCCGAGCTGTGGCACGTGTACGCGATCGCGCTCGGCCTCGGGATCGCGAGCGCCGTCGACGCGCCCGCGCGCCAGTCGTTCACGTCCGAGCTGGTCGGCTCCGCGGACCTCCCGAACGCCGTGGCGCTCAACAGCACGTCCTTCAACCTGGCCCGGCTCGCGGGGCCGGGTGCCGCGGGCCTGCTGATCGGCGCCGTGGGCACGGGCTGGGCGTTCCTCATCAACGCCGCGAGCTTCGCCGCCGTGCTCGTCTCCCTCCTGCGGCTGCGACAGGGTGACCTGCACCGCTCCGCGCCGGCACCGCGTGCGCGCGGGCAGCTGCGCGAGGGGCTCGCGTACGTGCGCAGCCGTCCTCGAGTGCTCCTCATCCTCGGCATGGCCGCGATCGTGGGCACGTTCACCATGAACTTCCAGATCACCAACGCGGTCATGGCAGCACAGGAGTTCCGCGTGGGCGCTGACGGGTTTGGCCTCCTGGGCTCGGTCATGGCGGTGGGCACGCTCGCCGGCGCGCTGCTGGCCGCACGACGCCGTTCCCTCCGCATGGCGCTCGTCCTCGCCGCCGCGTTCGCGCTGGGCCTCGCGGCAATCGGCTCCTCCCTCGCCCCGGGGTACGCGCTGTTCGCGGCCTCCCTGGTGCTCGTGGGGATCGCGGCCATCACGTTCCTCAACGGCTGCAACACGCTCGTGCAGCTCAGCATCGACGCGCAGTACCGCGGGCGGGTCATGGCCCTCTACATGGCGGTCATCCAAGGCGGCTCGTTCCTCGGCGCCCCGCTCGTCGGCTGGCTCGCGAGCGCGGCCGGTCCGCGGTGGGCGATCCTTGCGAGCGGGACGGCGGCACTCCTCGCGGGGGCACTCGGCGTCGTGGTGCTGGCCCGGTGGGGCGAGGGGTCCCTGCGGGAGCAGCTCCGGGCGGTCTGGGCCGAGCGGCGCGCGGCTGGGAGGCCTGCGGCGGAGCCGCAGGACCGGGAATCCCCAGCCCAGCGGTAGGATGTCCTCCGGCAATCCCCACTCCCCCGACGTCGGAAGGCGGCCGATGAGCCTGCTCGGAACCTCCTGGACCCTCCACGGCGACGGCCGCTCCGTCCGCCCGGGCGAGGTCGTCGCTCCGCACGAGCGGCTCGCGTGGCCGCTGACGATCGGCGTGGGGCTGCAGCACGTGGTCGCGATGTTCGGCGCAACGTTCCTCGTGCCCATCCTGACCAACATGCCCCCGGCCACCACGCTGTTCTTCTCGGGGATCGGCACGCTGCTCTTCCTCGTCATCACGCGCGGCCGGGTGCCCTCCTACCTCGGGTCCTCGTTCGCCTTCATCGCGCCGATCCTGGCCTCCCAGCAGCAGTTCGGCGTGGCCGGGGCGCTCGGCGGCGTGGTGGTCGCCGGCGTCGTGCTCGCCCTGGTGGGCGCCGTGGTCCAGAAGTTCGGCGCGGCGTGGATCAACGCCGTCATGCCTCCCGTGGTGACCGGCACGATCGTCGCGCTCATCGGCCTGAACCTCGCCCCCGCGGCGAAGATGAACTTCGACGCCGCACCGCTCACGGCGCTCGTGACCCTCCTCGCGATCATCCTGGCCACCATCCTGTTCCGCGGGATCCTCGGGCGCCTGAGCATCCTCGTGGGCGTCGTGGCCGGCTACGCCGTCGCCGCGGCGCGCGGCGAGGTGGACTTCTCCAAGGTGGACGCAGCGGCGTGGGTGGGCCTCCCGCACTTCCAGACTCCCGAGTTCCACGTGGGGGTGCTGGGCCTCTTCGTGCCCGTGGTCCTCGTACTGGTCGCGGAGAACATCGGCCACGTCAAGAGCGTCGCGGCCATGACCGGGCAGAACCTGGACGGCATGGCCGGCCGCGCCCTCATGGCGGACGGCGCCGCGACCGTCCTCGCAGGCTTCGGCGGCGGCTCCGGCACCACGACGTACGCCGAGAACATCGGCGTCATGGCGGCGACCAAGGTGTACTCCACGGCGGCCTACTGGGTGGCCGGCATCACCGCGCTGCTGCTGAGCTTCTCGCCCAAGTTCGGCGAGCTCATCGCGACCGTCCCCGCCGGCGTCCTGGGCGGTGCCGCGACCATGCTCTACGGCATGATCGGAGTCCTCGGCGTGAAGATCTGGGTGCAGAACCGCGTCAACTTCTCCAACCCGGTGAACCTCACCACCGCGGCCGTCGCGCTCATCGTGGGCATCGCGGACTACACGTGGAAGATCGGCGACCTCGCCTTCGCGGGCATCGCGCTCGGCTCCGCGGCGGCGCTCATCGTCTTCCACGGCATGCGCGCGCTCGGCCGGTGGCGGGGCACGCTGACGGACGACGACGTCGAGCCCGCCACTGCTCCCGGCGCACCGGGGGCAGCTGGCCGGCTGGGGTGATCGGGACGTCCCGGCCCGGGCGTCCGGGGCGGTCGTCCCAGCGCCGCGGTGCTGGGAGAATGGGGGGATGGCTGACACGGTGATTCCCGGGACGGACGCGTACCCGCAGGACGGTGCCGAGCTCGTACAGCTCGTGGACGAGGACGGCGCGCCGCTCGGCACGGCGCCGAAGGCCACCGTGCACACCGCGGACACCCCCCTGCACCTCGCGTTCTCGTGCCACGTGTACGGCGCGGACGGCCGGGTCCTCGTGACCCGCCGGGCCCTGTCCAAGAAGACCTGGCCTGGCGTGTGGACCAACTCATTCTGCGGCCACCCCGCCCCGGGCGAGGACTTCGAGGACGCGATCCGGCGGAGGGCCCAGCGGGAGCTCGGCCTAGAGCTCGGCACGATCGAGTCCGTGCTGCCGGACTTCCGGTACCGGGCCGTGGACGCCTCGGGCGTCGTGGAGAACGAGGTGTGCCCCGTGTTCCGGGCGGTCGCGGCCACGGATCCCGTGCCCGCGGCCGACGAGGTCTCCGAATGGGTCTGGGCTGATCCGGCCGAGTTCCGCGACGCGGTGGCCGCGGCGCCCTACGCCTTCAGCCCCTGGCTCGTGATGCAGCTCGACGCCCTTGCCGCCCAGGGCCGCTGACGCGGGTCGCCAGGGCGGTCACCGGGCTGGCACCTGACCGCCCGAGGCGACTCCCCGCCGTCGTGCGCGAGCCCGGCGGCTCCGCACGTACCCGAAACGGTGAGATGGCTCGCCTATGCGTACCCGAAACGGTGAGATGGCTCGCCTATGCGTACCCGAAACGCTGCGGGGTCCCGTCCCCTGATCAGGCGCCGGCGAGGAGCTCCGCCACCGCCTGGCGGACATACTGGGCACCGTTCGCGATCGCCTCGGCGGGGCTCGGGGCGAGGTCCACGAGGGCCCCGGCCGTCTCGATCCCGTGCGCGGCCAGATCCTCGGGCGAGGCCAGGATCCGCCCCGCGACCGCCACGACAGGGATCCCACGGTCCCGCGCGCGGTCGGCGAGGGCGATCGGGGCCTTGCCCGTGAGCGACTGGCCGTCCAACGACCCCTCGCCGGTGATGACGAGGTCCGCCTCGGCGAGGCGCGCGTCGATCCCTGTCAGCTCGGCCACGAGGTCGAACCCGCTCTCGAGCCGCGCCTCGGTGTAGGCGAGGAAGGCTGCGGGGAAGCCGCCGGCCGCGCCCGCGCCGGGGACGTCCACATCACGGCCTGTCGCCTCGGCGAGGACCCGTGCCCACGTGAGGAGGCCGGCGTCGAGCGCCTCGACGAGCTCCGGATCCGCGCCCTTCTGGGGACCGAAGACGTGGGCGGCGCCGTCGGGTCCGGTGAGGGGGTTGCGGACGTCGACGGCGATGCGAAGGGTGACGGCGGCGAGGCGGGGGTCGAGCGCGGACGAGTCGAGGGACACGACGTCGACGAGGTGAGCGCCCCCGAGCGGGACCACGTTGCCGGACGCGTCGAGGGGCCGCAGTCCGAGGGCGCGCAGGGCGCCGGAACCGCCGTCGGTCATGGCCGAGCCCCCGAGGCCGAGGATGATCTCGGTGGCCCCGGCGTCGAGCGCGGCCGCGATGAGCTGGCCGGCGCCGTAGGAGTGCGCGCGGCCGGCCGTCTCGGCGTCGGGCTCGCAGCCGAGCGCGGCGAGTCCCGAGGACTGCGCCGTCTCGATCACGGCCGTGCCGCCGCGCAGGGCCCATGCAGCGCCGACAGGCTTGATGAGCGGGCCCGTGACGGCGCGGATGCGCTCCTCGAAGCCCGCCTCCACCGCGGCTTCGAGCGTGCCCTCTCCCCCGTCGGCGATGGGCGCCCGGAGGATCTCGGCGTCGGAGTACACGGCCAGGGCGCCTTCGGCCATGGCCTCGGCAGCCTCGGCGGCGGTCAGGGAGCCCTTGAACTTGTCCGGGGCGATCAGGATGCGCATGGGTCCATCCTGCCAGCCCCGCAGGCCCGGCGTGGAACGCATCACACTCCTCGCCCCAGCGGCCGCGCCGGGCTCAGCCCAGCGGCCACGTCCCGCGCTGCTCGAGGACACCTCGCAGGAGGTCCGCGCGGTCGGTCACGAGCCCGTCCACGCCGGCGTCGAGGAGCCGGCCCATCGCGGCGGGATCGTTGACCGTCCACACGTGCAGCTGCAGCCCGAGCCGGTGCGCGCGGGCCACCGAGCCAGGCGTGACCACCCGCAGCCGGCCGGCGTGCTCGGGCACCTGGAGGCAGTCCACATCGCGGAGGAGCCGCCGCAGCGTCCGGTCGGGAAGCGCCGAGCCGAGGAGGCGGAACGCGGCACTGCCCCGCATCCCGGCGGAGGACGCGACCGGCCGGGACAGGCGCGCGAGCACAGCCCGGCGGCGCACCTCGGAGAACGAGGTGACGAGGATGCGGTCGTGGAGCCGCATCGACTCGATCACCTGGGCGCATTGCACGACGGCGCCGGCGGACTTCACGTCCACGTTCACGAAGGCATCGGGCAGCTCCTCGACGACCTCCTCGAAGCGGGGCACGCGCTCCACCCCGCCGATCCGGGCGACCGAGACCTCGGACCAGGACAGGCGCCCGACAGCGCCGCCGCGGTCCGCAACCCGGTCGAGGTGCTCGTCGTGGAGGGCCACCAGCACACCGTCCGCCGTGGTGCGCAGGTCCGTCTCGAGGTGGGTGAAGCCGAGGTCCCAGGCCGCGCGGAAGGCCGTCAGCGTGTTCTCGAGGCCCTCGAGGGAGAAGCCGCGGTGGGCGAACGCCATGGGTGCCCGGTGGAGGTAGGCCACAGCACCACGGTACGCGTAGGCTCGGGTGCATGGAGGAGCTGAGTCCCGCGAGCCGGGAGTACTTCCGCACGCTGCCGCGGCGCCGCGTGGCCGCCGGCCTGGTGATCCGGGACGAACACGGGCACGTGCTCGCCGTGAAGCCCAACTACAAGGACGGCTGGCTCCTGCCCGGCGGCACCGTGGACCCGGGCGAGGCCCCGCGCAAGGCCGCCCGCCGCGAGGGCCGCGAGGAGCTCGGCCTGGACATCGAACCCGGGGCGCTCCTGCTCATCGCCCATTCGGCGTTTCCGGACCCCGTCGGGGACGGGCTGAGCTTCCTGTACGACGGCGGGAGCCTCCCCGACGGCGCCCAGGTCACCCTCCAGCAGGACGAGCTGACCGAATGGCGGTTCGTGGGGCCGGACGAGTTCGCCGAGCACTTCGGCGACCACGGCGCCCTGCACATCACGGCCGCGCTCACGGGCCTCGCCGAGGCGCGGACGCTCGAGCTCGAGGACGGCGAAGAAGTCCTCTGACACGTGCGAGGACCGCGGCCCCGGTGACCGCGGTCCTCGTCTTCCAACCGGATGGCGCAGTGCGTCCGGCGAGCGGGGGATCCCGCCATGGCCCCACGCCACCCGGCGTCGGCGGGCCGGCTGCCCGGAAGGACGGCTCAGGCCTCGTGCTGGCCCTGCTGCCTCCGTGCATACCGGGTGAGCGCTGCCCATGCGAGCATCAGCGCACCGGAGCCGGCGAGCGCTGCGGAGACCGTGTAGTCATCCGCATCCCCAGCGGCCGTGTCCGCCACGACGCTGACCGACGGCGCCGCGCCGACCGCGCCCAGACCGCCCTGGCCCGCGCCCTGGCCGCCCTGGCCCGCGCCCTGGCCGCCGCCGGCAGGCGGTACCACGACGGGCTTCTTCCCCGGAGGCGTGGTCACAGGTGTGACCGGGGGTGTGGTCACAGGACCCGTGGCGCCCTGGCCCGGCGGGGTCGTCGGCGGGTTGGTGGTCGGCGGGATGGTGGTCGGCGGGATGGTGGTCGGCGGCGGCGTCACCACGACCACCCGGCAGCCGTTGTTGAAGATCGCCTGGCCTGCGGCGTCCCAGTTCTGGGCAGCCACCGTGATGTCCTGGTTGCCCTTCTTGAACGTGAAGCCCGGGTAGATATCCTCTTCGTGCTGGTGCTCGACGTGGCCCTGGTAGAACGCGTTCATGTCCGTGGTGATGACCACGTAAGGGTTGCTCTCCGACCCGGTCGCGTGGCAGAACGTGACGGGCTGATGGCCCTGGCCCTGTCCCTGGCCCTGGCCTTGCCCTTGACCTTGGCCCTGTCCTTGGCCTTCCCCGACGGCGAACGCGGGGCTCGTTGCAAGTCCCCCCGCCATCAGAGCGCAGCCGGCCAGGGCGACAGCCCCTGCCGAATGCTTCCTGAACTGGCTGAGCAGCGGCATGCTGCTCGCCTCCTTTCACTGATGTGAGCCCCGCACCCGCAGGTGCGGATGGTTCCGGCGAATTCCACGGGCCTTTCGCGGATGAGATGGGCCCTCCGGACCCCTCAGGCCTTCTGGCCGCAGCGGAAAATCACCAGGGTAATTTCGTCCAATGGCCTCTCGGTATTGCACGAGAAGACCACGACGAGACGCGGATCATTTGCAAAGGAGAAAGCCTTTGACTTGTCGACGAGCCTCCTGTCCTGAAGAACGCAGGGAATGGCCTTCCCCGCGGCGTCGGTGATGGTGGCGGCCTGCCCTTTGGCCCAGCCCGCATAGCTGAGGCGGTTGAAGGGGAAGGTCTCGGGACTGCACAGGGGGGCCTCGCCGTAGCAGGTGTGGGCGGCGAGGACCACCGGCTGGCGGTCCTTGGACTGCCCCGTGCCCTTCAGCCAGTGCGCCACCGGGTCGAACCCGTTGGCGTCGAGCGGGGGCACCACGGTGGTCCCCGGCTTCCAGCTCATGGGCACGACGCCGACCGAGAGTCCCGCCGCCGGCCATGCGAACGCTCTGGGCGGCAGGGCGAGTCTGGGCACCGCTGCCGTGGCCGTCGCGTCCGGTGTTGTGGGGGCCGGTGCGGCCGACGGCGGGAGTGCGGGGGCAGCCGAGGCGGTCGCCGCGCCGGACGGCGCGGGAGCCCCGGGCTGCCCGGGAGCAGCCGAGGCCGAGGCCGCTGCCAGCTGCGCGGCGGCCTCGATCCGGCGGCGTTCGGACGCGTCGGAGGTGATCTGGTGGACTGCCGCGAAGCCGAAGAGCATCACGGCACATGCCAGGACCACGGCCCTGAGCCACCCCCCGACAGCCCCGATCGCCACGTGCTTGTGCATGGCGTCCCCCGACATCCACAGGCCCGGCACCGTCCGGTTGGACCAGTGCCGCGCAGATCCTCCGATTCGGGATGGAATTCCTGCGCGGACTCAGTTGAACGCGGGCCTCGGGGGTGGCTCTAGAACCAGAAAAAGTGCGCTTTCAGAGGTCCTCCGGAGGAATACCTCCGGCACCGGACCAATTCTGGATGGACGCAGTGAACTGCCTGTTTGCGTATTCCTCGAGGGACAGCCCGTCACCGGTGTCCACGAGCGAGGAGAAAATGGCCAGGCCCGCGGTTCCGAGCACGGTGTGGATGTGGCGGCCACGGGGCTGGGGGGCGTCCGCCCCAGCGAGCATGCGCAAGCCGAGCCCCTCGGTGAGAGCCTGGAGGACCACACAGACCTCCTCGGGGCGGACCCCCCGGCGCAGGCGCAGGCCGAACCTCTCCACGACGTGCTCGTAGAGGCCGAACCAGGCGTTCGTGAGCGCCTCGTACAGGTGGCGCAGGGCCTCGGCGGACTCGGGGTCCGAGTCCGCCGCGGCAGCGATGAGGATCTGGAGCCGGAAGGCCCGCTGGGTCGCGATGAAGTGCGTGCCCTCGCTGGCCACCCGCTGGATGGCGCCGGCGAAGCCGCCCCGGTCCCGCACGAGCTCCTCCGCCCAGGTCTCGATGGCCTGGCGCAGGGCGAACTCACGGGCCACGAGGGCGTACGCGACGAAGTCCGAGAGGAAGTCCTGTTGGCCGGCCCATCGGTCGCGGAACTTGGCCTCGGTGGCCACGAGCTCGGGGTGCTCCTCCTGCACCCGGCCCACGATCCTGGGACGGGAGAGGTGCGCGAGGACCTGGCGGGCCTCCTCGGCGGCGGCCTCGCCGCCGTCGACGAGGGGATCTGTGAGGCTGATCGCGGCGTCGAGGAAGGCCCGCGTGAGGTCGGAGTTGGCGAGCCGTGCGCGGTTCTTCGACTTGACGCGGTTGAGGTGGGTCACGGTGCCGGACAGGTCGATTCCGCCGGTGTCGAGTGTCACCGGCCCGTCCCGCTGTCCCTGCGCAAGTGCCATGCCACACCTCGCCGCCACCTCTGGACGGCGCGTGCCGACCGGAGCCTATGATGAGCGACCGGCCGGGGCCGGCCCCTCGGGTCCCATTATCATACAGGCTGTTCAAATAATGGCGAGAGTGGATGCGGCACGACGGCCCCCGGGCCGGCGCGCGCGGCGCCGCCCGGGCAGGGCGGACCTTTCCTCGGTCCCGCAGGGGGCCTCAGGCCCGGCGCACCTCGATGGCCGGCGGCGTCTTGAGGGACTGGCCGACCACGCAGTAGCGCTCGGTCGCGGTCGCGAGGCGCTCGAGCTGCTCGTCCGTCGCGTCGGCGTCCACGGTCGCGATGATGCGCACGTCCTGCACGCCGATCTCGGCGTCGCGGTCCACGCCGAGGGTCCCGCGCGCGTCGAACATCCCCTCGCCGCGGATCTCGGCGGAGCGGACCGGGATGCCCATCGCCGTCGCGACGCTGCGCAGCGTCACGCCGGCGCAGCCCACGAGGGCCTCCATGAGCATGTCCCCCGAGCAGGCATCCGCGCCGCTGCCGCCCGTCGCGGTGTGCAGGCCCGCGCGGACGGGCTCGGACCAGGTCTCGACCGTGGCCGTGATCCCGGGCTCGGAGAACGTCGCGGTCGCCGTGATCGGCGTGACGGCGGACTCGGGGTTGTCACGGTACTGCTGCTTGAGGGGCGCCTGGGCGCTCCGGAGCTCGTCTCGGGTGATGATCATGGCTCCATCTTCGCAGGCCGCCGCCCCGGCCCCCGCTGCGTGACGGACCGGCCGCTGGCCGCCGGCCGCGGCCCTATCCGGCGAGCCGCAGCCCGGCGAGCTTGCGCTCGAGGACCTGTGCCACGCCATCGTCCTCGATGCCGGGCGCGTGCAGCTCCGTCGCCGCGAGCGCGTCCGGGTGCCCCGAGGACATCGCGTAGCCCTCGCCCGCCCAGGTGAGCATCTCGACGTCGTTCGGCATGTCCCCGAACGCGACCACCTCCCCGGGGGCGATCCCGAGCGCGTGGGCGTACTCGGCGAGCGTGACCGCCTTGTTGACGCCCAGCGGCGCCATCTCGAGCATCGTGAGGTCCACGGCGGAATGCGTGACCGAGACGAGGTGCGCCACATGCGGGGCCACAGCGCGGATGTACTCGTCCGAGCTGATCCCCTCGATCTTGGCCATGAACTTGACCACCTCGTCCCCGGTGACGAGCTCCTCGAGCTCGCCGTGGCGCACCTGCTCGAGCAGGGAGCGGTGGCGCGGTTCGGCGAACGCGGTCTCCATGACGAACTCGGTGGGCGTCTCCGCCGCGAAGGTGGACTCGGGGAAGATGCCGCGCACAATGTCCCGGACCTCGAGCATGATGGCCCGGCGGATGCCCTCCGCGGAGACCACCTCCATCGCCTCGAGGTCGTACACGAGCGCCCCGTTGGAGCAGATCACGGTGCCCGCGTGGCCCAGCTGCTCGACGAGCGGGGTGAGCCAGCGCGCCGGGCGGCCCGTCACGAAGACGAGCTCCACCCCGGCCTCCTCGCACGCCGCGAGGGCCCGGACGGTGCGCTCGGTGATGAGCCCGTCCCGGCGCAGGATCGTCCCGTCGATGTCGCTCGCCACGAGGCGCATGCGCCCGGCGCCCATCCCGCGCATGCTCAGCGCGTCTCGTGGACGGCCGTGATGGCGGCGCGGCCGATCTCGTGGGCAGCGATGTCCTTGAGCGCCTTCGCGCCGTGGGTGCGGGGAGTCGCCGGGAGCTGCGGGACGTCCAGGGCGTGCACGGTGGCGATGTACCGGTGCGGACCCGAGCCGCGCGGAGGCGCACCGCCCACGAAGCCAGCGAAGCCGGCGTCGTTCACGAGCTCCACCGAGCCCACCGGGAGCCCCGCCTCGTCCCCTGAGGGGCCCATGCCGTCCGGCGCGCCGCCTGCGCCCTCGGGGAGCGAGTCCACCTCGAGGGGGATGTTCACCACGGCCCAGTGGCAGAACGCCCCGCGCGGGGCGTCCGGGTCCATGACCGTCACGGCGAAGCTGCGCGTGCCCGCCGGCGCGCCGCTCCACGCGAGCTGCGGCGAGAGGTCCTGCCCGCCGGGCACGCCGAAGTGGGCGCTGGTCTGGGCTGCGGGCAGCTGTGCGCCGTCCGCGAGGTCCTGGCTGGTCACCTCGAAGCTCATGAGTCGCCTCCTGCTGGGGACGCCGGGGATCCAGCGGACGACGCCGGGCGGGCGCCCGCGCGGATCTCGGCGCGGTTCGGGGGGTTGGCGCCGGGACGGGAGACCGTCACCGCGGCCGCCCGGGCGGCATAGTCGAGGATGCGTGCGAGCTCCTCGACGCTGAGGCGGCGGAGCTCGGGGCGGCGCTGCGCGCCGTCGAGCTCGCGGTCCACGACCGCCGAGAGCAGCGCGGCCATGAACGAGTCCCCCGCGCCGACCGTGTCCGCGACCCGCACCCGGGGCGGCAGTACGTGGGTCTCGCCGTCCGCGCACGCGGCCCATGGCCCGTCCGCGCCGCGGGTGACGACGACGACCGCGGGGCCCTCCGGGGCGCCGAGGCGGAGCCAGCGGCGGGCCGAGTCGAGCGGGTCCACGCCGGGGTAGAGCCACGCGAGGTCCTCGTCGGAGGCCTTCACGACGTCCGCGAGTGCCACGAAGCGCTCCACCCGCCCGCGCACGGCCTCGGGATCGGAGGTGATGGTGGGGCGGCAGTTCGGGTCGAAGCCGATCGTGGCGCGCGGGCGCGCGTGCTCCACCGCGGTGAGTACCTGGTCCGCGCCGGGCTCGAGGACCGTGGCGATCGAGCCGGTGTGCAGGAGCGTTGTGGCCTTGAGCAGGGTCTCGAGGCTGCCGCGCAGGTCCGGCAGGTGCCAGTCGAGCTCGAAGTGGTAGGTGGCGGCGCCGCGGTGGTCCAGCTCGGCAGTGGCGACCGAGGTGGGCGTTGCATCCGGCGGGAGCGGGACGAGGACGCCGGAGCCCTTGAGGTGCTGGGTGAGCATGCGGCCGTGCGGGTCGTCGCCGTAGCGGCCGATGAACTGCACGGGATGGTCCAGGCGGGCCAGGCCCACTGCGACATTGAGCGGGCTCCCGCCGGGATGCGACTCGGTCCCCGAAGGGCGCCGGACCACGTCGATGAGTCCCTCGCCGATCACTGTGAGCATGGCCCAACGGTAGCAGTCAGGCTGGCGGCGCGGTCGAGCCGCGGAGGATGAGGCGGGGCTGGGTGCACAGGTCCACGGCCGGGGCACCGGGGTCCGCGAGCCGCTCGAGCGCGGCGGTCCCCGCGGCGACTCCGAGCCAATGGGCGCCAAGGTCCACGGACGTGAGGTCGATGCCCGTCAGGCCGGCGGTGCGCGAATTGTCGTAGCCCGTGAGGGAGAGGTCCTCGGGCACGCTCAGACCGAGGCCCAGTGCCTCCTCGCGCACGCCGAGGGCGAGCGGATCATTGTGCGCGACGATCGCGGTCGGCCTGTCCGGACCGGCGAGGAGCACACGCGCGGCCTCCCGGCCGGCGGAGAGCGAGTACCCCGGCGCGGCGACGACGCGGGGGGCGAGGCCGGCGTCGTGCATCACGGCATCGTAGGCCTGGCGCCTCTCGTGTCGGCCCTCGTGGTAGGGGCCGGTGACGTGCGCGATGCGCGTGTGCCCCAGGGCGAGCAGGTGCTCGGTGGCGGCCCGCGACCCGGCGCGGTCGTCCGAATAGACGCTGTCCACGCCCTCGATCCGGCGGGCGACGCTCACGATCGGCACGTCCCGGGCGAGCTCCCGCACGCGCTCGTCCGGGTCGATGAGGGTAGCGGCGATGACGACGCCGACCCGCGCCTCGATGAGCGGGCCGAGGTCCGCCTCGTCCCACTCGCCGGGACCGCCGGCACCGGGCCCGTCCTCGCCGGGCCTGCCGGGCGGGCGCGCGACGCCGAGGATGATCCGGTGCCCCGTCGGCTCGAGGGCCTCGCGCACGCCTGCGAAGATGTCGGCATACACCTCGTTGCTCAGGTCGAGCAGGTGGAGCCCGATGGCGGAGGCCCGCTTGCGCGCGAGGTCCGCGGCGGCGGCGTTGGGCCGGTAGCCGAGGCGCTTCGCGGCGTCGAGGATGGCCTGCCGGGTACCCTCGCTCACGCCGGGGGCCCCGCGGAAGGCGAAGGAGACGAGCGTCCGGGACACCCCGACGGCGCGCGCGACGTCGGCCTGGGTCGCCGGGCGTCGGGGGTCAGCGGCTGGCATGGGGACCATCCTGCCACCGCCCCGCCAAGCGTCACTTTTGAAAAGATGTCGCTATGTCCTTACATATATGCCTTTCGCGCGTTAGTCTGGAGTGAGATTCGGGTCACAGACCCGTGGTACACATGACAAAGGAGTCCCGATGTCCGCCACGATCGTCCCTTCGACAGGGATCAGCGCGCTCCCGCCGCTCAAGAGCGGCCCCCACACCCGGCGCCTCGGCGTCGTCGCCCTCATCGCCACCTTCGGCGGCCTCCTCTTCGGCTACGACACCGGAGTCATCAACGGCGCCCTGAGCCCGATGTCCGCCGAGCTCGGGCTGACCGCGTTCACCGAGGGCGTGGTCACGAGCTCGCTCGTCTTCGCCGCCGCGATCGGCGCGATGGCCTGCGGGCGGCTCTCGGACGGCTGGGGCCGCCGCAAGACGATCATCCTGCTCGCCGTGCTCTTCTTCGCCGGCACCCTCGCCGTCGTGGCCGCGCCCAGCTTCGAGGTCCTGGTCTTCGGCCGCGTCCTCCTCGGCCTCGCGGTCGGCGGCGCCTCGAGCGTCGTCCCGGTCTTCCTCGCCGAGCTCGCCCCCTACGAGATCCGGGGCTCGCTCGCGGGCCGCAACGAGCTCGCGATCGTGGTCGGCCAGCTCGCGGCGTTCGTCGTCAACGCGGTCATCGGCAACGCCTTCGGCCACATCGAGGGCGTCTGGCGCATCATGTTCGCGGTCTGCGCCCTGCCCGCCGTCGCACTGTTCGTCGGCATGCTGCGCGTGCCCGAGTCCCCGCGCTGGCTCGTGGAGAAGGGCCGCCGCGAGGAGGCCCTCGCGGTCCTGCGCACCGTCCGCTCCGAGGAGCGCGCGGTCGCCGAGCTCGCCGACGTCGAGCACATCGCCAAGGAGGAGCTCGAAAGCCACCAGATCGGCTGGCGCGCCATCTTCTCCAACAGGAACCTGCTGCGTATCCTGCTCATCGGCATCGGGCTGGGCGTCGCACAGCAGCTCACCGGCATCAACTCGATCATGTACTACGGCCAGACCGTGCTCGTCGAGTCGGGCTTCGACAAGAGCGGCGCGCTCATCGCCAACATCGCCCCCGGCGTGATCGCCGTCGTCGGCGGCCTCATCGGGCTCTACCTCATGGACCGCCTCGACCGCCGCAAGACCTTCATCACGGGCCTCACGCTCACCACCACGTGCCACGTGCTCATCGGAGTCGCCTCGATGGCGCTGCCCGTGGGGAACCCGATCCGGCCGTTCGTGATCCTCTTCCTCGTCGTCGCCTTCGTCGGCTCGATGCAGACCTTCCTCAACATCGCCGTGTGGGTGTACCTCTCCGAGGTCTTCCCGCTGCACATGCGCGGCATCGGCACGGGCGTCTCGATCTTCATGCTCTGGGTCGTCAACGGGTTCCTCTCGCTCTACTTCCCCTCGCTCGTGCAGGCCACTGGCATCACCGGGACCTTCTTCCTCTTCGCTGTCGTCGGCGCCATGGCCCTGCTCTTCGTCGTCACCCAGGTCCCCGAGACCCGCGGGCGCACGCTCGAGGCGCTCGAGGAGGACGTCACGACCGGCGCGATCTACGTCGTCAACAGGAAGTAGCGGCCCCCGCACCGTGTGCGGCCACGCGTGCAGCCCACGCGTGGCCGCACTTGTGCTGTCTGACGCGTGGCCTCAGTCGACGAGCTCGGTGGGCTCGGTGACGACGTCGACAAGGGCCTCGCCGCGCAGCACGGTGATCTCGGTCCGGCGGCCGATCGCCTCCTCGAACATGTGCCGCGCCAGGGACTGCGCGTCCGCGAGCGATGCGCCGTTGACGGCCAGGAGGAGGTCACCGGGCCGCAGGCCGCTCAGCGCCGCCGGGCTCCCGGGGATGACCTCGGCCACCCGCAGGGCGCGGCGGTGGCCGGTCCGGGCGGACCAGCGCTCGTCGAGCGGCGTCGGCACGCTCACGAGGCCGAGATAGGCGCGGCGCACGTGGCCGTCCTCGCGGAGGGCGGAGAGGATGCGGCGGGTCGTGGCATTGACCGGGACGGCGAGTCCGAGCCCGATCCCCGCGACCGCGGTGTTGATCCCGACGACGCGCCCGCGCGAGTCGGCGAGCGCCCCGCCCGAGTTCCCCGGATTGAGCGCGGCGTCGGTCTGGATGACGTCCTCGATGAGCCGCGACGCCGTCCGGCCCCGGGCAGGCAGGGACCGGCCGAGGGCACTCACCACGCCGGCGGTGACACTCCCCTCGAGGCCCAGCGGGCTGCCGACGGCGATGACGAGGGAGCCGACGAGGAGCCGGTCAGCGTCCCCGAACTCGGGCGGCTCCGGGACGGCGACGCCGGTGCGCAGGACGGCGAGGTCCGAGAGCGGGTCGCGGCCGATCACCGCGAAGGGCCCGGACGCGCCGTCGGCGAACGCGACCTCGCCGCGGGCCGACCGCCCGACGACGTGCGCGTTCGTCACGAGGTGCCCCTCGCTGCTGAGCACGACGGCGGAGCCCGAGCCCCGCTCGGTGCGCACCGAGGCCACGCGCGGCCTCAGGTGCCGGGCCACGGACGTGACAGTCTGCGAATAGGCGTCCAGCGCCTCCTCATCGCCCACGCAGACGCAACGCCGCGGGAGCCCGCGCGATTCCCGTGGTCACCGGCAGTTCAGGGGACGAGGGGGTCCCGCGGCCCGGGCGGGTCGACGGGCCCCTGGTCGAGGCGGAACGGCGGGTACTCGTCCCGCAGGAGCAGCACGTACGCCCCGACCCGGTAGGCCCAGCGGTTGATGCCCACCACGAAGTCGAAGAGCCCGCGCCGGTAGCTCCCGGAGAAGAGGAGGATCACGGCGGCGACGAGGACCAGCAGGCCGAGGAGGGAGAAGCCTCCGCTCCCGCCCCAGGCCCTGTCCTCGGCCTCCCACCACACGCCCGCTCCCCTGCTGCCGGCGCTCCCAGTGAGCGCCGCGACGACGAGGAGGTGCGGAAGGGCCAGGAGCCACCATTTGACGAGCACGAGCCCGCGGGACAGCCGCTCGGGGTAGGCCACGTCGAGGTCCGCGGGGTAGGGCGCCGAGGCCAGGGTGAACGGCGGGTACCGGTCCGTGCCCAGGGCCGCATAGGAGTAGAAGCCCACGCGCCAGGTCCACCGCAGCACGCCCACGGCGAAGGAGAACAGGGAGCGGGGGTAGCGGCCCGTGACGAGGATCGCGAGGCCTGCCGCAACGGTGGTGACGACGAGCGCGGGCCACAGGAGGGCCAGGACCACCGCGTGCGGGACCACCATGAGCCATTTGATGAGCCACAGCCCCCGGGAGAGCGGCTCGTCGAGGAACCCCCAGAAGCGCACGGGCAGCCGGCCGGCGGCGGGGCCTGCGCCTGACGGGGCGGGGAAGGCGGCGATGTCCCGGCCCAGGCCCGCGGCCCCGAGCAGCAGGAGCGGCACCCCGAGCGCGAGGCCGATGAGCCCGGCGGCCAGCAGGCCCGCGCCGACGGGCCCGATCGCCGAGGAGCGCACGCCCACCTGCAGGTCCGCCCAGACCGGCCGGGTGGCGTCCGCATTCATGACGACGATGCTCCACTGCCCGGAGCGCAGGTCGAAGGACAGCTCCTGCGTGCCGGGGCCCGAGACCGAGGCGCGCCAGAAGGCCTGGTCCCCGGGGCGCCCCGGCGCGCGGTTCCCCGACGACGCCGGGAGGTCGCCGTCGTCGTCCGCGTCCGCCCACGCGCGCCCCGCAGGCCGGACGCCGCCGAAGGACCAGACCACCTTCCCGACCGAGGCGTGGGGAACGTCCCTCAGGTACTCCTCGGCAGCGGAGGCCTCGCCGACGCCGATGAAGACCTCCTGCCCCGGGACGGCCGACGCCGCGCGCACCCGGGCGCTCGCGAGGTCGCCGAGGTCGGGAGCACCCGGCACGCCGGTGTCGCGGAGGTCGACGTCGATCGAGGGCGAGGTCAGCGCGTAGCCCGTGGTGCGGAGGCGCTCCTGCTCCGAGGAGATGTAGCGGCCGTCCCGTTGGGCGGCGTCCCCGGCGAGCAGGGCCGATCCGCCGACGGTCAGCCCGACGCCGGCCCCGAGGAGCAGGACACCGAGGACGAGCAGGACCCAGTGGCCGGGCTTCATGCGCCCCGCGGCCTTCCCGGGGTGAGGCGGCGGGTTCGTGGGGGCTGGCGCTGCGCTCATGGTCTTCCCCTCGTCGTGGCGGGCCTGCCATCCACTCTCGCCACGGTGCCCGCGCGCGGCCTAGAGGACAAAGCCTTGTAAACGGCCGCCCGGGTGTCGGCAGGCGTTGCTACGGTGAGGGCATGGCCACGAACTACGAGCTGCTGGATGCCGGCCAGCGCGCCATCGTCGACTCCGCCGTCCAGACGTACGAACGGGTCCGGCCGCAGCTCAAGAACGTCACCCGGGACGTCCTCTACACGCTGCGGGACATCTTCGCGGACGCCGAGGTGACGCCCCTGTTCATCACGGGCCGGACCAAGACCGTGGAGTCCTTCCGCGAGAAGATCTCCCGTCTGGACCCTCCCTCCGAGCCCGGCGGGGAACCCACGCTGAAGTTCCCGGACCCGTTCCGCACGCTCAACGACATGGTGGGCGTGCGGGTCATCACCAAGCTGCCCGCCGAGAACGCCGCGGTGGCGAACCTCATCAAGCGCCAGCGGCAGACCTTCGACTGCCGCGGGGACCGCGAGAAGGCGATCGGCTCCATCGAGTCCGGCACGTACGGGTACTCGAGCCGCCACCTCATCCTCCGCACGCTCCAGAACGACGTGGTCCGCGCCTACCAGGCCGTGTTCAACCCCGAGCTGCCGGCGAACGGCTCCTACTTCTTCGAATGCCAGGTCCGCACGATCTTCGCCCACGCCTGGAGCGAGATCGAGCACGACATCCGCTTCAAGAGCCAGGACCCGCGCGCGTGGAGCCCCCAGTTCGACCGCCAGTTCACCGCCACGGCGGCCATGCTCGAGGTGGTCGAGAAGGAGTTCGCCGAGCTCCATGAGCGGTACGAGGCCGTGCGCAGCTACTGGGATGCCGACGCCGAAGGCGGGGAGCCGCTCACGCCGGACAGGATCCGTGATGTGTGGCGCACCCTGCTGCCGCACGTGGACCGGAAAGTGGACGACGACTGGGGCTGGGCCGCGGAGCTCCTCGCCGCCCACGGCCTCGTGCACACGCGCCAGCTCGTGGAGCTTCTGGACGCCGAGCGCATCACGGCCGTGCGCAAGGCGCTCGACCACCGGTACTCCCCCGGGCCCGACCGGCTCCTCGACGACCTGCTCCTGTGGCAGTACGGGCGCGGGCACATCGAGCTCACCGCCGAGCCCGCGGACGCGGACCAGCACTCCCGCCGCGACTCCCTCGAGCGGCGGCTCAAGCAGATCGACAGGTTCCGGCTGACCTGAGGTGCGCCTCCTGATCCCCGGCGGGCATGTACCCGAAAGGCATGTCGGGACGGTTATGTGTACCCGAAACGGTATTTGGGGGGATTTACGTGTACCCGAAACGGGTCGGTCGGCGCTTCCTCGGTCCGTCGCTTTTGGCCCCGCGCGTGGTGGGGTAGGACTACAGCACAACCCCGAGGGAAAGGACTGACCCATGAAGGCATCCGAGGAACTCGCGAAGGGCCTCCAGGCCGTGCTCGTGGACCTCATCGAGCTGGGGCTCCAGGGCAAGCAGGCCCACTGGAACGTCGTGGGGACCAACTTCCGCGACCTGCACCTCCAGCTCGACGAAGTCGTGGCCGCCGCGCGGCTGCACACGGACGTCATCGCCGAGCGCATGCGCGCCCTGCACGTGGTGCCGGACGGGCGCACCGTGACGATCTCCAAGACCGCCTCGCTCGCCGAGCCGCCCGAGGGACTCATCACCACGGGCCAGACCGTGGACCTGACCGTCGCCGCGCTCGAGAAGACCGTCGCGACGGTGCGCGGAATCTACGACGCGGTCGAGGAAGAGGACCCGGCCACGACCGACCTCCTCAACCAGATCATCCTCCAGCTCGAGCAGCTCGCGTGGATGGTGCACGCGGAGAAGCTGAAAACCACCCAGCCGTAGCGCGCCTCGGCAGCCAGCGGCGCCGCTCCGGCCGCGGCTGGCTGGCGCGCTTCACCTGCCGTACGCACGACGCCGGCCCGGTCACCTCGCAGAGGCGACCGGGCCGGCGTCGTGCGCGGTCCGTGCGGAGGCTAGGCGGGCACCTCGGTGCGCTCGCCCGCGACCTCGCGCTCCATGGCGGTGAACTCGGCGTCCACGTCCCCGTGCGTCCGGGTCATGCGGCTGACCACCACGGCGACGAGGAGGTTGAGCAGGAAGCCGGGCACGATCTCGTACATGGCCCCGTGCAGCGCCTCGATGTTGCCCCACACGAAGACCGTCACGGCGCCCGTGAGCAGGCCGGCCAGCGCACCGGCGGCCGTGAGGCGGCGCCAGTACAGGCTCAGGAGGACGATCGGGCCGAAGGCCGCGCCGAAGCCGGCCCACGCGAAGGAGACGAGGTCCAGGATCTTCGAGTCGGAGTCGAGCGCGAGCACGGCTGCGACGATCGCGATGACGAGGACTCCGAGGCGGCCGAGCGTGAGCTGGGCCTTCTGCGAAGCCTTGCGCCCCACGATGTTGTAGAGGTCCTCGACGAGGGCCGAGGAGCACACCACGAGCTGGCTGGACATGGTGGACATGATCGCCGCGAGCACGGCGGCGAGCACGAGGCCGCCGATGAACGGGTGGAAGAAGATCTGGCTCAGGAGCAGGAACACCGTCTCCGGGTCCTCGAGCGCGCGGGCCGGGCTGCCCGAGAAGTAGGCGATGCCGATGAGGGCCGTGCCGATCGCTCCGAGGGCGGTGAGGATCATCCACGAGGTGCTGACCCTGCGGCCCATCTTGGCCTCGGCCGGGGTGCGCAGCGCCATGAAGCGCACGATGATGTGCGGCTGGCCGAAGTAGCCGAGGCCCCACGCGGCGGTCGAGAAGATGGCCAGGCCCCACAGGAGGGCGCCCTTGTCCTCGAGGCCCGCGAAGAGGTTGAGCGCGTCCGGGTTCACGGAGGTGATCGTCGAGGCGGCCGTCCCGAGGTCGCCGAGCTGGAACACGACGACGATCGGCACTGCGATGAGCGCGACGAACATGAGAAGGCCCTGCGCCACGTCGGTCAGGGTGGCGCCGAGGAAGCCGCCGAAGAGCGTGTAGAGCAGCGTGATGCCCGCGACGAGGAGCATGCCCGACATGTAGGACCAGCCGAAGGAGCTCTCGAAGAACTTCCCGGCCGCGACCATGCCGGAGGAGACGTAGAACGTGAAGAACACGAGGATCACGGCCGCCGCGGCGATGCGGAGCAGGTGCGAATGGTCCTTGAGGCGCTTCTCGAAGAAGGAGGGAATGGTGATCGCGTTGTCCGCGATCTCCGTGTACGCCCGCAGCCGCGGGGCCACGAACTTCCAGTTGAGCCATGCGCCGATGGTCAGGCCGATCGCGATCCAGGCCTCGACGAGGCCGGCCGCGTAGATCGCGCCGGGGAGGCCCATGAGGAGCCAGCCGGACATGTCGGCCGCGTTGGCGGAGAGGGCGGCGACGGACGGGCGGAGGCCGCGCTCGGCCAGCATGTACCCGTCGAGGCTCGTGGTGCGCCGGTAGGCGTAGTACCCGATGCCGAGCATCGCGGCCAGATAGACCGCGATGGCGATGAGCTGGAATGTCTGCTCAGTCATCCTGTGTTCTTTCTCGATGGACAGGCGCGTGCCGTTCGGCGCGCGTGTGAATGCCTCCAGTGTGGCAGCGCGCACACCAGTCCGGAGACCCGTTATCTTTCCGTGATGCACACCACAGGGCGCAGAGGGGGCTCCGCGGCGGGCGCGTCACATGGTCGGGGGGCCCGCGAGCCGGTGTGCGGTCTCCTCGAGCGCGCGGCGCACGGCGAGCATCACCGGGTGCTGGGCACTCGAGGACCGCATCGACGTGAACACCGTCCGCTGGGGCGTCCCATCGAGCATAGCGAGCCGCGCCGCGGGGACGCGTCCCACCCATACGAGGTCCGGCAGGAGGGCCACCGCGTTGCCGGACTCGACGAGGCGCACGTGGGCCTGGAGGTCCGCGGTCTCGTACCGGACGTCCGGCTCGAAGCCCGCGGCGCGGCAGGCCTGCTCTGCCCAGTGCCGGGAGGCGGCCCCCCGCGGCTCCATGACCCACGGGACTGCCGCGGCGTCGGGAAGCCGCCGCACGGCGTCGAACTCTGCGCCCGAGCCCCGCGGCGGGAGGGCGAGCCGGATGGTGTCCCGCGTGAGGCCCTGCCGGTCCAGCCCCTCGTAGTGGGGCGCGGCGTGGTGCGGGTACTGCTCCGCGACCACGAGGTCGAAGCTGCGCGCCCACGTCTCCCGCAGGGCCGTCTCCGGCTCATGCTGGACCATCTCCACGCGCAGGAGCGGGTGCTGCTGGCGCAGGGTGCGCAGCGCGGCCGGCATGAGCGCGAGCGCGGCGGTCTGGAACACCGCGAGCCGCACCGTGCCGGCCACCTCGCTCTGGCTCGCGGCGAGCGCGGCCTCCGTGCGCTCGAACGAGTCCAGGAGCTCCTCGGTGTGCGCCACGAGGACCTGAGCCTGCGGGGTCAGCAGGACCCCCCGCCCGGACTTCCTCAGGAGCGGGACGCCCACTTCCTTCTCGAGCAGCGAGAGCTGCTGCGAGACCGAGGACGGGCTGTACTGGAGCGCGTCGGCGACCTCGGCCAGCGTGCCCCGGATGCTCAGCTCGCGCAGGAGCCTCAGGCGGCGGATCTCGAGCACGGCGGCCCCCTCGAAGACGGTTCGGACTGTTCGGTTCTTCCCACCATTATCCGTCGTCAAAGATCACTTTTGCTTTCGGAAGTGCGGTCACATACTGAGACCAGATACACCGCACCACTCAGACAGGACGACCCCGCATGACCAGCACCACCCCCCTCGCCGCCCCCTCGGGCCAGCCGGCAGCGCCCGCGCCGGCCCCCACCACGGCGCGGCGGCCCGAGGACTACCGCGTCCCGGCCGTCGCCTCCGGCGTGCAGCCGCAGGACCTCGCCGACGAGGCCGTCGCCCAGGTCCGCACGTGGCTCGACAAGGCCGCCGGCTACCCCGTGGACAGCTCAGCGCAGCAGCTCGCCGGCGTGCTCAAGGACCCGAACGGGCTCGCGTTCACGGTCGGGTTCGTGGACGGCGTGGTCCGCCCCGAGGACCTCGGCGTGGCCGCCCGCAACCTCCGCGCCCTCGCGCCCCTCGTCCCCGCGTTCCTCCCCTGGCCCATGCGCAAGGCCGTGGCACTCGGCGGCGCTCTCGCCCCGGCGCTGCCCGGCGTCGTCGTGCCCATCGCCCGGCGCGTGCTGCGCGAGATGGTGAGCCACCTCATCGTCGACGCCTCGGACGCCAAGCTGGGCCCCGCGATCGCGAAGATCCGCAAGCCCGGCATCCACCTCAACGTCAACCTCCTCGGCGAGGCGATCCTCGGCCAGGGCGAGGCCGCCCGGCGCCTCGAGGGCACCCGCGCGCTCCTGGCCCGCGACGACGTCGACTACGTCTCCATCAAGGTCTCCTCGACCGTCGCCCCGCACAACCACTGGGCCTTCAACGAGGCCGTGGAGCACATCATCGACTCCCTCGCCCCGCTCTACCGCCTGGCCGCGGCGAGCCCCGCCCCCAAGTTCATCAACCTGGACATGGAGGAGTACAAGGACCTCGACCTCACGATCGCGGTGTTCACGCGCCTGCTCGAGCGCGAGGAGTTCCGCGGCCTGCCCGCAGGGATCGTGCTCCAGGCGTACCTCCCGGACGCCCTCGGGGCCATGGCCCACCTCCAGGAGTGGGCCGCGGCCCGTGTCGCCGGCGGCGGGGCGCCCATCAAGGTCCGCGTGGTCAAGGGCGCCAACCTGCCCATGGAGCACGTGGACGCCGAGATCCACGGCTGGCCCGTGGCCACGTGGCACACCAAGCAGGACTCGGACACCTCCTACAAGGCCGTGCTCGACTTCGCGCTGCACCCCGAGCGGCTCGCCAACGTGCGCGTCGGGATCGCCGGCCACAACCTCTTCGACATCGCCCTCGCCTGGCACCTCGCCAAGGCCCGCGGCGTGGACGTGGCGACGAAGGGCTCGGGCGCCCCGGTGGAGTTCGAGATGCTCCTCGGCATGGCCTCGGCCCAGGCGCAGGCCGTCCTCGCGGATGTGGGTCACCTCCTCCTCTACACGCCCGTGGTCCACCCGGGCGAGTTCGACGTAGCGATCGCCTACCTGATCCGCCGCCTCGAGGAGGGCGCGAGCCAGGAGAACTTCATGTCCGCGGTCTTCGACCTGGACTCGGACACCTCGCTCTTCGAGCGCGAGAAGCAGCGCTTCCTCGCCTCCCTCGCCGCGCTCGGCAACGCTCCCTTCGCGGACGACGCCGGCCGCCGCCTCGTCCCCGGACCGCACCGCGTGCAGGACCGCCGGCAGGGCGCGGCCGAGGGCACCGCGGCTCACGAGGCCGGCTTCGCCAACACGCCCGACACCGACCCGGACCTCCCCGGCAACCGCGCGTGGGGCCGCGGCATCATCGACCGCGCCCGGACGTCCGTGCTGGGCGAGGCGACCGCAGACGCCGCCGAGCTGTCCACCGCGGAGGACGTCGACGCCGTCGTGCGCACCGCGGTGGCCGCCGGCGAGCGCTGGGGTGCCCTCACCGGCGCCCAGCGCGCCGCGGTGCTGGACGCCGCGGGCCGCGCGCTCGAGCGGCGCCGCGCCGAGCTGCTCGAGGTCATGGCCTCCGAGGCCGGCAAGACGATCGACCAGGGCGACCCCGAGGTCTCCGAGGCGATCGACTTCGCGCACTACTACGCGCAGCTGGCCCGCGGGCTGGACGCGGTGGACGGCGCGGTGTTCGTGCCCGAGCGGCTGACCCTCGTGACGCCGCCGTGGAACTTCCCCGTGGCCATCCCGGCCGGCTCCACGCTCGCGGCCCTCGCGGCCGGCTCCGGCGTGGTCATCAAGCCCGCCAAGCAGGCCCGCCGATCCGGCTCGGTCATGGTCGAGGCGCTCTGGGAGGCCCTCGACGAGACACAGGCGGAGACCGGCGTGGGCCGCGAGGTCCTCCAGCTCGTCCAGCTGCCTGCTGGCGCGCCGGGGCGCGAGCTCGGCCGCGGGCTCGTCGCGCACCCTGAGGTTGACCGCGTGATCCTCACCGGCGGCTACGAGACCGCCCAGCTGTTCCGCTCCTTCCGCAAGGACCTTCAGCTGCTCGCGGAGACCTCGGGCAAGAACGCGATCATCGTGACCCCGTCCGCGGACCTCGACCTCGCCGCGAAGGACGTCGCGTACTCGGCGTTCGGGCATGCGGGGCAGAAGTGCTCGGCCGCGTCGCTCGTGGTGCTCGTGGGCTCCGTCGCGACGTCCAAGCGCTTCCGCAACCAGCTCGTCGACGCCGTCCAGTCCCTCCACGTCGGCTACCCGTGGGACGCCCGGACGCAGATGGGGCCGGTCATCGAGGCGCCGGGCGAGAAGCTCCTGCGCGGCCTCACCGTCCTGGGCGAGGGCGAGCGCTGGGTGCTCGAGCCCCAGCAGCTCGACGAGTCCGGCAAGCTCTGGAGCCCGGGTGTGCGCGTGGGCGTCCAGCCCGGCTCCGAGTACCACCTCACCGAGTACTTCGGCCCCGTCCTCGGCGTCATGACGGCAGAGACCCTCGAGGAGGCCGTGGCCCTCGTCAACCGGATCGAGTACGGCCTGACCTCCGGCCTGCACTCCCTCGACCCGGCCGAGCTGGACTACTGGCTCTCGACCATCCAGGCCGGCAACCTCTACGTGAACCGCGGCATCACCGGGGCGATCGTGCAGCGGCAGCCGTTCGGCGGCTGGAAGAAGTCCGCCGTGGGCGCCGGGACCAAGGCCGGCGGGCCCAACTACCTCGTGGGCCTCGGCTCGTGGACGGACGCCCCCGTTGCCGGAGGCGCCCGCGTGGAGGGTGCGGCCGGCGAGCTGCTCGAGGCGGCGCGCGCCGCGGTGGGCTCGGGGCTCGAGGCGCACGACGCC
Organism: Sinomonas halotolerans; assembly: GCF_039615075.1. NCBI lineage: Bacteria > Bacillati > Actinomycetota > Actinomycetes > Micrococcales > Micrococcaceae > Sinomonas > Sinomonas halotolerans. The sequence continues at coordinate 6,755 of NZ_JBDFRB010000003.1, read as the reverse complement.
GACTGGCTGGCTTCGGCGCTCGGCTCCGACGCCGCCGCCTGGGCCTCCGAGTTCGGGGTGTCCAAGGACGTCTCCGGCCTCGCCTGCGAGCGCAACGTCTTCCGGTACCGGAACCTGCCCGTCACGGTGCGGTTCGAGGCGGGGACCTCGGGCCACGGCGTGGCCGAGCTCCTCCGCGTGGCCGCCGCCGGGCTCGTGGCCGGATCGACCGTCACGGTGAGCAGCGCCGTCGTGCTTCCCGGGGCGACCGCCGAGGTGCTGCACCGCCACGGCGTGACCGTGGCCGTGGAGGACTCCGCCGCCTGGCTGCGCCGCGCCGCGGGGCTCGGCTCCGGCCGCGTCCGGCTCATCGCCGGGGAGGGCGACGCCGCAGCCTCCGCCGCGCGCGAGCTCGCCGAGGCCGTGGGCGGCACGCCGGATGTGGCCGTGTACGCGCACCCCGTGGTGGGCGCGGGCCGCGTGGAGCTGCTCCCGTTCCTGCACGAGCAGGCCGTGTCCATCACGGCGCACCGGTTCGGCAACCCGAACCCGGTGGCGCTGGGCGCGAACGTTTAGCAAGGAACCCGCCGCTGTCAAGATCCGGAAAACCATTTCAAGTGTTTTAACAATTGGTTTTCCGGATCTGTCACGCGGCGCGTGACTCTCGGCCCCCGGACGAGGAAGATAGAGGGGCAATTCACACACGGCTGGGGGAAAGCCATGGATCGAGGAGGTCTCATGCCGAGAATCACGAACATCTCTGCCCAGAAGCTCATCGTCACCGCCGTCTCCGCCGGGGCGCTCGTCGCCGGCGGCACCGGAGTCGCCGCCTTCGCGGCGCCGGACCAGCCAACCGAGCAGCCTGCGGTCGAACAGCCGGACACCGCGCCCGCCGCTGAGGAGCCCGTCGAGGAGCCCGTCGCCGAAGAACCGGTCGAAGAGCCCGTCGAGGAGCCCGCTGAGGATCCCGTCGAGGAGGAGCCGGTCGCCGAGGATCCCGTTGACGAGGAGCCTGCAGAGGAAGAGCCGGCTGAACAGGCAGGGGCCGAGGTTCCGGAGGGGCCGTCGGAGAACGCCTCGGTCGTCGCCCAGCAGGCGTGGGCCGCGGCGCACGTCCCTGCCGAGGATCGAGAGCCGGGCTCTGTCTCGGAGGTCGTGCTCCAGTACGTGCCTGCCGGACCGAAGTCCGAGTCGGCGGATGCCGCGTCCGCGGGCGCCGAGTCCGCGGGCGCCGCTTCCGCTGGTGCAGCGCACGGGCCGCGGGGCGGCCGCTGACAGCACGGCCGCAGCTGGCCAGCAGCTGAAGCAGAACCTGGGGGGGCGCCCCGCCCGCCCACGCCGTAGCCTGAAGCCATGGAGGTCCCTTGCCGGTGAGGAGTGCCGGGATCCTGCTGTACCGGCGGGCGCCTGCCGCGCCTGGGGGCCTCGAGGTGTGGATCGCGCACATGGGCGGGCCGTTCTGGGCCCGCAAGGACGAGCGGGCCTGGTCCATCCCCAAGGGCGAGTACGCCGAGGGCGAGGATCCGTTCGAAGCGGCGCTCAGGGAATTCGCCGAGGAGATGGGCTCTCCGGCGCCGCAGGCCGACTACGTCCCGCTCGGCGAATTCCGCCAGCCGTCCGGGAAGCTCCTCGCCGTCTTCGCGGCGGAGGCAGAGTTCGCACCGGACCGCATCGCGAGCAACACCTTCCCGCTCGAATGGCCCAAGGGGTCCGGGCGGATGCTGGAGGTCCCCGAGACAGACCGTGCGGAGTGGCTCCCCGAGGCGGTGGCCCGGGTGAAGCTCGTCAGGGGCCAGATTCCGATCCTCGACGCGCTCGCCCAGCTCCTGGCCGGCTGAACGGGCCCCGCGGACATGACCCCACAACCGGGCCCGCGTCAGCGGGCCGTGCGGGGTCAGCGGCCGCGCTTGGGCCGGCCCTTGCCCGCCCCGCCCTTGCTGGCTCCACCCTTGCCGCCCGAGGACCCTCTCCCCCGGCCCGCTGCCCTGCCCGAGCGCGCCCCCTTCGCGGCCCGGCTCGCCTCATTGCGGGCCTTGGCCTCCTTCGACTGGGACGCCGCCAGGTCCTCGCGCCGCTTCTTCGCGGCCTCCTGCTGGTCCTTCTGCACCGAGGCCTGCCGCGAGCTGGCCGCCCCGCGGCCCCGCACCACCCCGATGAACTCCTGGACCGTCTCCGAGTCGTTGTCCCGCCGCCACGCGACGCCCACCGCGTAGGGGTCCACCCCCGTCACCGGCCGGTACCGCAGCTCCTTGCGGTTGAAGTGCCGCACCACGGACATGGGCATGATCGCGAGCCCAGCCCCGCCCTCCACGAGGTCGAGGCGCTCGGAGGGGCCGCCGTCGAACTCGAACAGCTCGTCCTCCACCTCGGCGAGCGGGATCTCCTCGAAGGCCTGGATCTCGTGCCCCTTGGGCGCCACCACCACGGGCAGCTCCTCGTACAGCGGGATGACGTGCAGCCCCTCCCGCTCCCGGTCCACCGGAAGGCGCACGAAGGCGATGTCCGCCCGGCCGTCGCGGAGGACGGCGAGCTGCTCGGCGTCGTCGACCATCCCCGAGCTCAGCGGAACCTCCGGGAACCGCTCCTCCCAGCGGTGGAACCACTTGCCGGGCGAGACCCCCGCGATGAACGCGACATGCAGGCCGGGCGAGGAGCCGGGATCGGAGGCGGGGCCGGGCTCGGCCCGGTCCTGGGGGCTGGGGGAATCCATGCGTCCACGGTAGCCCGGCTACGCTTGATCCATGAGTCCGAACCCCAGTGGCGCGTCCCAGTCCATGAAGCCGGCCACCGCCGCGAAGAAACTCGGCATCTACCTGCCGGCCACCCCCGCCGAGTTCCAGGAGGGCGTGGTGACGCGCGAGGAGTTCGACGACCTGCGCACCAACCCGCCCCAGTGGCTCACCGACCTCCGCGCGAACGGGCCGCACCCCCGCCCCGTCGTGGCCCAGAAGCTCAACGTCTCAATCTCCGGGCTCGCCCGGGGTGGCATCACCGAGGCGCTCACGACGGCGCAGATCACCGCGCTCCTCGAGGAGCGGCCGGAGTGGCTCACGGCTGAGCGGGCCAGCATGGCCGCCGTGCGGGACGAGGCGCAGCGGGTCAAGGAGGCGGCCGAGAAGAAGGCCGAGAAGCAGAACCCTGTCCCGCGCACCAAGCGCGAGGCCAACAACCGGTAGCCGGCCCGGACGGCCGGCCCGGGTCAGTCCTGGTGGATCTGGATCCAGTTCCCGTGCTGGTCGTCGAACACGGCGGAGAGGCCCGAGGGATCCTCGGCCGGCTCCCCGCGGAACTGGACGCCGGCGGCCGTGAGGCGCTCGAAGTCCGCCCGGACGTCGGGCGAGCCGAGCACGATCGCGGGGAACCCGGCGTCGCGCACTCCCTTGCGGTACGCCTCCCCGAGGGGGTTGTCGCTCGGCTCGAGCAGGAGCCCCACGCCCGCCGAGTCCGGCGAGGTGACGATGAAGAGGTTGCCCTCCGGCATCGCGAGCAGTGTCTCGAACCCGAGGGTCCCGGTGTAGAAGGCGTGGGCCGACGCGGGGTCCGTGACGTGGATGCTGCACATCTTGATCCTCATGCGGCCCAGACTAGTGCGGGAGAGACTGGGGCGGGACGACTGGGGCGGGACGACTGGGGGGCAGGCCGCTCCTGTTCCCCGCACGACGGCGGGCCTAGACTCGTGTGGTGAAACCGCCGCGCGCGCTGCGCCCCTTCGCCCACCGCGAGTACCGGGTGCTCATCGCTGCCCTGGCCGTGAGCATCTTCGGCTCCGGCATGTGGGCGGTCGCGATGGTTTACCAGGTGCTCGCCCTGGGCGGCGGTCCGCTCGAGCTCTCGGTCGTCGCGACGGCGATGGGCGGCGGGCTCATCGCGTTCCTCCTGGCCGGGGGCGTGGCCGCTGACCGGTTCCCGCAGCGGCAGCTCATCATCGCGGTCGAGGCCGTGAACCTCGCCGCGGTCGGTTCCGTGGCAGTGCTCGCGGCCCTCGGCTGGCTGCAGCTGTGGCATCTGGCCGTCGGCGCGTTCCTCCTCGGCATGGGCGCGGCGTTCTTCTTCCCCGCGTACTCGGCGATCCTGCCGCGCATCCTCCCGCCCGAGGACCTCCTCGCAGCGAACGGCATGGAGGGCAGCCTGCGGCCCCTCCTCCAGCAGGCCGCTGGCCCGGCCGCGGCGGGAATCGTGGTGGCCGCGCTCTCGCCGCCGCATGCCGTGGCGGGCGTGGCGGCCTCTCACCTCGTGGCCTTCGTGGCGCTCAACTTCCTCCGCCGCACGCCGCCGGCGGCCGGAGGCGAGCCCAGCACCGGCGCGGAAGGCACGGACGGCGAGCAGCCCGCCGTCGCGCGGCCCTCCGTCCTCCATGAGCTGCGCGAAGGCGTCTCCTACACCGTCCGCACGCCGTGGCTGATGTGGACCCTGCTGTGGGCGTGCATCTCGGTGCTGTTCATCATGGGGCCGATCGAGGTGCTGCTGCCGTTCGTGGTGCGGGACCAGCTCGGCGGGGACTCGGCCATGTTCGGGTTCCTCCTGGCCACCATGGGCGTGGCGGGCGCGGTGGCGTCCCTCGCCACCGCCTCGTTCCGGCTGCCCCGGCGCTACCTCAGCGTGATGCTCGCGGCGTGGGGCATCGGCGCCATCCCGCTCGCCTTCGTGGGCGCCATGGACCAGTTCTGGCAGCTGGCCACGGTGCTGGCGGTGTTCGGCGCGACGGGCAGCGTCGGCATGGTCATCTGGGGCACGCTCCTGCAGCGGCGCGTCCCACCGCACCTGCTCGGGCGGGTCTCGAGCCTGGACTTCTTCGTCTCGCTCGCGCTCATGCCGGTCTCGATGGCCCTCGCAGGGCCTATCGCCGAGGTGGTCCCGCTGTGGGTGATCTTCGCGGTGGCGGGCGGGGTGTGCCCGGTCATGGCGGTGGTCGCGGTCATCGCGGCGCGCATGCCCTCAGACGAGCTCGCGCATCCGCTGGACTCGCGGGAGGCAGCGCCCGACGCCGACGCCCCCGCGGGCGCCGACGTTGCCGGAGAGCGGCCGGCATAGGCGCACGACGGCGGGTGGGCACCCGCCGTCGTGCCCTTCGCCCAGGCCTGCGCGCCGGATCAGGCTCTGGCGGGCTCCGACAGGTGCTCGACCAGCTGGGCGATGCTGATCACCGGAAGCCCCTTCTCCCGGCCGAGCTCGAGGAGGCCCGGGAGCCGCATCATCTCGCCGTCGTCGGCCACGACCTCCGCGATCACACCGACGGGCCGCAGCCCGGCCAGGCGCAGCAGGTCCACCGCGGCCTCGGTGTGCCCCGGGCGCTGCCGCACCCCGCCGTCCACCGCCCGCAGCGGGACGATGTGCCCGGGGCGGATGAGGGCCGCAGGGCCGGACGCGGGGTCTGCGAGGACGCGGAGCGTCCGGGCCCGGTCCGTCGCGCTGATCCCGGTGGTGGACTGCCCCGCGGCGTCCACCGTGACCGTGTAGGCCGTGCGGAGCGAGTCGCGGTTGTCCTGGGTCATGAGCGGCAACTCGAGCCGGTCCGCAAGGCCGTTGGGCATGGGAGCGCACACGAAGCCGCTCGAGACCCGGATGATCCATGCGAGCCACGGCGGTGTGGCGTGCTCGGCGGCCATGATGATGTCGCCTTCGTTCTCGCGGTCCTCGTCGTCGACCACGATGACGGGGCTGCCGCTCCGCAGCGCGTCCAGAGCCTGCGCGATCTCAGCCAGCAAGGGGGCGCTCCTCTCCTCCGGCCGTGGCGGCGGCAGCGGCTCTGGCCGTGGCGTTGCGGGCGGCGAGGAGGGTTGCGGCCTCCTGGCGGGTGGTGCCGGAGCTCTCGATGTGGGCCAGGTGGGCGGGGATCTCCAGGCCCTTCTTGCGCATCGCGGTGGCCCAGAGCCGGCCGGCGCGGTAGGAGGAGCGCACGAGCGGGCCGGACATGACCCCGAGGAAGCCGATCTCCTCGGCCTCGGCGGAGAGCTCGACGAACTCCTCGGGCTTGACCCACCGCTCCACGGGGTGGTGCCGCTCGGAGGGGCGCAGGTACTGGGTGATCGTGACCAGGTCGCAGCCGGCCTCGTGGAGGTCGCGCAGGGCCTCGGAGACCTCCTGACGGGTCTCGCCCATGCCCAGGATGAGGTTGGACTTGGTGACCATGCCCCGGTCCCGGCCCTGGCTGATCACGTCCAGGGAGCGCTCGTAGCGGAACGCGGGGCGGATGCGCTTGAAGATCCGCGGGACGGTCTCGACGTTGTGCGCGAACACCTCGGGGGCGGAGTCGCAGATCGCGCCGATGTGCTCGGGCCTGCCGGAGAAGTCGGGGATGAGGATCTCCACGCCGGTGCCGGGGTTGAGCTCGTGGATCCTGCGGACCGTCTCGGCGTAGAGCCAGGTGCCCTCGTCCTCGAGGTCGTCCCGGGCCACGCCGGTCACGGTCGCGTAGCGCAGCCCCATGGACTGCACGGAGCGGGCGACCTTGGTCGGCTCGGAGCGGTCCAGCGGGGAGGGCCGGCCGGTGTCGATCTGGCAGAAGTCGCAGCGGCGGGTGCACTCGGAGCCGCCGATGAGGAAGGTGGCCTCCTTGTCCTCCCAGCACTCGAAGATGTTCGGGCAGCCGGCCTCCTCGCAGACCGTGTGCAGGCCCTCCTTCTTCACCTGGCCCTTGAGCTGGACGAACTCCGGGCCCATCTGGACCTTGGCCTTGATCCAGTCCGGCTTGCGCTCCACCGGGACCTGGGCATTGCGGGCCTCGACCCGCAGCAGGCGGCGGCCTTCAGGGGCGAGCGTCATACGAGGGCTCCTTC
>NZ_JBDFRB010000029.1:0-2597 GCF_039615075.1 Sinomonas halotolerans | reverse complement strand
GGCGTTGCGGGCGGCGAGGAGGGTTGCGGCCTCCTGGCGGGTGGTGCCGGAGCTCTCGATGTGGGCCAGGTGGGCGGGGATCTCCAGGCCCTTCTTGCGCATCGCGGTGGCCCAGAGCCGGCCGGCGCGGTAGGAGGAGCGCACGAGCGGGCCGGACATGACCCCGAGGAAGCCGATCTCCTCGGCCTCGGCGGAGAGCTCGACGAACTCCTCGGGCTTGACCCACCGCTCCACGGGGTGGTGCCGCTCGGAGGGGCGCAGGTACTGGGTGATCGTGACCAGGTCGCAGCCGGCCTCGTGGAGGTCGCGCAGGGCCTCGGAGACCTCCTGACGGGTCTCGCCCATGCCCAGGATGAGGTTGGACTTGGTGACCATGCCCCGGTCCCGGCCCTGGCTGATCACGTCCAGGGAGCGCTCGTAGCGGAACGCGGGGCGGATGCGCTTGAAGATCCGCGGGACGGTCTCGACGTTGTGCGCGAACACCTCGGGGGCGGAGTCGCAGATCGCGCCGATGTGCTCGGGCCTGCCGGAGAAGTCGGGGATGAGGATCTCCACGCCGGTGCCGGGGTTGAGCTCGTGGATCCTGCGGACCGTCTCGGCGTAGAGCCAGGTGCCCTCGTCCTCGAGGTCGTCCCGGGCCACGCCGGTCACGGTCGCGTAGCGCAGCCCCATGGACTGCACGGAGCGGGCGACCTTGGTCGGCTCGGAGCGGTCCAGCGGGGAGGGCCGGCCGGTGTCGATCTGGCAGAAGTCGCAGCGGCGGGTGCACTCGGAGCCGCCGATGAGGAAGGTGGCCTCCTTGTCCTCCCAGCACTCGAAGATGTTCGGGCAGCCGGCCTCCTCGCAGACCGTGTGCAGGCCCTCCTTCTTCACCTGGCCCTTGAGCTGGACGAACTCCGGGCCCATCTGGACCTTGGCCTTGATCCAGTCCGGCTTGCGCTCCACCGGGACCTGGGCATTGCGGGCCTCGACCCGCAGCAGGCGGCGGCCTTCAGGGGCGAGCGTCATACGAGGGCTCCTTCCGCGGCGGCAGACGAACGATGGCGGTGCGCGAGGGTCGCGAGGGCCAGCTGTGCTTCCTGCCGGGTCCGGCGCGGGTCCCAGCCCAGGACGGGCGCGAGGTGCTGGGCGACCTCCTGGACGAGCTCGGCGGTGACGAGGCCGCGGAACGCGAGGGAGGTGCGGCGGATGAGCACGTCGGCGACGTGGCCGACCTGCTCATGCTCGGCCATCCAGGCGATCTCGCGGACGCTCAGCTCCCTGGTGCTCTTCAGGGGGGAGTCCTGGCCCTTGGCGAGGTAGGCGATGACGTCCTCGGCACGGGTGCCGTACCGAGAGAGCAGGATCTCTGCGCGGTGGGCGTCGATGCCCGGGCCGGTGTGGGCCTTGAGCCAGGCCTGCACGCCTTCCTCGTCGGTGGGGAAGCCGCGGCCGCCGCCGATCGGCAGCTCCCCGGTGCCCACCGACCGGCCGTGTCCGAGCAGGGCCAGGACCTCGTCGGCCAGATGCTCGGACAGGGCCCGGAAGGTCGTCCACTTCCCGCCCACCAGGCTCAGCATCCCCTGGCCCGCCCCGCCCGGCAGCGCGGCCTTCTCGATCCGGTAGTCCCGCGAGACGAACCCCGGGGCGGTGTCGTCATGCCGCGGCAGCGGGCGCACCCCGGAGAAGGTGTAGACGATGCTCTCCCGGCCCACCCGGACCGACGGGAAGACGTGGCGGATGAGGTCGAAGAAGTACTCGATCTCCGCATCCGTGCACACCGGCTCGAGGTCCTCCCCGGCGTCGATGTCCGTCGTGCCCACCAGCACCCGGTCCCCGATCGGGTAGATCAGCACGATCCGCCCGTCGCTGTGCTCGAAGAAGATCTCCCGGCCCGCGCACGCCGCGAGGAGCTCCGGATGGTCCAGCACGATGTGCGAGCCCTTCGTCCCGCCCATGAACCGCGTCGGTGCCCCGAGGGCGCCGTTGGTGGCATCGACCCACGCCCCGGTGGTGTTCACCACCACCTCCGCGGCGAAGTCGAACTCCTCCCCGGTCAGCCCATCGCGCAGCCGCACCGCCGCGCCCTCGCCCGCCCCGGTGATGCCCACGGCCGAGACGTAGTTGCTCGCCCGGGCATGCGCACCGGCAGCGAGCCCGTCGCGCAGCACGTCCAGGGTCAGCCGCTCCGGATCGTGCACCGAGGCATCGAAGTACGTCGCGGTGTACTTCACATCCGGGCGCAGGGCCGGCAGCTCCGCCAGGGCCTTCCTCCGGCCCAGGAACCGGTGCCGGGGCACCGACCCGCCCTGACGGGAGAACAGGTCGTACAGGCTCAGGCCGATCTTGATCAGCACCGCCCCGCGCTCGCCCGGCCTGCCCGAGCGGTGGGTCAGGAACCGCAGCGGCGCGTTCAGGATGCCCGAGAACGTGGAGAACACCGGGATCGTGGTCTGCAGCGGCTTCACATAGTGCGGGGCGATCCGCAGCAGCCTGTTCCGCTCGACCACCGACTCGTGCACGAGCCGGAACTCCCCGTTCTCCAGATACCGGATCCCGCCATGGATCATGTGCGAGGACGCCCCCGAAGCACCCTGGCAGTAGTCACCGCGCTCCAC
>NZ_JBDFRB010000028.1:0-3517 GCF_039615075.1 Sinomonas halotolerans | reverse complement strand
ACCGGCCTGACCCACCTGCGCGCACGCCAGTACGACCCGGGCGCGGGCATGTTCCTCAGCACCGACCCCGCCGCCAGCACATCCCTCTCCGGCGCCTACACCTACGCCTCCGCGAACCCGCTCCGCTACCTCGACATCACCGGCCTCTTCTCCTGGGACGAGCTCCTCGGCGGGATCCAACAAGTCAGCGGCATCGTCTCCGACGTCGCCGGCGTACTCGCCCTCGCCGCAGCCGTCACCGGCATCGGCGCCCCCGTGGCCGCCGCACTGGGCGGCATCTCGGTCGCCGCCGGCGCCGTCCACGCCGGCACCAAGGCCATCCAGGCCTACAACACCTGCAACACCGGCAAAGGCTCCTGCGGCGACGCCATCGCCGAAGCACTCATCTCAACCGCCGCCATCATCCCCGGCGGCAGACTCATCAAAGGCGCCGCCAGCGGGGTGAAGAGCCTGTCCGGGGCTTCAAGAGCCGCCAGCACCATGGCCAAGGCTTGCTCCTTCTCCGGACCGACGGTGGTGCTCATGGCAGATGGCTCGCATAAAGCCATCGAGGACGTCAAGGTCGGTGACAAGGTCATCGCGAGCGACCCCGAGACCGGGGAGCAGGAAGCCAAGACCGTGCAGCGCGTCTTCGTCCAAGACGATACTGTCGTCGACCTGGCGGTCGAGGGCGAGCTCATCACCACGACCGAGGACCATCCCTTCTGGTCGGCTACCGACCGGCGGTTCGAACGCGCTGACCAACTCGAGCCAGGCGAGGAGATCCTCAGTGCAGATGGGCGGACTATCAGGGTCTCGGGGCTCGAAGTCGGGACCCGGCGCCAGGCGTTGGCCTACAACCTGTCCGTGGAAGGCATCCACACCTACCACGTCGGCGAGGGCGCGGTGTTGGTGCACAATTCGTGCGCTGAGCCGTGGCTGGACGCCGTTGGAGAAGCCAAGATCGCACAGGACCATTTGGGCGGGGTGGCCGGAAAGTCTCAGTTCAATTCAACTGAGGATCTATATAATCTAGCGGACGAGGCTGGGCAGTTTCCGCCCACAATGCGCGCCGATGGCCGCTGCGAGCGTGTGTGCGTGATGAGTCGTAACATTGGCACTGACCTGATGGGCCAGCAGAGCCCGATCATGACGGTCATCTCCAATCCCAACGGCCGCATCATCACGATGCACCCTGGAATGCCGAGGTGATGAAAATGGCCATTCTCCTAAAGGTTCATGTACAGAATCAGTTGCACGAAACGATGAGGACCATTGAGGAGCCGCCAGGCGAGCCCTTCCTAAAGTTCTGCCGCGCAGCGACTGCCATCGGTGTGCGATACGTCGACTTCATTTGGCCGTACTCGGACGCGATGTTGAACTTTTTCCAATTGGCGGCCTGGTTGGAGGACTTTCCACGAGTTCTGGACTCCGATGTGTTCTCGCCTGAGGAGAGCGCTAGTGCCCGGAGGGTGCTTGAGGCGGCCAAGGAGGCTCACGCCCTAGATGGCTACTTGTTCATCGAAGGCTGACATGTGAACGACATTGGACCGGATGCTCCCGGTTGGCATGATTCGCGACTTCGCCCCATCTTTGTGTGGTCATCCGGTCGGTGCTCTCGATCATCCTTGCTCCGCGCGGCCTCGTCGTACTTGGAAAGCTCGCGCACGGACTTGCGCTTGGATCCTCGTGTGGCCATTTTCAGGACGTCGCATGTCGCTTCCGGTGCGGTTCGAGTCCGGATGGATCATATGCAGGCGCCGCTTCGGCGTGCGGTCGCAGGCACTGCGTGCCTGGGATCGGGTTCGGGGCGAATCATGCCAGCGTTGTGTCAGGGATCCGTTTCCTGTCTGGGAGAGGATGGGTAGCTGGTGACGGCGTCGATGTAGCGTTGGGCGCCCCTGACGCTGAGGCCGAAGAGATCGCAGAGCCGTCTGATATCCCCGGTGGCGTCGGCCTCGTGAAGGATGCGGTCTTCGCGGACTGCCTGGGCTGACATGCCTAGCCTGCTGTTGACCCAGAAGTTGCTTGCCGGGGTGGTCCTAACGGCTGTCTGCTTGTTCACCAGCAGGTGCGGGTTCGTGGTTTCGGGCCAGGTGGAGCGGCGGTGGTCGAGCCATCGGGCCAGATGGTCGCGCACGGGCCGTGCTGTGAGGATGGTCCGGCCGGGGAGGTGTATCCGCCCGTCGTGGATGTCGGTGAGGAGTGAATCGCCCCGGGGTTGGTGGAGGGTCTGATTCCCCGAGAGGATGATGGTCATGCCAGCACCGAGGAAGTATCCGCAGGAGTTGCGGGAGCGTGCCTTGCGCCTTGTGGGCGAGGCGCGGAAGGAGGATCCGGAGCTGTCGCTGAATGCGGCGGTGGTCAGGATCGGGCAGCGTGTCGGGGTGAACCCGGACACGCTGCGGGGCTGGTGCAAGCAGGCCGCGATCGACGCAGGCGAACGCCCCGGTACCACGACGAACGATGCGCAGCGCATCAAGGCGCTCGAGGCGGAGAACCGCGAGCTCAAGCGGGCGAACGAAATCCTCCTCGCCGCGTCGAGTTTCTTCGCGCGGGAGCTCGACCCGCGACTGCCGTGGTAGTCAAGTTCATCGACGACCATCGTGGCCGGTTCGGGGTCGAGCCGATCTGCCGCGTGCTCACCGAGCACGGCATGCCGATCGCACCGTCCGGTTACTACGCGTTCAAGAAGCGGCCTGCTTCGGCCAGGGCGGTCTCCGACGCGGAGCTGGCGGTGCAGATCGAGCGGGTGTTCTGGGACCGTCGCCTCGGGCGCGGGCTCAGCGGCGCCCGGAAGGTCTGGCGGCTGCTGCACCGCGAGGGCATCCCCGTCGCCCGCTGCACCGTCGAACGCCTCATGCGCCAGCAGGGTCTGCGCGGTGTTCGCCGGGGCCGGCAGTTCGTCACCACCCGCCCTGACGACATCGCCACCCGGGCACCGGATCACGTCAAGCGCGAGTTCCACGCCGAGCGGCCCAACGAGCTCTGGGTGGTCGACTTCACGTATGTGCCGACGTGGTCGGGGATGGCGTTCACCGCGTTCGTCACGGACGTGTTCTCCCGCCGGATCGTCGGATGGCGGACCATGGACCGGATGCCGACCGACCTGCCCCTGGACGCGCTGGAGATGGCGCTCTGGGTCCGCGATCGGGCCGGTGAGGACGTCACCGGCGTCATCCAGCACTCCGATGCGGGGTCGCAGTACACCGCCCTGCGCTACACCGAGCGGCTCGCGCAGGTCGGCGCGGTCGCATCGATCGGGACGGTCGGCGACAGCTACGACAACGCACTGGCCGAGACCGTCGTGGGCCTGTACAAGGCCGAATGCGTGAAGATCGACGGTCCGTTCCGCAGCGCCGACGATCTGGAACTGGCCACCCTGTCCTGGGTGCACTGGTTCAACGAGAACCGGCTGCACTCCTCGATCGGATACCTCACACCCACCGAGAAGGAGAACCAGTACTACCGTGAGATCAACCCCCAGCGTCAGCCGGCGCTGGGAGAACTCACCCTCCACTAAACCCGGGGCGATTCA
>NZ_JBDFRB010000027.1:0-7174 GCF_039615075.1 Sinomonas halotolerans | reverse complement strand
TCTGTTGTTTGAGAACTCAATAGTGTGCCAAGTTCGTTGATGCCATTTTTTTGGTTGATACATTGGGCGGCCTGCCCACCCCCGTGGGTGTGGTCGTCTTGTTTTTGCCAGTTTTGGATTTGCTGGCCGGGGTGGGCGTTTTCCCGTCTGTCCGGCTGGTTTCTGTTTTTTTGACGGAGAGTTTGATCCTGGCTCAGGATGAACGCTGGCGGCGTGCTTAACACATGCAAGTCGAACGATGAAGCCCTTTCGGGGGTGGATTAGTGGCGAACGGGTGAGTAACACGTGAGCAACCTGCCCTTGACTCTGGGATAAGCCTGGGAAACTGGGTCTAATACCGGATAGTACTCCTCATCGCATGGTGGGGGGTGGAAAGCCTTGTGCGGTCTTGGATGGGCTCGCGGCCTATCAGCTTGTTGGTGGGGTGATGGCCTACCAAGGCGACGACGGGTAGCCGGCCTGAGAGGGTGACCGGCCACACTGGGACTGAGACACGGCCCAGACTCCTACGGGAGGCAGCAGTGGGGAATATTGCACAATGGGCGGAAGCCTGATGCAGCGACGCCGCGTGGGGGATGACGGCCTTCGGGTTGTAAACCCCTTTCAGTAGGGAAGAAGCGCAAGTGACGGTACCTGCAGAAGAAGCGCCGGCTAACTACGTGCCAGCAGCCGCGGTAATACGTAGGGCGCGAGCGTTATCCGGAATTATTGGGCGTAAAGAGCTCGTAGGCGGCTTGTCGCGTCTGCTGTGAAAGCCCGGGGCTCAACCCCGGGTCTGCAGTGGGTACGGGCAGGCTGGAGTGCAGTAGGGGAGACTGGAATTCCTGGTGTAGCGGTGAAATGCGCAGATATCAGGAGGAACACCGATGGCGAAGGCAGGTCTCTGGGCTGTAACTGACGCTGAGGAGCGAAAGCATGGGGAGCGAACAGGATTAGATACCCTGGTAGTCCATGCCGTAAACGTTGGGCACTAGGTGTGGGGGCCATTCCACGGTTTCTGCGCCGCAGCTAACGCATTAAGTGCCCCGCCTGGGGAGTACGGCCGCAAGGCTAAAACTCAAAGGAATTGACGGGGGCCCGCACAAGCGGCGGAGCATGCGGATTAATTCGATGCAACGCGAAGAACCTTACCAAGGCTTGACATGTGCCGGACCGTCCCAGAGATGGGGCTTCCCTTCGGGGCCGGTTCACAGGTGGTGCATGGTTGTCGTCAGCTCGTGTCGTGAGATGTTGGGTTAAGTCCCGCAACGAGCGCAACCCTCGTTCCATGTTGCCAGCACTTCGGGTGGGGACTCATGGGAGACTGCCGGGGTCAACTCGGAGGAAGGTGGGGACGACGTCAAATCATCATGCCCCTTATGTCTTGGGCTTCACGCATGCTACAATGGCCGGTACAAAGGGTTGCGATACTGTGAGGTGGAGCCAATCCCAGAAAGCCGGTCTCAGTTCGGATTGGGGTCTGCAACTCGACCCCATGAAGTCGGAGTCGCTAGTAATCGCAGATCAGCAACGCTGCGGTGAATACGTTCCCGGGCCTTGTACACACCGCCCGTCAAGTCACGAAAGTCGGTAACACCCGAAGCCGGTGGCCCAACCCCTTGTGGGAGGGAGCCGTCGAAGGTGGGACTGGCGATTGGGACTAAGTCGTAACAAGGTAGCCGTACCGGAAGGTGCGGCTGGATCACCTCCTTTCTAAGGAGCCCCTCGCATCTGGGGTGCCGGCCTGCACAGGCCGGTGCGTCCGGTGCCAGGTGAATGCCCGCTGCGGGAGCGCATGTCTTCCGGTGGGTGCTCATGGGTGGAACGTCAACGGATTCGTGGCCCGTGCCCTGCACGGTGTGCCCTGTGCGCCAGTACGCCCTCCCCGGCCTTGTCGGGGTGGGCTGGAGAGCGCGGGGGTGCCCGGGTGGGGGTGGGGTCCTTGGCACGCTGTTGGGTCCTGGGGCAACAGCCCTGGTGGCTGCCTTCCTGGGCTGCGGTGCGCTGTGCGCGCGCCGTGGTGCGGGTCGAGTGGTTTGTTGTTTGAGAACTGTATAGTGGACGCGAGCATCTAGCAATTTCTTCTGCCGCGTCGCCGTTTGTCCCTGTTCCCGGGCGTGTCCCGGGGCCGGGGCGGGGTGGCGCGGTGTTGTTTTGCCGAATTGAATTTGTAGGGCGCCCCGTGTGGGTGTCCTTGGTTTTCTTCTGTGTTGAAGTTTCCAAGGGCGCACGGTGGATGCCTTGGCATCGGGAGCCGATGAAGGACGTGGGAATCTGCGATAAGCCTGGGGGAGTCGATAACCGGACTGTGATCCCAGGGTGTCCGAATGGGGAAACCCCGCCATGCGCCGAGAGGTGGTGTGGTGACCTGCCGTTGAACGCATAGACGGTGTGGGGGGAACGCGGGGAAGTGAAACATCTCAGTACCCGCAGGAAGAGAAAACAACAGTGATTCCGTCAGTAGTGGCGAGCGAACGCGGATGGGGCCAAACCCGGCGTGCGTGATACCCGGCAGGGGTTGCGCGTCGGGGGTTGTGGGGCTCTGCTTCGGTCATCTGCCGGTGGCCGGGGGTGTGGTGCAGGAGTGTAGGCGAACGGTCTTGAACGGCCGGCCGGAGAGGGTGTGAGTCCCGTAGCCGTAACGCTTGTCTGCCGCCCTTGCGGATGTCCCCAAGTAGCACGGGGCCCGAGGAATCCCGTGCGAATCTGTCAGGACCACCTGATAAGCCTGAATACTACCCGATGACCGATAGCGGACCAGTACCGTGAGGGAAAGGTGAAAAGTACCCCGGGAGGGGAGTGAAACAGTACCTGAAACCGTGCGCCTACAAACCGTCAGAGCCGGCTGCGCCCTTGGGCGCTGTACCGGTGATGGCGTGCCTTTTGAAGAATGAGCCTGCGAGTTAGTGCCATGTCGCGAGGTTAACCCGTGTGGGGGAGCCGTAGCGAAAGCGAGTCTGAACAGGGCGTTCAGTGGCGTGGTCTAGACCCGAAGCGGAGTGATCTACCCATGGCCAGGTTGAAGCGACGGTAAGACGTCGTGGAGGACCGAACCCACTTCAGTTGAAAATGGAGGGGATGAGCTGTGGGTAGGGGTGAAAGGCCAATCAAACTCCGTGATAGCTGGTTCTCCCCGAAATGCATTTAGGTGCAGCGTTGCGTGTTTCTTGCCGGAGGTAGAGCTACTGGATGGCCGATGGGCCCCACAAGGTTACTGACGTCAGCCAAACTCCGAATGCCGGCAAGTGAGAGCGCAGCAGTGAGACTGCGGGGGATAAGCTTCGTAGTCGAGAGGGAAACAGCCCAGACCACCGGCTAAGGCCCCCAAGCGTGTGCTAAGTGGGAAAGGATGTGGAGTTGCCCAGACAACCAGGAGGTTGGCTTAGAAGCAGCCACCCTTGAAAGAGTGCGTAATAGCTCACTGGTCAAGTGATTCCGCGCCGACAATGTAGCGGGGCTCAAGCACACCGCCGAAGCCGTGGCAGTCCCACGTGAACCCTAGCCTTCGTGGTTCAGGGGTGGGGCTGGGTAGGGGAGCGTCGTGCGGGCAGCGAAGCCGCCGGGTGACCGAGTGGTGGAGGCCGCACGAGTGAGAATGCAGGCATGAGTAGCGAAAGACGGGTGGGAAACCCGTCCGCCGGATGATCAAGGGTTCCAGGGTCAAGCTAATCTGCCCTGGGTAAGTCGGGACCTAAGGCGAGGCCGACAGGCGTAGTCGATGGACAACGGGTTGATATTCCCGTACCGGCGAAGGACCGCCCATGCCGGACAGCCGATGCTGACCGCCCAATCCCCCCCACCGCGGGTCCTTCGGGACCTGCACCGGGGGGTGCGCGCGGGACCCAGAGCTGCGAGGCAAGCGTATTAACAGGTGTGACGCAGGAAGGCAGCCCGGCCAGGCGATGGTAGACCTGGTCCAAGGATGTAGGGCGCGCGGCAGGCAAATCCGCCGCGCACGAAGCCTGAGATCTGACGGGACCCCCTCACGGGGGGATCGGGTGATCCTATGCTGCCGAGAAAAGCATCGACGCGAGGTCCCAGCCGCCCGTACCCCAAACCGACACAGGTGATCAGGTAGAGAATACCAAGGCGATCGAGAGAATCACGGTCAAGGAACTCGGCAAAATGCCCCCGTAACTTCGGGAGAAGGGGGACCCCAACCGTGAACCGCACGCGCTGCGGGGAGCGGGTAGGGGTCGCAGAGACCAGGGGGAAGCGACTGTTTACTAAAAACACAGGTCCGTGCGAAGTCGCAAGACGATGTATACGGACTGACTCCTGCCCGGTGCTGGAAGGTTAAGAGGACCCGTCAGCTCTTCGGAGCGAAGCGGAGAATTCAAGCCCCAGTAAACGGCGGTGGTAACTATAACCATCCTAAGGTAGCGAAATTCCTTGTCGGGTAAGTTCCGACCTGCACGAATGGAGTAACGACTTCCCCGCTGTCTCGACCGTGAACTCGGCGAAATTGCACTACGAGTAAAGATGCTCGTTACGCGCAGCAGGACGGAAAGACCCCGAGACCTTCACTATAGTTTGGTATTGGTGTTCGGAGCGGCTTGTGTAGGATAGGTGGGAGACTGTGAAGCCCGGACGCCAGTCCGGGTGGAGTCATCGTTGAAATACCACTCTGGTCGCTTTGGACATCTAACCTCGGCCCGTGATCCGGGTCAGGGACAGTGCCTGATGGGTAGTTTAACTGGGGCGGTTGCCTCCCAAAGGGTAACGGAGGCGCCCAAAGGTCCCCTCAGCCTGGTCGGCAACCAGGTGTCGAGTGCAAGTGCACAAGGGGGCTTGACTGTGAGAGAGGCATCTCGAGCAGGGACGAAAGTCGGGACTAGTGATCCGGCGGCACCTCGTGGAAGGGCCGTCGCTCAACGGATAAAAGGTACCTCGGGGATAACAGGCTGATCTTGCCCAAGAGTCCATATCGACGGCATGGTTTGGCACCTCGATGTCGGCTCGTCGCATCCTGGGGCTGGAGTAGGTCCCAAGGGTTGGGCTGTTCGCCCATTAAAGCGGTACGCGAGCTGGGTTTAGAACGTCGTGAGACAGTTCGGTCCCTATCCGCTGCGCGCGCAGGAAATCTGAGAAGGGCTGTCCTCAGTACGAGAGGACCGGGACGGACGAACCTCTGGTGTGCCAGTTGTACCGCCAGGTGCACGGCTGGTTGGCTACGTTCGGATGGGATAACCGCTGAAAGCATCTAAGCGGGAAGCCCGCTTCAAGATGAGATTTCCATGGACCTCTGGTCCGAGAGGCCCCCAGCAGACCACTGGGTTGATAGGCCGGACGTGGAAGCAAGGACTGAAGACTTGCGAAGCCGACCGGTACTAATAGGCCGACAACCTCAACACACCACCCCCACACCCGGGGGTGCGGAGAGAACACTGCCACGCGTCCACTCTACGGTCCCCAGACAACAAACCCCCCGCCCCCCGGGGGAGCCGCCACAACCGAATACAGTCCGACCACGGACCCACACGCTTCCCACCCCGCCACCGGCGGGGACGGGACACAGGGTTACGGCGGTCATAGCGTGGGGGAAACGCCCGGTCCCATTCCGAACCCGGAAGCTAAGACCCACAGCGCCGATGGTACTGCACCCGAGAGAGTGTGGGAGAGTAGGACACCGCCGGACAACCATTCACGAGGACCCCCACCACACGGTGGGGGTCCTCACCACTTAACCAAACCCACCACCCCGCAACACGCCCCCGGTGACACGGCCCCGCCACCCGAGGCAGGGCACATGACCCCGCAACAGGGGAGGGCGAGGTCATGCGAACCAGTCGACGACCCGCCCGAGCATGCGCCGCCCCTCTTCTTCGAAGGCCGCGTCGCCCACATCGTGAGCCCACACCATGGTGCCGAGCGCCTGGAGGACGTTGTCCAGCAGCCAGGTGCCCGCGGCCTCGCGCGTCCTGGCCGGGTCCCGGCCGTATCCGGCGTAGAACGCCGCCCGCAGCCGGGCGCCGTCGTGCGCGTCCTGGAAGCACTGGTGCTCGAGGCGCACGAGGTCCGTGGCCCACGGCCGGTACCCCGCGCGGCCCCAGTCGATGACGCTCACGAGCCCGGGCCCGCTCGCCGGCGCTCCCCCGTCCACGATCCAGTTGCGCGGCTGGTAGTCGCCGTGCGTCGCGCACAGCCAGCGCTGCTCCGTCCGGTGCGCGTCCAGGAGGCGCCCGACGGCGGCGAGTTGGCAGGCGGGGGCCAGACCCCCCGCCCGCTCGAGGAAATCGCCGGCCTTGTGCAGGGCGGCGGGGTCGTAGCTCGCGGTCTGCTCCCGGGGGACGTGCACGAGGGCGAGGAGCTCGCCAGCCTGCCGGAACACCTCGGGCGAGCGCGCGTGCGGACTGCCCTCCACGAGCCGCCCCGGCAGCCAGGCCGTGGCAAGGATGCCGGCCCGCGGGTCGGCGTGGAGGAGGCGCGGGGTGCGCGCAGGCTCCAGGGCCATGAGCGGGCCGGTCATCTGCCGGTGCGCGCGGGCCTCGCGCTGGATGTGGTGGCCCGTCTCGGACGCCTTGACCACCGCGGGTCCGCTGCCCGTCTCGATCCGCAGCACGTGGATTCCCTGGAGGCCCCAAGACATGTCCTCCACGAGCTCCCACTCGCCGAACCACTCACGCAGGAGGGCGCTCCAAGCGGGAGTGAGATGGGCGGAGGCGGTCACGATGCCACGGTACCGCGGCCGGCGCTGCGGGCAGGAGCTGTACCCGGAAGGGGCTGGAAGCGGTGTGATCTGTACCCGGAAGGCGTTGGGAGCGGTGTGATCTGACACGTAGATAGTGGTGGGTTAGGACGCTGCGGCGAGAGTGACGGTGTACCCCATTGCTTCGAGTTGGTGGATGGCGCGGTTCTTGGCGCGGTTCGGATTGAGCCGGATGAAGTGTTCGGCTCCGAGCTCTTGGTAGAGGGTACCGGTGTTGCCCATATGCCAGATCGCGGTGAGGATCGAGCGCTGGGTGGCGACGTTGGCGCGTTGGGGGCCACGTCGGGAGGCTATTCGCCGGTAGCGGGCTCCGAGGAAGGTGTCCGGGTTCCTGCCGCAGACCATGGCGGCTGAGCCCAGGGCACCTTGGAGGTGGGGGTTTCCGGGGCGGGTGCGGCTGGACTTGACCCTTCCGGCGGACTCGTTCTGGCCGGGCGCGGTCCCGGCCCAGGAGGCGAGATGGTCGGGGGTGGGGAAGCGGCTCAT
>NZ_JBDFRB010000026.1:0-17396 GCF_039615075.1 Sinomonas halotolerans | reverse complement strand
GTTCTGGCCGGGCGCGGTCCCGGCCCAGGAGGCGAGATGGTCGGGGGTGGGGAAGCGGCTCATGTCCGCCCCGGTCTCGGCGACGATGATGTCTGCGGTCACCGTGCTGATCCCGGGGATGGTGCAGATCAGGTCGTGGAAGGGGCGAAAGGGCTCCATGAGGTCCTGGATCCGTTCGGTGAGCTGCTCCAGGGCGGCGCTGTGGCGGTCGATGAGGTCCAGATGGACACGGGCCAGGAACGCGTGGTGCTCGGTGAAGCGGCCGGTGAGGGCATCGGTCAGGGCAGGGATCTTGGCCCGGAGCCGCCCGCGCGCCAGGCCCGCGAGGGCCGCTGGGTCGCGTTCGCCGGCGATCAGCGCCTCGAGCATGGCCCTGCTCGAGACGCCCAGAGTCTCAGAGGCAACCGAGGAGAGCTTGATCCCAGCGTCCTCGAGCAGCTTCTCCAGTCGTTGGACCTCGCGGGTCCGCTCGCGGGTGATGGCCGTCCGGGTGCGGGTCAGGTCGCGCAGTTGGCGGATCGGCGCGGGCGGGACGAATGAGCCGGTCACGAGCCCATGGGCGCCCAGCTGCGCGAGCCAGGTCGCGTCCGCGACATCGGTCTTGCGCCCCGGCAGACTCCGGGCATGTCGCGCATTCACCAGCATCAGCCCGAGGCCAGCGTCCTCGAGCAGGTAGTAGAACGGCTTCCAGTAGTCTCCTGTTGCCTCCATCACCACGCAGGTCACTCCCTCGGCAACCAGATGATCCCGGAGGGCGAGGATCTGCCCACTCATCGACGACCAGGTCGTGACGGTCTCGACCGCCTTGGACCGTCCCGATCCGGCGATCCGCACGCACACCTTCGCATCGCGCTTGGAGATGTCGATCCCAGCGCACCGCGGGTGAATGAGTTCCATCGTCCCACTCCTTCCCATACGACAGGTCCGCCGTGGGGAGGGCAGGGGAAACTCAGAATTCTGACACTCGGGCTCGAAGCACCAATCCACAGTCCCGTGTGGAACCCTCCGCTCCCATGCTGTACTGCGGGCACGAAGCACCACAGATGAAACCGGGCTCTGACCACGACCGACCCCCTCAGGATCCGACCGGCCCCGCGATCAGGCAACAGGCGACCACACGTCGATCTTCGCAAACCCATGGTGCGCCCCGAAGGCGGCGCCGGAATGCTGTACCCGAAACGGGGAGGTCAGGCGTGGGCGGCGGCGCGCTCGGCCGCCTCGACCACGTTCGTCATGAGCAGCGCCACGGTCATGGGGCCCACGCCGCCGGGGTTCGGCGAGATGAAGCCCGCGACCTCGGCGACGGCCGGGTCCACGTCGCCGAAGACGAGCGGACGCCCGCCCTCGGGGTTGTCCTCGCGCGTCACGCCGACGTCCAGCACAGCCGCGCCGGGCTTGACGTCCTCCGGCTTGATGATGTGCTTGACCCCCGCGCCCGCCACGATGACATCCGCCTGGCGCAGGTGCACGGACATGTCCGGGGTGCCGGTGTGGACCACGGTGACGGTCGCGTTGACCGCGCGGCGCGTGAGCAGCAGCGGCATCGGGCGGCCGATGGTCACGCCCCGGCCCACGACCACCACGTGCTTGCCCGCCAGGTCGTAGCCATTGCGCTCGAGCAGCTCGATGACGCCCCGCGGCGTGCACGGGAGCGGCGTCGCGATGGGCTCGTTGACGTTGAGCACGAGCCTGCCGAGGTTGGTCGGGTGCAGGCCGTCGGCGTCCTTGGCCGGGTCGATCCGCTCGAGGACGGCGTCCGTGTCGAGGTGCTTCGGCAGGGGCAGCTGCACGATGTAGCCGTGGCACGCGGGGTCCGCGTTGAGCTCGTCGATGAGGGCCTCGACCTGCTCCTGGGTGGCATCCGCCGGGAGCTCGCGCTGGATCGAGTTCATGCCGACCGCCACGGACTGCTTGTGCTTCATGCCCACGTACAGCTGCGAGGCGGGGTCGGCACCCACGAGGACCGTGGCGATGCCCGGCGTGACGCCCTTGGCCTTGAGCGCCGCGACGCGCTCGGTCAGCTCCGCCTTGATCTCGGCGGAGGCCGCGCGGCCGTCGAGCACGACTGCCCCCTTGCTGGGAGAGGACGCGGCCACGCTGCTCACCACTGCTCGTGGCCGGGGTACAGCGGGAAGTCGGCGGCGAGCTTGTCCACGCGAGCGCGGAGCGACTCGAGGCCGGAACCGGCAGCGCCGCCCTTGAGCGCGGCCGCGATGATGTCAGCGACCTCCGTGAACTCGGCGGCGCCGAAGCCGCGCGTCGCGAGGGCCGGGGTGCCGATGCGCAGACCGGAGGTGACCATCGGCGGACGCGGGTCGAACGGGACGGCGTTGCGGTTGACCGTGATGCCCACCTCGTGGAGGAGGTCCTCGGCCTGCTGGCCGTCCAGCTGGGAGTTGCGCAGGTCCACGAGGACCAGGTGCACGTCCGTTCCGCCCGTGAGGACCGAGACGCCGGCGTCCGCCACGTCCTTCTGGTTGAGGCGGTCCGCGATGATCCTCGCGCCCTCGAGCACGCGCTCCTGGCGCTCCTTGAACTCCTCGGTGCCGGCGATCTTGAACGCGACGGCCTTGGCCGCGATCACGTGCATGAGCGGGCCGCCCTGCTGGCCCGGGAAGACGTTGGAGTTGAGCTTCTTGCCGAACTCCTCCTTCGCGAGGATCACGCCGGAGCGCGGGCCCGCGAGGGTCTTGTGCACCGTCGAGGTCACGACGTGCGAGTGGGGCACCGGCGAGGGGTGCAGGCCCGCGGCGACGAGGCCGGCGAAGTGGGCCATGTCCGTCCACAGCAGCGCGCCGACCTCATCCGCGATCGAGCGGAAGGCCTCGAAGTCGAGGTGGCGCGGGTAGGCGGACCAGCCGGCGATGATGACGTCGGGGCGCTCGGCGAGGGCCTGCTCGCGCAGCTTGTCCATGTCGACCCGGAAGGTGTCCTCCTCGACCTGGTACGCGGCGACCTGGTACAGCTTCCCGGAGAAGTTCAGCTTCATGCCGTGCGTGAGGTGGCCGCCGTGCGCGAGCGAGAGGCCGAGGATCTTGTCCCCCGGGTTGATCATCGCGGACAGGGCGGCGGCGTTGGCCTGCGCGCCCGAGTGCGGCTGCACGTTCGCGTACTCGGCGCCGAAGAGCGCCTTGACCCGCTCGATCGCGAGGTTCTCGGCGACGTCCACGTGCTCGCAGCCGCCGTAGTAGCGCCTGCCCGGGTAGCCCTCGGCGTACTTGTTCGTCAGGACGGAGCCCTGGGCCTCCATGACGGCGCGCGGGGCGAAGTTCTCGGAGGCGATCATCTCGAGCGTGCTGCGCTGGCGGCCGAGCTCGAGCTCGAGGACCGCGGCGATCTCGGGGTCGACCTCGTTGAGGGGGAGGTTGCTGACGGCGGACACGGTGGGCGTGGTGGGACTCACGGAATCTCCTCGGTGGCAGTAGCGGGAGGCTATTGGTCAGGCTACCGGCCCCACTGCCCACCGGGAACTGCATGGCGGAGCGTGAAGGCACGGAGCTGCTCGACCCGGCGGCCCAGGCGTACGATCCGCGGTGTCCCCTACTGTGCCGCTCCCCGGTGGTGACCCACCCAACGCCAGTCGCGACTGGACCAGCATACGCCGAAGGCGAGTGGCCCACGCGGGAACATGACGCGCCCTCCGCCTGTTGACCCACATAGTTGACATGTCATAGGAATGCCGGATGCCGGAGGAAGTGGGAGGCCGCATGGACACGCTCAAGGCCGTGGTGATCGGAGCGGGCCAGGCTGGGCTGAGCGCCGCGCACTGGCTCGCCCGGCGGGGGCTCACCCCCTGGGAGGAGTTCGTGGTCCTCGATGCCAACAAGGGCCCCGGCGGAGCGTGGCGCCACCGCTGGGACTCCCTGACCTTCGACGCCGCCCACGGACTCCACCCCCTCCCCGGCCTCCCGCTCGGGGCGCCGGACCCGCGCGAGCCCGCCTCCGCCGTCGTGCGCCGCTACTACGGCGACTACGAGCGCGCCTTCCGCCTGCCCGTGCTGCGGCCCGTCCGCGTCGCGGCGGTGGAGCGCCCCGGCGATGGAGGGACGCACGACGACGGGCCCCTCCTGGTGCGGGCGGCCGACGGGCGCGTCTGGCGCGGCTCCCCCACCGCCGACGACGGGCCCCTCCTCGTGCGCGCGGCCGACGGGCGCGTCTGGCTCACGGAGACGGTCATCTCCGCCACCGGCACCTGGGACAGCCCCTACTGGCCCCACTACCCGGGCCGGGAGTCCTTCCGAGGGCGGCAGCTCCACACTCATGACTTCGTCGCGGCCGAGGAGTTCCGCGGGCAGCGCGTCCTCGTGGTGGGCGGCGGGACCTCGGCGCTGCAGTTCCTCCTGCAGCTCGACGCCGCCGGCGCCCGCACCTCCTGGTCCACGCGCCGCGACCCGGACTGGACCGAGGTGCCCTTCGACGCGGAATGGGGGGTCGCGGTCGAGCGCGGCGTGGGCGAGCGCACGCGCGCGGGGCTGCCGCCCCTCTCGGTCGTGGCCGCGACCGGCCTGCCGCTCACGGCCCAGTACCGGGCCGGGATCGAGGCCGGCGTGCTCGTCTCCCGCGGACCGCTCGCGCGGATCACGCCCACGGGCGCCGTCCTCGCCGACGGCACCGAGCTCGGGCTCGACGCGATCCTGTGGGCCACCGGCTTCCGCGCCTCCCTCGGACACCTCGCTCCCCTGGGCGTGCGCGAGCCCGGAGGCGGCGTCCTCATGGGCGACGACGGCGTGCGGGTCGTCCGCGAGCCGCGCCTGTTCCTCGTGGGCTATGGGGCAAGCGCCTCCACCGTGGGAGCCACCCGGGCAGGGCGCGCTGCGGCGAGCGCCGCCCTGGCGCGCCTCGGGCAGGCGGGTGCGCGACCGGCGTCGGCCGCGCCGGCCCCAGCCGGCCTGAACGCCTCGGTAGGCTAGAGGGCGTGGAAAGCAACACCTTCATCGTGACCCTCTCCTGCCCGGACCGGCCCGGGATCGTGCACGCCGTCTCCGGCGCGCTGCTCGAGGCCGGCTGCAACATCGCCGAATCCCGCCAGTACGAGAGCCACGACACCGGCACCTTCTTCATGCGCGTGACCGTGGAGACCGGCTCGCCGCGCGGAGTCCTCGAGGCCTCGCTCGCACCGGTCGCCGACGCGTTCGGGATGAAGCTCGGGATCTACGACGGCGGCAGCCCCGTCCGCACGCTCATCATGTGCTCCAAGGACGGCCGCACCCTCAACGACCTCCTGTTCCAGCAGCGCACCGGGACCCTGCCGATCGAGGTGCCGGTCATCGTCTCCAACCACACCGACCTGGCCCCGATGGCCGAGTTCTACGGTGTCCCGTTCGTGCACCTTCCGGTCACGGCCGCCACGAAGGCCGACGCCGAGGCGCGCCTCCTCGACCTCGTCGCCGAGCACGAAATCGAGCTCGTGGTGCTCGCGCGGTACATGCAGATCCTCTCCGACGACCTGTGCCGGGCGCTCGAGGGCCGGGCCATCAACATCCACCACTCGTTCCTGCCCTCGTTCAAGGGCGCCAGGCCGTACCACCAGGCTCATGCGCGCGGGGTCAAGATCATCGGTGCCACCGCCCACTACGTGACCGCGGACCTCGACGAGGGGCCCATCATCGAGCAGGAGGTCATCCGGGTGGACCACTCGAAGACCGCCGAACAGCTCGTCCAGATGGGCCGGGACGTCGAGGGGCGCACCCTGTGCCGCGCCGTGCAGTGGCATGCCGAGCACCGCGTGCTCCTGGACGGGCATCGCACCGTCGTCTTCGCCTGAGGGGTCAGTGGGTGTTGGCCTTGCGGTGGGCCCTTGCCAGGTCCACGTAGTGGGAGGCATTGCGGTGGACCGAGGCGACCTCCTCGTCCGTGAGCTCGCGGCGCACCTTCGCGGGGACCCCGGCCACGAGCGATCGCGGCGGCACCACGGTCCCCTCGAGCACGACCGCGCCGGCCGCCACGAGGGACTCGGAGCCGATTACGGCGCCGTTCATGACCGTGGCGCTCATGCCGATCAGCACGTTGTCCTCGATCGTGCACCCGTGGACCACCGCGTTGTGGCCTACCGAGACGCCGGCTCCGACCGTGCACGGGAAGCCCTCGTCCGCGTGGAGCACCACGTTGTCCTGGAGGTTGCTGCCCGCGCCGACGGTGATGGTGGCGGTGTCAGCACGGACCGACACGCCATAGAAGGCGCTGGCACGCTCGGCGAGGTGCGCGTCGCCGATGACGGACGCCGTCGGGGCCACGAAGGCACTCGGGTGGATGTCAGGCGTGCAGCCGCCGAATTCGATCACAGGGCTCATGCTGCCCAGCGTAGTGGCCGAGCCGCCGCGGCCCTCGATACCCGCTCCGCGACCCATCTTGCGTTCATTTCTTGACGCCAAGGGCGGCGGGTAGGAAGCTGGACCCCATGGTTTCAACGCTGCGCTCGATGACGAGCGCCACCGCCAATCCGGGCTCGCAGTCCGCGCTCCGCCGGCTCAACGAGCAGCGGATCGTCGAGGCGCTCATGGCCGGGCCCGCGACCCAGGCGGAACTGGCCCGGAACACCGGGCTCTCCAACGCGACGGTGTCCAACATCGTCAAGGTCCTGCTCGACTCGGACGTCGTCTCGACCGAGCCGACCACGAGCTCGGGCCGGCGCGCGCTGAGCGTGCGGCTCAACAGCAACTCCGCGGTCGCGGTCGGCATCGACTTCGGCCGCCGGCACCTGCGCGTCGTCCTCGCGAACCTCGCCTACGAGGTCCTCGCCGAGCAGACCCTCACGCTCGAGGCGGGGCATCGGGCGGACGTGAGCATCTCGGCCGCCGTGGACGTCCTCGAGACGCTCGTCGCCGACTCCGGGATCCGGCGCGAGGACGTGATCGGCGTGGGCGCGGGCATCCCGGGCCCCATCGACCACCGCACGGGCTCGGTGGCGCAGGGGGCCATCCTGCCCGGGTGGGTGGGCCTGCAGATCCTCGTGCACCTCGAGGACCGGCTCGGCCTGCCTGTCTTCGTGGACAACGACGCCAATCTGGGGGCGCTCAGCGAGGTCACGTGGGGCCCCTACAGCGGGGTGGAGAACCTCGTGTTCGTCAAGATCGGCTCCGGGATCGGCGCGGGCCTCATCCTCAACGGACTCCCGTACTACGGCAACGTGGGCGTCACCGGCGAGATCGGCCACGCGACCATCGTGGAGCACGGCCACGTGTGCCGCTGCGGGAACCGCGGCTGCCTCGAGACCGTCGCCTCGACGTCCACGATGGCCGACCTCCTCTCGAGGGGAGAGCCCGAGAGGCTCACGGCGGACGAGATCGTGCGCCGGGCACTCGCCCGCAACCCTGCTGCGCTGCGCGTGATCGACGACGCGGGCCTCGCCGTCGGCAGGGCCCTGGGCAACGTCGCGAACCTCATCAACCCCGAGGTGATCGTGGTGGGAGGCCCTCTCGCGGAGCTCGGCGAGATCCTGCTCGACCCCATCCGCCGGGGGCTCCTGCGGCATGCCGTCCCCCTCATCGGCGAGTCCACCACCCTCGCGATGTCCGCCCTCGGCTCGCGCTCCGAAGTGCTCGGCGCGGCCGCCCTCGTGTTCCAGAACGCGGACATCGCCCACCACACCTGACGCTCCCCTGCCTTCACCGACAAGGAATCAGGCCGCGAGTTTGCGTTCACTTCTTGACGGCAAGGCGGCGGTAAATGTTTACTTTCTACTCAGACGGCGCCGCCGACCAGGCCGCCGGACAACGATGTTCGACCAGGAGGCGAAGCGCTGATGACACCGAGCGACGCTGTGATCCTTGAGATGCGGTCCATCACGAAGGAGTTCCCAGGCGTCAAGGCGCTCTCGGACGTGAACCTTCGCGTGAAGGCGGGCGAGATCCACGCCATCTGCGGCGAGAACGGCGCGGGCAAGTCCACGCTCATGAAGGTCCTCTCGGGTGTGTACCCCTACGGGACGTACTCGGGGGACATCGTCTACCAGTCCCAGGTCCAGCAGTTCCGCGACATCCGCGCGAGCGAGGCAGCGGGGATCGTGATCATCCACCAGGAGCTCGCCCTCATCCCCGAGCTCTCGATCATGGAGAACATCTTCCTTGGCAACGAGCCCGCCCGCCGCGGAGTGATCGACTGGAAGGAGGCCCGGAAGCGCTCCCTCGAGCTGCTCGCGCGCGTCGGCCTCCGCGAGGACCCGGACACCCCCATCAAGGACATCGGCGTGGGCAAGCAGCAGCTCGTGGAGATCGCCAAGGCCCTGAACAAGTCCGTCAGGCTGCTCATCCTCGACGAGCCCACGGCGGCCCTGAACGAGTCCGACTCGCAGCACCTGCTCGACCTCATCGTGGGCCTCAAGGGCCGCGGCGTGACGAGCATCATCATCTCCCACAAGCTGAACGAGATCGAGCAGATCGCGGACGAGATCACCATCATCCGCGACGGCCGCTCGATCGAGACGCTCAACGTGGTCGAGGACGGCGTGGACGAGGACCGGATCATCAAGGGCATGGTCGGCCGCACGCTCGAGTCCCGCTTCCCGGACCACACGCCGACGGTCGGCGAGGTGCTCTTCGAGGTCAAGGGCTGGACGGTGCAGCACCCCCAGGTCGCCGACCGCCTCGTGTGCAAGGGCTCGGACTTCTTCGTCCGCAAGGGCGAGATCGTCGGCTTCGCGGGCCTCATGGGAGCCGGGCGCACCGAGCTCGCCCGCAGCATCTTCGGGCACTCCTACGGCAAGTTCGTCTCGGGCAAGACCTACCTGCACGGCAAGGAGGTCCGGATGAACACCGTGGCCCAGGCGATCGACGCCGGCCTCGGCTACGTCACCGAGGACCGCAAGACCCTCGGCCTGAACCTCCTCGACGACATCAAGACGACCACCGTCTCCGCCGCGCTGGGCAAGATCACCCGGGGCCTCGTCGTCGACCGCACCCGCGAGTACCAGATCGCGGAGGACTACCGGAAGTCGCTGCGCACCAAGACGCCCAGCGTCGACGAGGGCGTCGCGAAGCTCTCGGGCGGCAACCAGCAGAAGGTCGTCCTCGCGAAGTGGATGTTCACCGACCCCGAGCTGCTCATCCTCGACGAGCCGACCCGCGGGATCGACGTCGGCGCGAAGTACGAGATCTACGGCATCATCCAGAAGCTCGCGAGCCAGGGCAAGGGCGTCATCGTCATCTCGTCCGAGCTCCCCGAGCTGCTGGGCCTCTCGGACCGCATCTACACGATCTTCGAGGGCGCCATCACCGGCGTGCTCACCAAGGAAGAGGCCACGCAGGAGAGCCTCATGAAGCTCATGACCCAGGCCCGCAAGGCCGCCTGAGACCGCTCAGGACAAGACCCACGGAGACTGAAGGACACCCCATGGACGCCCTCAAGAAGCTATTCGGCGGCAATACGCGGCAGTTCGGCATGATCTTCGCCCTCGTGGCGCTCATCGTGCTGTTCCAGATCCTCACCGGCGGGCTCACGCTGACCCCGGACAACGTGATCAACCTGTTCAACGGCAACGCGTACATCCTCATCCTCGCGATCGGCATGGTCCTCGTGATCATCGCCGGGCACATCGACCTCTCGGTCGGCTCGATCGCCGCCGCCGTGGGCATCATCGTCGCCCTCGCGATCCGGGACTGGGGCCTCCCCACCTGGCTCGGCATCCTGCTCGGGCTCGGGATCGGCGCGCTCATCGGCGCGTGGCAGGGCTTCTGGGTCGCCTACATCGGGATCCCGGCCTTCATCGTCACGCTCGCGGGCATGCTCATCTTCCGCGGCGTGAACCAGTGGGTGGGCCAGTCCAACACCGTCCCGGTCCCTGCCGACTTCCAGTACATCGGCGCAGGCTACCTGCCCGAGATCGGGCCCAACACGGGCTACAACAACCTCACGCTGCTCCTCGGCCTCGCTGGCGTCGCCGCAGTCGTCTGGTTCGAGCTCAAGAGCCGCCGCGAGGCCAAGGAACTCGGCGCCGAGGTGCCCGAGCTGTGGGTCACCGTGACGAAGCTCGTGCTCGTCTGCGGCGCCATCCTCTACGCGACGTACCTCTTCGCCACCGGCCGCCCGGGCACCTCCTTCCCGGTGCCGGGCATCATCCTGGGCGTCCTCGTGCTCCTCTACGGCTTCATCTCCTCCAAGACCATCATCGGCCGCCACATCTACGCGGTGGGCGGCAACCGCCACGCCGCCGAGCTCTCCGGCGTCCAGTCCAAGAAGATCAACTTCCTCGTCATGATGAACATGGCGATCCTCTCCGCCCTCGCCGGCATGGTGTTCGTGGGACGCTCGACCGCCTCCGGCCCCTTCGACGGCACCGGCTGGGAGCTCGACGCGATCGCCGCAGTGTTCATCGGCGGCGCCGCCGTCACCGGTGGCGTCGGCACCGTGATCGGCTCAATCGTCGGAGGCCTCGTCATGGCCGTGCTCAACAACGGCCTCCAGCTCCTGGGCGTCGGCGCGGACCGCACCGCCGTGATCAAGGGCCTCGTGCTCCTCGCGGCCGTCGCGTTCGACGTCTACAACAAGAGCCAGGGCCGCAAGTCGATCATCGGCCTGCTCATGCGCGGCTTCAACGGCAACGGCCGCGGCACCACCGGGAGCCACGGCACCCCGCTCCAGCCCGACGAGACCACCAAGACGAGCGAGGTCGTGGCGAAGGAGTCCTGACGACTCCCCCCGCCCCCAGATTCCCCAGATTCCCCAGATTCCCCACACAGGAAATCCCACAGAAAGCAGAGAACATGCGCATGTTTTCGAAGGCAGCCAAGGCCGCAGCGGTCGCTGGCATCGCAGCACTGGCGCTGACGGCCTGCGGCCGCGCCGACTCGGGCGCCACCGGTGGCGGCACCGGCACCGGCGGATTCCCCCAGGACTCCCTCATCGGCGTCGCCCTCCCGCAGAAGACCTCAGAGAACTGGGTGCTCGCCGAGCAGCTGTTCAACGACGGGCTCAAGGAGGCCGGCTTCAAGTCGGACGTCCAGTTCGCCAACGGCGGCGTGTCCGAGCAGCAGAACCAGATCTCCGCGATGGTGACCAAGGGCGCCAAGGTGATCGTGGTCGGCGCGATCGACGGCTCGCAGCTGGGCACCCAGCTCGCGCAGGCGAAGTCCGCCGGCGCCACCGTCATCGCCTACGACCGCCTCGTGAAGAACACGGACGCCGTGGACTACTACGTGGCGTACGACAACTTCAAGGTCGGCGAGCTGCAGGGCCAGGCCCTCCTCGACGGCATGAAGGCCAAGAAGGCCGAGGGCCCGTACAACATCGAGCTCTTCGCCGGCTCCCCGGACGACGCCAACGCGAAGGTCTTCTTCGACGGCGCCATGAGCGTGCTCAAGCCGAAGATCGAGGACGGCACCCTCAAGGTCGTCTCGGGCCAGAAGACGTTCGAGCAGGCCGTGACCCAGGGCTGGAAGGCCGAGAACGCGCAGAAGCGCATGGACACCCTCCTCGCAGCCAACTACACGTCCGCGAAGCTGGACGGCGTCCTCTCCCCGAACGACACCCTGGCCCGCGCCATCCTCACCTCGGTGAAGAGCGCCGGCAAGGCCCTCCCGGTCGTCACCGGCCAGGACTCCGAGGTCGAGTCGGTCAAGTCGATCATGGCCGGCGAGCAGTACTCCACGATCAACAAGGACACCCGCAACCTGGTGAAGCAGGCCATCGAGATGGTCAAGAAGCTCCAGGCCGGCGAGGAGGTCGAGGTCAACGACAAGGAGTCCTACGACAACGGCGTGAAGGTCGTCCCGGCCTACCTCCTCCCGCCCGTCATCGTGACGAAGGAGAACGCCAAGGAGGCCTACGCGAACGACCCGACGCTGAGCAAGCTCACGCAGTAGTCGTCGCGCCGGGCCGCAGCGGTCCCACGCGGGCCGCACCGGCGAGCGCACCATGAGGCGGCCGTCCCCACCCGAGGGGGCGGCCGCCGTCGTGCGTCCGCCCCCGGGTGACGGCCGCACCCGTGGTCGCCGTGGCCCGCCGCGCCCCGCGCCCCGCGCGCCGCGAGCCGGGCCCGTGCAAGGATGGCCGGTATGACCCGTCACATCCAGCGCCCGTGGCTGTCCCTCCAGGAGAACCCCGACCCGCTCGCCGCAACCGGTCCGGCCCTCATGTGGGGCGTGGTCTCGACGGGCGGGATCGCGCGGGCCATGGTCCGCGACCTCGCCCTGCTCCCGGACGCGCGCCTGGCCGCGGTGAGCTCGCGGGACACCGAACGGGCGGCGCAGTTCGCGCGGGAGTTCGGCGTGGGGCGCTCCTTCGCGGACGACGGCGGAGTCCCCGGGTACGCGCGGATGCTCGCCGAGGCGGACATCGATGTCGTGTACGTCGCGACCCCGCACGGGCAGCACCACGAGGTGGCACGGGCCGCGCTCGAGGCCGGCAAGCACGTGCTGGTCGAGAAGTCCTTCACCGTCAACGCGCACGAGGCGCAGGAGCTCGTCGACCTCGCCGGGGAGCGCGGCCTGTTCCTCATGGAGGCCATGTGGAGCCGGTTCGTGCCCGGGATGCTGCGGGCGTTCGAGATCGTCGAGTCCGGCGAGCTGGGCGAGGTGCAGTGGGTCTCGGCCGACCTCGGGTTCCCGGCCCCGCAGGACCCCGAGCACCGCATCTGGGACGTGGCGGCGGGCGGGGGCGCCCTCCTGGACCTCACGGTATACCCGCTCCTGTGGGCCGTGGGCACGCTCGGGTACCCGGACTCGCTCACGGCGGTGGGAACGCTCAACGAGGACGGCGTGGACACCCAGAACATCCTCGCGCTCTCCTACTCGGGGGGCCAGCTCGCGTCCCTCACCTCCTCCCTGCTCGCCCACGGGCCGCGCACCGCCACGGTGGCAGGCACCGAGGGGGTCCTGACCACGGTGGGCAGCGTGAACAACCCGACCGAGCTCGTGGTGCGCCGCGGATGGGACCCGGCGCGGGTCGAGACGGTCGACGTGATCGGGCGCGGATTCGTGTACGAGCTGCGCGAGGTGACGCGCTGCATCCAGCAGGGGCTCACCGAGAGCCCCACCATGCCGTGGACGGACACGCTGGACACGATGCGGCTGTTCGACGGCGTGCGCGCCCAGCTCGGGATCCGCTACCCCAACGACATCCGCGTGCCGCACCGGCGGTAGCGGGGACTTCCCGGCGAATTCTTCCTCCGGGTGTGGACCTCCCGTTGCGGGGTACTTAGCATGGCAGGAGTCGATCTGTCGTGACGTCCCGGGCCGATGTCCGGGCTGCCTCGGGGACGCGGCCGGCCCTTCGGGGCCGGGTGGTCCTTTCGGAATCTGTACCGGGAGGAGGGATGATGCAGCGCAGGCCTTCATTGCGGTCGCGCATGGCCGCCCTCTCCCGCCATGCCGCCGGCGCCGCCGGTCTCGGCTTCCTCTGGCTCCTCCTCTCGGGCGCCCCGGCCACAGCGCTCGGCGACCTCGCCGAACTCCCCGACGCGCCGGCGTCGTCCCTCCTCGCCGCGCCGCTTGGCGCCGCATCCCCGACGTCCGACGCCGTGGCTGACGCGGCCGCCGCCGAACCTCTCCTCGCGCCCGTCGCCGAGCCCATCGAGGCGGCGGTGCCCCTCGTGGAATCCGCGGTGGGCGGCGCCGCCGGTGCCGTGGGCAATGCGGTCGACGACGTCGCAGACCTCGCCTCGTCGGCCACGGAGGCGCTCCCGCTCGCCGAGGTCCCGATCCTGCCCGAGGTGCTCCCCGAGCCGCTGCCGACCGTGCAGCTGCCCACGCCCGAGGCGCCCGCCGCCCTCCCGGCCCTCGATGCCGAGGCTCCGGCCGCTGCGGCGGGGCCCGCTCCGGACGCTCCCGTGCAGGCCGCGGCCCCTGCCTCCGAATGGAACGCCGCCTCGTCCCTCGCCCTGCTCTCCAAGGCCGCGATGGACCACGCCGTGGCGGAGGCGCAGGCGTTCCTGGGCTCTGGCACACCTGGCGGCCCGGCCTCGCCCGGGGGCCCTTGGACCGTCTTCCCCGCATGGGCCGGCGCATCCGGCGCCTTCGGGCCCGCCGGGCCACTTCTGAGCCTTCCCCTGGCACTGGCTGCCGGGGGTCTGATGATGGCGCTGCTGCTGCGGCCGGGCCCCCGCGGTGCCCCCGGCGCGTGGCGCCTTCCCGGGTCGCCGGCATTCGGCCCCGGCTGCACTCCTGACTGAGAGGGGACGAGTCTGCCCGCAGGCAGACAGCATCGTCCCCGGCGCCCTGGGCGCCACCCTTCTCATTCAGGAGTCACCTGTGAACACCCATCTGCGCCGAGCGCTGCTCGGCACCGTCCTCGCGGGCGGGCTCTGGTCTCTGGGCCAGACTGCCGCCACCGCGGACGAGCTCATCACGACAGGGGATGCCGCGGTCACCGTCGCGGCGTCCGACACCACCTCCAGCGACTCGCTCGACGCCGACCTCGGCGCCACGATCGGCGTGTCTCTCGGGGCCAACGGGGTCCTCGACCTCGGCGACACGGTCACCGACCAGAGCACCACCGCCGGCGACACGACCGCGGACGTCGCCCTCGGGGCCACGCTCGCCGCCGACGCGATCCTCGACGGCGACAACGGCACCACCGCCGGCGGCACCACTGCCGCGACCGACGCCACCACGGACGTCGCAGTCGGCGCCGCACTCGGCGCCGACGGCGTCCTCGACGGCGACAACGGCACGCCCACCGGCGGCACCACTGCCGCGACCGACGCCACCGCGGACGTCGCAGTCGGCGCCGCACTCGGCGCCGACGGGATCCTCGACGGCGACAACGGCACCACCACCGGCGACACCACTGCCGGCGACACGACCGCCACTGCCGACGCCACCGCGGACGTCGCAGTCGGCGCCGCACTCGGCGCCGACGGGATCCTCGACGGCGACAACGGCACGACCACCGGCGGCACCACTGCCGCGACCGACGCCACCGCGGACGTCGCAGTCGGCGCCGCACTCGGCGCCGACGGGATCCTCGACGGCGACAACGGCGAGGGCTTCCTCAGCCTTGGCGACGGCAACGGCCTCTTCGGCCTCCTGAGCCTCGACGGCGACGCGACCGCCGACGGCACCGCTGGCACCGACGGTGGCCGTTCGGACGGCGACGCGACCGGCTCGGACGGTACCGCTGGCGAGGAGGGCGTTGGCGGCGCCGCTGGCGGCTTCGGCGGCACAGGCGCTGGCTTCGGCACGGAGTCTGGAGCTGAGCCGCGGGACGTCGCCGTGACCGTCCGGATCGTCGACGCGCGGTCCGGCAGCGGCGGGGCCTCCGGTGGCGTGGCCGGCGCCGATGCCGGCGGCGCCTCCACTGGCTCGGGCGCCTTCGGCGCGGCGCTCGGCGGGTCTTCCAGCGGCGCGGCGCTCGGCGGCACGGGCACCGATGACGCGGCCATGGGCGGCGTCTCCGGCAGCGGCAGCGCTTCCGGCAGCGGCGCTGCGGGCGCGGACTTCTGCCCCGCGGCCCTCACCACTGCTGGCGGCCTGCTGAGCAGCACCGCCGTGTGGTTCCTCGCAGGGGCCGCGCTCCTGCTCGGGATCGGTCTGGGCCTCGGCCTGGGTCTCCTGCGCCGTCGGGCGCCTGCAGCCTAGTACGGCTGCACGCACGACGGCGCCCCGCGCCAGCGGCGAGGATTCTCGCCGTCGGTGCGGGGCGCCGTCGTGCGCTTCTGCCCGGGTGGACCCGGGG
This sequence comes from Sinomonas halotolerans, assembly GCF_039615075.1. NCBI lineage: Bacteria > Bacillati > Actinomycetota > Actinomycetes > Micrococcales > Micrococcaceae > Sinomonas > Sinomonas halotolerans. The sequence continues at coordinate 1,790 of NZ_JBDFRB010000026.1, read as the reverse complement.
AGGTGACTAGGCCAGGATCGCGAGGCGGCCGTTGCTGCGGCCGAACAGGAGAGCGTCGAGGGAGGCGCGGCCGGGACCCACGAGCGCGACCGCGGCGGCGCCCGCTGCGAGGACGAGCACGAGCTCGATGCCGCCCTTCTCGACGAACATGCCCGCCGGGGCGTGGACGAGGATGAGCGCAACGAGCATCTCGACGGCGAGGAGTGCGCCCGCCACGCGGGTCAGGAGGCCCACGATCAGCAGGGCGCCGCCCACGAGCTCGAGGCCCGCCGCGAGCGGCGCGGCGAGCTGCGCAGCCGGCACGCCCATCTGGCCGAAGGCGCCCTGGGTGCCGGCCACGGTGTACTCGAAGAACTTCTGCCAGCCGTGGGCGAAGAACACCGCACCGAGGGCGATGCGCAGGATCGCGCGGGCGGCGTCGGAGGAGGCGGTGCGGGCGGGAGTCGAGATGGCGTCCATGGAAGGTCCTCGCTGTGGTCGGTCGGTGTCCGGGACGGTCTGGGGCCGCCCGCTTTAGTTGAAGGTTCAACTACATACTTGCAGCTTCAACTGAAGGCTGTCAACCGGGGAACTGTCAATCCAAGAGCCGCGCACCCCTGCCCCCAACCCCGTTTCGGGTACAGCATTCCGGCGCCGCCTTCGGGGCGCACCATGGGTTTGCGAAGATCGGCGTGTGGTCGCCTGTTGCCTGATCGCGGGGCCGGTCGGATCCTGAGGGGGTCGGTCGTGGTCAGAGCCCGGTTTCATCTGTGGTGCTTCGTGCCCGCAGTACAGCATGGGAGCGGAGGGTTCCACACGGGACTGTGGATTGGTGCTTCGAGCCCGAGTGTCAGAATTCTGAGTTTCCCCTGCCCTCCCCACGGCGGACCTGTCGTATGGGAAGGAGTGGGACGATGGAACTCATTCACCCGCGGTGCGCTGGGATCGACATCTCCAAGCGCGATGCGAAGGTGTGCGTGCGGATCGCCGGATCGGGACGGTCCAAGGCGGTCGAGACCGTCACGACCTGGTCGTCGATGAGTGGGCAGATCCTCGCCCTCCGGGATCATCTGGTTGCCGAGGGAGTGACCTGCGTGGTGATGGAGGCAACAGGAGACTACTGGAAGCCGTTCTACTACCTGCTCGAGGACGCTGGCCTCGGGCTGATGCTGGTGAATGCGCGACATGCCCGGAGTCTGCCGGGGCGCAAGACCGATGTCGCGGACGCGACCTGGCTCGCGCAGCTGGGCGCCCATGGGCTCGTGACCGGCTCATTCGTCCCGCCCGCGCCGATCCGCCAACTGCGCGACCTGACCCGCACCCGGACGGCCATCACCCGCGAGCGGACCCGCGAGGTCCAACGACTGGAGAAGCTGCTCGAGGACGCTGGGATCAAGCTCTCCTCGGTTGCCTCTGAGACTCTGGGCGTCTCGAGCAGGGCCATGCTCGAGGCGCTGATCGCCGGCGAACGCGACCCAGCGGCCCTCGCGGGCCTGGCGCGCGGGCGGCTCCGGGCCAAGATCCCTGCCCTGACCGATGCCCTCACCGGCCGCTTCACCGAGCACCACGCGTTCCTGGCCCGTGTCCATCTGGACCTCATCGACCGCCACAGCGCCGCCCTGGAGCAGCTCACCGAACGGATCCAGGACCTCATGGAGCCCTTTCGCCCCTTCCACGACCTGATCTGCACCATCCCCGGGATCAGCACGGTGACCGCAGACATCATCGTCGCCGAGACCGGGGCGGACATGAGCCGCTTCCCCACCCCCGACCATCTCGCCTCCTGGGCCGGGACCGCGCCCGGCCAGAAC
>NZ_JBDFRB010000025.1:0-18347 GCF_039615075.1 Sinomonas halotolerans | reverse complement strand
GTTCTGGCCGGGCGCGGTCCCGGCCCAGGAGGCGAGATGGTCGGGGGTGGGGAAGCGGCTCATGTCCGCCCCGGTCTCGGCGACGATGATGTCTGCGGTCACCGTGCTGATCCCGGGGATGGTGCAGATCAGGTCGTGGAAGGGGCGAAAGGGCTCCATGAGGTCCTGGATCCGTTCGGTGAGCTGCTCCAGGGCGGCGCTGTGGCGGTCGATGAGGTCCAGATGGACACGGGCCAGGAACGCGTGGTGCTCGGTGAAGCGGCCGGTGAGGGCATCGGTCAGGGCAGGGATCTTGGCCCGGAGCCGCCCGCGCGCCAGGCCCGCGAGGGCCGCTGGGTCGCGTTCGCCGGCGATCAGCGCCTCGAGCATGGCCCTGCTCGAGACGCCCAGAGTCTCAGAGGCAACCGAGGAGAGCTTGATCCCAGCGTCCTCGAGCAGCTTCTCCAGTCGTTGGACCTCGCGGGTCCGCTCGCGGGTGATGGCCGTCCGGGTGCGGGTCAGGTCGCGCAGTTGGCGGATCGGCGCGGGCGGGACGAATGAGCCGGTCACGAGCCCATGGGCGCCCAGCTGCGCGAGCCAGGTCGCGTCCGCGACATCGGTCTTGCGCCCCGGCAGACTCCGGGCATGTCGCGCATTCACCAGCATCAGCCCGAGGCCAGCGTCCTCGAGCAGGTAGTAGAACGGCTTCCAGTAGTCTCCTGTTGCCTCCATCACCACGCAGGTCACTCCCTCGGCAACCAGATGATCCCGGAGGGCGAGGATCTGCCCACTCATCGACGACCAGGTCGTGACGGTCTCGACCGCCTTGGACCGTCCCGATCCGGCGATCCGCACGCACACCTTCGCATCGCGCTTGGAGATGTCGATCCCAGCGCACCGCGGGTGAATGAGTTCCATCGTCCCACTCCTTCCCATACGACAGGTCCGCCGTGGGGAGGGCAGGGGAAACTCAGAATTCTGACACTCGGGCTCGAAGCACCAATCCACAGTCCCGTGTGGAACCCTCCGCTCCCATGCTGTACTGCGGGCACGAAGCACCACAGATGAAACCGGGCTCTGACCACGACCGACCCCCTCAGGATCCGACCGGCCCCGCGATCAGGCAACAGGCGACCACACGTCGATCTTCGCAAACCCATGGTGCGCCCCGAAGGCGGCGCCGGAATGCTGTACCCGGAACGGGCGGGGAGCGGTGTGATCTGTACCCGAAACGGGGCTGTGGGGGCGGTTCCGGGGGCCCAAACCGGCCGGGCACGCCGAAAAAGCCCGAAAACACGCGGGAATTTCCTCGACAGCACTGCATCAGCTGGTAAGTTGCGGTAGCAGCAGCCCCAAGCGACCTGCGGCGGGCTGACCCGAATAATCCGACGTCCAGGAGGACACATGGCTAAGAACCGCAGCGAGCTGGTTGCAGAGGTCGCTGGCAAGACCAGCCTGAGCCAGGCCGCCGTCAACGGCGTGCTCGACGCCCTGTTCGAGGTCTTCGAGACCTCCGTTGCCCAGGGCGAGAAGGTCAGCATCCCCGGCTGGCTCGCCGTCGAGCGCACCGAGCGTGCCGCCCGCACCGGCCGCAACCCGCAGACCGGCGCGGCCATCGAGATCCCGGCCGGCTACAGCGTCAAGCTGACCGCCGGTTCCAAGCTCAAGGCTGCCGCCTCGGGCAAGTAGAGACCACGCGTGAAGGGGCAGGGGCCGTAAGGCCCCTGCCCCTTCGTGTTTAACGCCGCCCCTCTCCGGTCGGGGACAATGGAAGGGTGCCTCGTACAGCTCTGCCTTTCCGTCCCGACGCGTCCCCAGCCCTGGACGGGCCCGGGAGGGGCTGGGCGATCGCTGCGCTGGCCGTGGCCGGCGTGGCGCTCGCCCTCGGCCTCGCGTTCTCGGGGGCCGCGGCCATGCGTGCGGTCCTCGACCCGGGCGACGTGGTCCGGTGGGGCCTGCCCGCCGCCAAGACGGCCCTGAACCTCTCGCTCGCCCTCGTCGTGGGCGGCATCGCCTTCGCGGTGGGCATCGTCCCCCGGTACCCGACGCCCCGGCGGGCGCACGACGGCGGGCGGGGCCCGGCGTCGTCCGCGGACTCCGGTGATGCGCACCCGGGCGGGGCGGCCACGCAGCCGCACGACGGAGACGAGCACCCCGCGTTCACGCGCGCCGTGCGCGTCGCGGCAGCAGGCGCCCTCGCATGGACCGTGAGCGCGATCGCCGTGCTGGTCCTGACGCACTCGGACCTCGTGGGGCGACCGGTCTCCGGCGACACGGACTACACGCAGCAGCTCGTGTTCTTCATGACCGAGATCGACGCGGGGCGCGGATGGGTGGCGATTGTCGCGATCGCGGCCACCGTCGCGACCCTCCTCTTCGCGGTCCGCTCCCTCACGGGGCTTGCGCTCACGGGCCTGCTCGCCCTCACCGGCCTCGCGCCGCTCGCACTCATGGGGCACTCGGCGAGTGCCGGCGACCACGAGGGGGCGGTCAACTCGCTCGGCCTGCACCTCGTGGGCGCGTCTCTGTGGGTGGGCGGCATCGCGCTGCTCGTCCTGCTCGGCCGGACCCTCGCCGGTGGCCCGGACCGCGCGGGCGCCGCCGCCCAGGGAGCCGGCGGGCAGCAGGCAGTCGACGCGACCGAGCCCGTGCTGCGGCGGTTCTCGGCACTGGCCCTGTTCGCGTTCCTGCTCGTGGTGGGCTCCGGCGTCGTGAACGCGCTCGTGCGGCTCCCGAACCCGGCGGACCTGGTCGCCACCGCGTACGGGCAGCTCATCCTGGCCAAGACGGTGCTCGCACTCGTCCTGGGCGGGATCGGGTTGATGCACCGGCAGTGGGTCATCCCCCAGCTCGGGCGCGGCGCGTCCGCGCGGCGCGTGCTGTGGCAGCTGGTGGGCGTGGAGGCCGTCCTCATGGGCGCGGTCTCGGGGATCGCCGTGGCGCTCTCGCGCTCGGCCCCGCCCGAGCCCACCTCGTACGCGCCGGACGCGTCCCCGGCGTTCATCCTCTCCGGCTACGAGCTGCCGCCGGAGCTCACCGCCGAGCGCTGGATCACCGAGTGGCGCCCGGACTGGCTCTGGGTCACCGTCACTGTCTTCGCCGCGGCCTCGTATGCGCTGGGGCTCCTCAAGGTGGCCCGCCGGGGGGACTCCTGGCCGTGGGCGCGCGCCGTGAGCTGGTTCGTGGGGCTCGTGGTCCTGGGCTACATCACGAGCGGCCCGCCCGCCGTGTACGGGCGGGTGCTCTTCTCGGCGCACATGGTGGACCACATGATGCTGACCATGGTCGCGCCGCTGTTCCTCGTCCTCGGCTCGCCGGTCACCCTCGCGCTCAAGGCCCTCGCCCCGCGCCGTGACGGGAGCCGGGGCCTGCGCGAGTGGCTCCTCGTCTTCGTGCACTCGAAGTTCTCCCAGCTCGTGACCCACCCGCTGTTCGCGGCGGCGAACTTCGCAGGCTCCATCATCCTGTTCTACTACTCGGACCTGTTCGGGTTCGCCCTGCGGGAGCATGTAGGCCACGAGCTCATGAACCTGCACTTCCTGCTCACCGGGTACATCTTCGTGCTCTCGATGATCGGCGCGGACCCGCTTCCGCGCCGGGCGCCGTACCCGCTGCGGCTCCTCCTGCTGTTCGCCACCATGGCGTTCCACGCGTTCTTCGGCGTGGCGCTCACGGGCTCGGAAATCCTCCTCGAGCCCGGGTACTTCGGCAACCTCGGCCGGCCGTGGGGCCAGAGCGCGATCGAGGACCAGCAGACCGGCGGGGCCATCGCGTGGGGGATCGGGGAGATCCCCACCCTGTGCGTCGCGATCGGGGTCGCCGTCATGTGGGCCAAGTCGGACGCGCGCGAGACCCGGCGCCGTGACCGGGCTGCGGACCGGGACAACGAGGCCGAGCTCGAGGCGTACAACGCCATGTTCTCCCGCCTCAACGCCCGCGACCGCTCCCGGGGCCAGTAGGAGGGGGACAGCAGCCGGGCCGCCAGCCGGCGGTCGCGGCCTGTGTCCCTGCGCGGGCACGGGCTCATGTCCGAACGTTTCGGCCCGCGCGGCCCGAGGAACAAAGCCCGCGATAATGGGGTTGACCCCTAGAGCGCGCCCGTCCCGACGGCGCCGACCTGCCAGTGCGGCCCGCAGCGGCTGCAGGAGAAGAACGTGTGGCGAGGAGTGCCCGTGACCGCAGAATCGAAGACCACCGAGGCCGCGAGCGTCCGGTCCAACCACCGGGTCCGCGCGAGTGAGCTCGCCGGCCGCGCCTGGCTCAACACCGGCGGCAGGGACCTGGACCTCGAGGCCCTGCGCGGCAAGATCGTGATCCTCGACTTCTGGACGTTCTGCTGCATCAACTGCCTCCACGTCCTGGACGAGCTGCGCCCCTTGGAGGAGAAGTACGCGGACGTCCTCGTGACCGTGGGCGTGCACTCGCCGAAGTTCGAGCATGAGGCGGACCCGGTGGCGCTCGCCGCCGCGGTGGAGCGCTACGAGATCCACCACCCCGTGCTGGACGATCCGGACCTGCTCACATGGCAGGCCTACACGGCCCGCGCCTGGCCCACCCTCGTCGTCGTCGACCCCGAGGGCTACATCGTGGCGCACCTCTCGGGGGAGGGGCACTCGGGCGGCCTCGGCGTCCTCATCGAGGAGCTCGTCGCCGAGCACGAGGCCAAGGGCACCCTGCACCGCGGGGACGGCCCCTACGTGGCACCCGAGCCGACCGCCGGAACCCTCCGCTTCCCCGGGCAGGCGGTGCCGCTCGAGAACGGCAACCACCTCGTGGTCGACACGGGGCACCACCGCCTTGTCGAGCTGCGCCCGGACCTCACCACGGTGGAGCGGGTCATCGGCTCCGGCGCCAAGGGCCACCTGGACGGCCAGGCCGAGGTCGCGCAGTTCAACGAGCCGCAGGGCGTGGCCATCCTGCCCGCTGCCATCGCCTGGAAGACCGGCTACGAGGCCGTCGTGGCGGACACGGTGAACCACCGCCTCCGCGGCGTCACGCTCAGCTCCGGGTACGTGCAGACCGTGGCCGGCAACGGCATCCAGCGCCTCCTCGACGCGGGCCCGGCCCGCGTGGACGGTGACGGCGCCGGCACCTGGGCGAGCCCGGAGAAGGCTGCGAAGGCCGGGAAGGGCACGGCCGGCTCGCCGCAGGAGGGCATCGCGCACGACGGCGGTGCTGCCGCCGCGGAGCTGCCGCACGACGTCGCCGCTGCGGGCGCCGCGGGCGTCACCCCCGGTGAGCCGCACGACGTCTACGCGGGCGATGCCGAGGACATCGGCTACCTGGGGCACGGCCCGAACGTGTCACTGTCCTCGCCATGGGACGTCGTATGGAGCGAGAAGCTCCAGAAGGTCGTCATCGCGATGGCCGGGACCCACCAGCTCTTCACATTCGATCCCCTGAGCAACGAGGTCGCCATCCTCGCCGGCTCTGGGCTCGAGGGCCTGCTCGACGGCCCCGGCCCGCAGGCGTGGTTCGCGCAGCCGTCCGGCCTGGCCGTGGACCCCTCCGGCGACCTCTGGGTGGCCGACTCCGAGACCTCGGCGCTGCGCCGGGTGAGGCTCGGCGCCGCGGGCGCGAACGGCCGGAACGGTGTGGCGGTGACGGTCGAGACGGCCGTGGGCAAGGGCCTCTTCGACTTCGGCTTCCGCGACGGCGAGGCGGGCGCCGCGCGCCTGCAGCACCCGCTCGGCGTCGCCGTCCTGCCCGACGGCTCCGTGGCGATCGCGGACACGTACAACGGGGCGGTGCGCCGCTATGACCCCACTGCCGTGACGGTGTCCACCCTGGCGCGCGGGCTCGCGGAGCCGGCCGACGTCGTCGTGCTTCCCTCCGCGGGGGAGAAGGGCGAGCCGCTGCTCCTCGTGACCGAGACGAACCGGCACGAGCTCGTGCTCGTCCCGATCCCCAAGGACGCCCAGCAGGTGGATGAGGGCGAGCGGCAGACCCAGAGGCCGCGCACGGCCGTAGCCCCGGGGCCGCTGGCCCTCGCTGTCCGCTTCGCCGCCCCGACCGGGCAGAAGCTCGACGACCGCTGGGGCGACCCGACCCAGCTCAAGGTCTCCTCGACCCCGCCCGAGCTGCTCCTGGGCGGGGCTGGTACCTCGCAGGGGCTCGTCCGCACGCTCGAGCTCAACCCCGAGATCTCCGAGGGCGTCCTGCACATCACGGCCCGCGCGGCCGCATGCGACGGCGCGCCCGGCGAGGAGATCCCGGACCACGCCGCCTGCCACCTGTACCAGCAGGACTGGGGCATCCCCGTGGTCCTCGAGGCGGGCGCGGATGCCGAGCTCGCCCTGGACCTGCGCGGCCTGGACTGACGCGCCGCCCGGGTGGGCCGCTGCCCGCCCGGGCCCCGGCCTACCCGAGCTGCGGGGTGACCGTGATGGCGCTCTCGCCCACGGTGAGGCGCACGGAGAAGCTGTACGGAACCTGCACCTCGAGCGGTGCCGTGGCCCCTGTGAAGAGGTCGATCCGCGTGGCCGTGAGCCTCGCCTTGCCCTCGAGGGGTGCGACGACCCACCGGCCCGCGAACGGCTCGATCGTCACAGGCGGGTATGCCGAGACCTTCCAGGAGATGGTGCCGTCCTGGATGCGGTCATCGGTCGGGAACACGAACGGGCAGTCCGGCTGGAGCCGCTGCTGCTCCGTGGCGGTGCGCGCGCACGAGTCGAGGTACTCGCGGACCTTCGCGTCGATCGCCTTGACGAGCTGCGGCGTCGCCTTCGTGGCGAGGTTGAGCGTGGGCTGCGTGTCCCGGCCGCTCGCGATCGCGGCGGTGGGCTCCGCGGCGAAGTTCTTCCCGGGCAGCGAGCCGACGTACGAGCCGGGGTAGAACACGGGGAAGGCGTTGCGGCCTGCCGGCATGTTCACGGGGGCGCCGTTGATTGTGGCGTGGGTCGAGTTGACCACGGTGGCCTGGAGCACGGGCAGCGTGCCCGGGGAGATGGACCAGCGGGGGAAGAACAGCCAGTCCGTGCCGGTGCGCTCCATCGGGAACACGGCCTCCTGCCGGGAACCGTCCACGGTGTAGGAGACGGTGACGGAGGCGCTCGAGTCGTCCGCCGAGGTGGTCGCATACGAGATGTCCTCGACGCGGGACATGGAGTCCTTGAGCGGCCCGCCGTCGAGCAGGGCCGCGCTGCCGGCCGGCACCTGGGCGCCGAGGAGGCCGAGGGCGCGGCCGCCGTCGCCGGCCTCGAGGGCGGCGATGTAGCGGCGCACGGGCTGCTCGGGCCCGGCCACCGTGGTCTTGACGGCCACGACGGCCACCACCGTCGCGACGATCACCAGGACCAGGGCGAGCAGCCAGGCGGCGGCGGCCTTGATGAAGGCGGGACTCGTCTGCACCCGCCACACCCTATCAACGCCAGAGCCGGGACCCCGCAACGTGCGGGCAGGGACCCCGCAACGTGCGGGCAGGGACCCCGCAACGTGCGGGCAGGGACCCCGCAACGTGTGGGGAGCGATGTGGGGTCCCTGGCGGTGTGATGTGGGGTCCCTGGCGGTGTGTTGTGGGGTCCCTGGTCGCGGGAGCCGCCTCAGCGGCGCCGCCTCCGGGAGGACGTCCCGAACATGCCGCGCACGAGCTCGCGGCCCAGCTGCGTCCCGACCGAGCGCGCCATCGAGCGCAGGCCGCCTCCCAGCGCCCCGCCGAGCGCCCCTCCCAGCGCGCCGACGACGTCGCCCAGCATCCCGCCATCGTCCGTCCGCCCCGGCGCCGGCCCCGGGGCCTGCCCCGGCACGCGCTCGAGGTTCGGCGAGGGCAGCGGCGGGGGAGTGGGCGCACCCGCCGGCGATGGTCCGGGCCCCTGCGGCGCGGGCTGCTCGGCGGCAGCGCGCCCCAGCTTCTCGAAGGCGGTGACGTTGTCGACGGCGGTCGCGTACTTCGGCGCGAGGGGCGAGGCCTGGGCGGTGCCCGCCACGAGGGAAGGGTCCGAGGGGCCCATCCTCGAGCCGGGTGCGCGCAGACGCGTGAGGGCCACGGGAGTGGGCGCGCCCTCCTCGTCCGTGACCGTCACCACTGCCTCGCCGATGCCCGCGGAGGTGAGGACCTCCTCGAGGTCGTAGTCGCTGACGGGGAACGTGGAGACGGTGGCCTTGAGCGCCTTCGCGTCCTGCGGCGTGAACGCGCGCAGGGCGTGCTGGACCCGATTGGCGAGCTGGCCCAGCACGTCGGCAGGGACATCCTTGGGCGTCTGGGTGACGAAGAAGACGCCCACCCCCTTGGAGCGGATGAGCCGGACCGTCTGGGTGATCGCGTCCAGGAACGCGTCCGAGGCGTCCTCGAACAGCAGGTGGGCCTCGTCGAGGAAGAACACGAGCTTGGGCTTCTCGGGATCGCCCACCTCGGGGAGGTCCTCGAAGAGGTCCGCGAGGAGCCACATGAGGAAGGTCGAGAAGAGGAGGGGCCTGCTCTGGAGGGTCGGGAGCTCGAGGCAGGTGATGACGCCGCGACCGTCCTCGGCGGTGCGGAGCAGCTCCGAGGTCTCGAACTCGGGTTCGCCGAAGAACGCGTCGAGCCCGGCCGCCTCGAGGGCCACGAGCTCGCGGAGGATCACCCCGGCGGTCGCCTTCGAGAGGCCCCCCAGCTGCGCGAGCCCGTCCTTGCCCTGAGGGGAGGTGAGGAACTGGATGACCGCGCGCAGGTCCTTGAGGTCCACGAGTTCGAGGCCGTTGCGGTCTGCGAAGTGGAAGACGAGCTGGAGGCTCGACTCCTGCGTCTCGTTGAGCTCCATGACGCGGGCGAGGAGGAGGGGGCCGAAGGACGTGACCGTGGCGCGGACGGGCACTCCGCTGCCGTCCCCGCCGAGGGCGAGGAACTCGACCGGGAACGCCGCCGGCCGCCACTCCTGGCCGAGCGCGGAGGTGCGGGCGAGGAGCTTCTCCCCGGCCTCGCCCGGGGTCGCGAGGCCCGAGAGGTCTCCCTTGACGTCCGTGAGGAAGACCGGCACCCCGGCGGCCGAGAGCTGCTCCGACATCATCTGGAGCGTCACTGTCTTGCCCGTTCCGGTGGCGCCGGCCACGAGGCCGTGCCGGTTCATCATCGCGAGCGGAAGTGACACCTGTGCTTCGGGGCGGACTTCGCCGTCCACGATCGCAGCGCCGAGCGCGATGGCCTGGCCCTCGAACACGTAGCCATGCTGGATGGCCCCGAGCTTCTCCGCCGCCGTCTTCTCGGGAGCGGGCTTCCCTGCCCTCGTCTTCCCTGCCCTCGTCTGCTCAGCCATGGCGCCCAGCCTAGTGGTGGGGACACGAGACATGGCCAAGCGTGGGGTGGGAGGTGGCCGCGTGTGGGGTGGGAGGTGGCCACGTGTGGGGTGGGAGGTGGCCACGTGTGGGGTGGGAGGTGGCCACGCGTCAGGAGAGGAGTGCCGCCATCGCGGCCATCGCGGGTACGGCCACCACTGTGGTGATGAGCACGGTGTCCTTCCCGACGACGAGCCCCTCCTGGTAGCGCTGGGCCGCGATGTAGACGTTCTGCGCGGTGGGGAGGGCGGCGGTGACCACCGCTGCGAAGAGGGCATGGCCCTCGATCCCGAGCACGAAGCGCGCGAACACGAAGGCGATCGCCGGATGGACCGCGAGCTTCAGGACCGTGGCAAGGGCAGTGTCCAGGCGCCGGCCGTCCGCAGCCTGCAGCGGCCGGGAGCCATGCAGGGAGATGCCGAACGCCATGAGCATCGCGGGGATCGCCGCTCCGCCGATGAGGTGGATCGGCTGCATGACCACCTCGGGCAGTCGCCAGCCCGTCGCCGCGAGGGCGAGGCCCGTCATCGACCCGATGATCATCGGGTTCGTCACGATGGGGAGCACGAACTGGCCCACGCGTGCCCACCCCGGCTTCGCGGTCGCCGTCGTGCCGTCCAGGAGGAGGAGGTAGGAGGGCGTGAAGAGCGCGAGCTGGAAGATCAGCAGGGGCGCCACGTAGCTCGCGTCGCCGAGGACGAACACCGAGATGGGGATCCCGAGGTTGGCCGAGTTCGCCAGGGACGAGCTCATGGACGCGATGAGCGACTCCGGAAGGGTGCGGCGCCGCCACCACACGAAGGCCAGGAACGAGAGGAGGCCGACGGCGGTCGAGCTCACCGCGATGACGAGGAGGTGCGATGAGAAGACGCTGCGCACGTCCGCGTTGGCCAGGGTCTCGAGGAGTAGCGCGGGGCTCGCCACGAAGAAGGCGAGCCGGCTGAGGACGCGTTGGGCGCCGTCGCCCAGGACGCTCCGGCGGGCGCAGAGCCACCCGACGCCGATGATCGCCCAGACGACGGAGAACCCCGCCAGGACGCCTAGCACACTGCCGCTAGCGGCTGACGGCGAACGGAGGGCGCAGCAGGCCGGGGGTGATGCCCTCGGCCGGGTCGGTGCCCAGCTCGACGATCTTGTTCTGGGCGTCCACGTGCACCACCGTCGGCACGAACTCGCGCGCCTCCTTGGTGCTCATCGAGCCGTAGGTGATGAGGATGACGAGATCGCCCTCGTGGACGAGGTGGGCGGCCGGGCCGTTGATGCCGAGGACGCCGGAGCCCCGCTCGCCTGCGATCGTGTACGTCTCGAGGCGGGCGCCGTTGGTGACGTCCACGATCGAGACGAGCTCGCCGGGAAGGATGTCGGCCGCGTCGAGGAGGTCCAGGTCGACAGTGACCGAGCCGACGTAGTGCAGGTCGGCATGCGTGACCGTGGCGCGGTGGATCTTGGACTTGAACATTGTGCGGTTCATCGTTCTCCAGTCTACGACGCCGGGTGGTTGTGATGCTGTGGCGCGGGCCTCAGGGCGGGCGCTTGGCGCGTCTGGCGCACGCCCCGCCGGCGGTCACGGCCGGTTCAGCGGCCGGCCCTGGATCGCGGCGATGAGGGCGTCCACTGCTTCCGAGCCCGCGAGCGGGTTGCGGATGAGCGTGAAGTCGACGTCGCCCACCGGCGGGAGGTCGAAGCGGTGGGTGATGACCGTGAGGTCCTCCGGGACGAGGGTGGTGGGCATGACGCCCACGCCGAGGCCGGCCCGGACGGCGGCGAGGATGCCGGCGATCTGCTTCGTGGTGCACGTGACCTTCCACGTCCGCCCGGTCGCCTCGAGGGCCTGGATTGCGAGCGTCCTGCTGAGGCTCGGTGCGGGGTAGGCGACGAGCGGCACGGGCTCGGCAGGGTCGAGGACCGTCTGCTCGAGGCCCACCCATGAGAAGGCGTCGTGCCGGACGACCGTCCCCTCCTGCGCGCCCGCGACCCACTTGACGAACACGAGGTCCAGCTGGCCTGCCTTGAGGCGCCGGTAGAGGTCGTCGCTCTGGCTCACGGTGAGCTCGACGTTGAGCTGGGGGTAGGCCCGCCGGAACTCGCGGAGGATACGGGGCAGGCCGGTGATGGCCAGATCGTCTGCCGTGCCGAAGCGGAGGCGCCCACGCATGGCCGCGCCGGTGAAGTACCGGGCCGCCTCCTCATGGGCGGCGAGGATGGCCCGCGCGAAGCCCGCCATGGCTTCGCCATTGTCGGTGAGCCGCACGCCGTGCGTGTCCCGCACCAGAAGGAGCCGCCGGGCGGCCTTCTCGAGCTTTGCGACATGCTGGCTCACGGTGGGCTGGGCGAGGCCGAGGCGCTCGGCCGCGAGCGTGAAGCTCAGGTGCTCCGCCACGGAGAGGAAGCTGCGCAGGTGCACGGGATCGAACATTTCCCGATCCTCCCGAAATGCATTGCAGAACGCAATAGCAGTTAGAGGCTGAATCCGCTTCCGCAATGCTTTCGCATCCTCGTAGCGTAGAAGGAGTCCGGCCGTGGGGCACCCGATGACGTGAGCACCCGAACAACGGCGCCCGAGAAGACCGCGCACCCGACGAACAAGACCAGGACTGACCGTGACCTCGCCCAGCCGCTCCATGCCCAGCCGCCCCATGCCCAGCCGCTCCATGCCCCGCCGCCCCATGCTCCGTTCCTCCGTCACCGCACGCACCCACGCACACACCCCCGCCTTCCCCTCCCCGACCGTCCAGTCCCCCGTCCCGAGCACCTCCGCGCCGGCAGCCATCCCGCCCACCGGGCCGCTCGGCGTCGTGCATCCCCGCCTCCCGTGGCGGCACACCTTCATCTCGCTGGGCATCCACAACTTCCGCCTCTTCGCCGCCGCGCACCTCGTGGCCGTCATCGCGCTGTGGATGCAGCGGATCGCGCAGGACTGGCTCGTCCTCGAGCTCTCCGGGTCGGTCGCGGCCGTAGGCGTCACCGTGGCGCTGCAGTTCCTGCCCGTGCTCGTGCTGGGTCCGTGGGGCGGGCTCATGGCGGACCGGTTCTCCAAGCGCCGCCTCCTCCAGGGCTGCGCGGTGGCCGCCGCCGCGTGCGCCGCCGCGCTCGCCGTCCTCGCCCTCACCGGCGCGCTCGAGGTGTGGCACGTGTACGCGATCGCGCTCGTGCTCGGGTTCGTGACCGTCCTCGACCAGCCGGCGCGGCAGGTGTTCGTCAACGAGCTCGTGGGGCCCGTGCACCTGCGCAACGCCATCAGCGTCAACTCGACCACGTTCCAGCTCGGCGCCCTCGTGGGGCCCGCGGTGGCCGGCTGGCTGCTCACGGCGGTGGGCGGCGGGTGGGCGTTCGCCGTGAACGCCGCCGCGTGCGTGCTCACCGCCGCGGCGCTCGGGGCGCTGCGCAGGGACGAGCTCGTCGTGGCGCCGCCCGTGCCCAAGGCCAAGGGAATGCTCCGGGAGGCGGTCGCGTACGCGTGGCGCAAGCCCACCATCCGGTGGCCGTGGGCCATGGCCGGCGTGGTGGCGGTGTTCGCGCTGAGCCTCCCGGTGCTCCTTGCCGCCTACGCGGACCATGTCTTCTCCGTGGGCGCGGCCGGATACGGGCTCCTCAACACGATGGTGGCCGTGGGCGCGCTCGCCGGTGCGGTGGCGTCTGCCCGCCGCGTGCGGCTCTCGCTGCGCACCGTGCTGCTCGGCGCGGGGCTCTACGGTGTCATGCTCGCGGCCGCGTCCATCGCGCCGTCGCTCCCGCTGTTCTGCGTCCTCGTGGCCGCTTCTGGATTCTGCGCCCTCATGTTCGTCACCTCCGCCAACCAGCTCGTGCAGACGAGCGCCAACGTGGGCATCCGCGGGCGCGTCATGAGCCTGTACACGATGGTCCTCGTGGGCGGCCAGGCGCTGGGCGGGCCGCTCATGGGGTTCCTTGCCGAGCACTGGGGCGCCCATGCCGCACTGGCGACGGCCGGCGTCGTCCCTGCCTTCGCCGCCGCTGCGCTCGCCGCGGGCCTGCGCCTGCGGGGACGCGGGGCCTGAGGGGGACGCGGGGCCTGAGGGGCGCTCGCGGGGCCGGTGGCCGGTGGGGAACTGTGGGCCGAGGGCCGGACGCGAGGGGGAGCGGGAAGCAGGAAACCCCCGGTCGGAAGACCGGGGGTTTCCTGCTTCCGCGACTCATCCGTGAAGGAGGTCCCGCTACATCACATCGGAGCGGCTGACGGGAATCGAACCCGCGTATCAGGCTTGGGAAGCGTGCGCTCTACCATTGAGCTACAGCCGCGCTGCCCCTGAGGGCACAACCCAGCTTACAGCACGGTCGAGGATGGTCCGTGCATCCCGCGCGGGAGGGACCCGGCCGAGGCGAGGCGCCTCAGGCGGGCACGCGGCGTCGTGCGCGCCGATAGGCCGACGGCGACATGCCCACCGCCCGGGCGAAGTGGGACCGCAGGTTCGCCGCCGTCCCGATGCCGGCCCGTTCCGCGACCCTGTCGACGGGAAGGTCCGTCGACTCCAGGAGCCGGCGCGCGGCGTCGATCCGTCGCTCGAGCAGCCATTGTGTGGGCGACGTCCCCGCTGCGGCCTCGAAGCGCCGGTACAGGGTGCGTCGGCTCATGCGGGCGCGGCGGGCCATGGCGTCCGGGCCGATCGGGGCGTGGAGGTTCTTGAGCGCCCAGTCCATGGCATGCCGCACGGGGTCGGACGGGAGCGGCTGCCCGACCGACTCCAGGTACTCCGACTGGGCCGCCCCGCGCCTCTCCGCCACGACCATCCGCCGTGCGACGCTGGCCGCGACCGCATCCCCGAAGTCCTCGCGCACGAGTTCGAGGCACAGCTCCACCCCGGCGGCAGTGCCGGCGCTCGTGTACACGCCGGAATCGGAGGTGAACAGGACGTCCCGGCGCAGCCGGACCGCCGGGAAGGACGCCTCGAAGTCCTCCCAGTTCATCCAGTGCGTGGTGGCGTCACGGCCGTCCAGGAGCCCGGCCTGCGCGAGCAGGTAGGCGCCCGAGCACAGCGATGCGACCCGCGCGCCCCTCGCCGCCGCGGCCCGCAGCTCCGTCAGGAGCGGCTCCTGCGCGGCGCGGTCCAGCTGCAGGCTCCGCTCACACGCCGGGACGACGATCGTGTCCATCTCCCGCAGCGCTTCCAGCGGCGCGGCGGACGACGGCGCGAGGCCGCCCGCCGTCGTGATCCCGCCGGGCTCGCCGCGGACCATCGTGAGCGCGTACCAGGGGTCGTGCAGGTCGGGACGGGCGATCCCGAAGACCTCGCACGGGATCGCGACCTCGAAGAGCGGGAGGTTGTCGGTCAGCACGAGGGCCACGCGGTGGGGGACGGAGTCCGGGCTGGCGTGGGGGGCCGGAGGATTCTTCTTCGCACCCATGGCACAAATCTAGCGCTCGTCGGCACGGAATGCACTCGTCGGCGGGGAGGCGGATTCCTAGCGTTGGGGGCATGAGTTCAGATCTGGAGGCCGCCGCGGGCCCGGGCACTGCAGGAACGCTCGGGCGGATCCGCGGGCTCGCCTACTACCTCGGCGCCGTCCTCGGCACGGGAGTCATCGCGCTCCCAGCCCTCTCCTACCGCGCCGCCGGCCCGGCGAGCCTCCTGGCCTGGGCCGCCCTCGTCGCCGCATCCGTCCCGATCGCGTGGACCTTCGCCTCTCTGGGCCGTCTGCTGCCGGACGCGGGCGGGGTATCGGCCTACGTGCGCCGGGCCTTCGGCGAGTACTGGGCAACCGCGTCCGGCTGGTGGTTCTACCTCACGATCCCGCTGGGCATCCCCGCCTCGGCGGTCTTCGCAGGACAGTACGCCGCGCACGCACTCGGCGCTTCACGCTGGGTCGCCGTCGCGGTCGCGGCGGCGATCGTCGGCGTCGTGATCTCGGCAGTGTGGGCGGGGGTGAAGAGCTCCTCGACGCTTCAGCTGGCTGTCGCTGGCACGATGCTCACGGTCCTCGTCGTCGCCGTCGGCTCCGGTGTGCCGCACGCGGACGCGTCCCGGCTGGCGCCGGTGGCAGCGGACGGGTGGGGCGGCGTCGGCCAGTCGCTCGCACTGATCGTGTGGGCGTTCGCGGGCTGGGAGGCGATGAGCTACCTCGGCGCGCAGTTCCGCGACCCCCGCCGGGACCTCGGAGTCGTGACGGTGCTGGCGCTCGTGCTCGTGGGGGGGGCTGTACCTCGCCCTCGCGGCGGTCTCCATCCTCGCGCTCGGCGACGGGGCGGGCGGCGACGCGCCCCTCTCGTCCCTCCTGGCGTTCGCCCTCGGGCCCGCCGCTCCCGCGCTCACGGCGGGGCTCGCCGTCGTGCTCACGCTCGGCGTGCTCACGAGCTACGCGACGGGCGCGGCAGAGCTGGGGCGGGCCCTCGGGGAGGCGGGTTCGCTGCCGGCGTGGTTCGGCCAGGGGCGCCACGCGCTCGCGGCGGTGACAGCGCTGGGCGTCGGGGGGCTCGGGGTGCTGGCTCTGGGGCCGGACACGACCGAGGTCCTCGTCCGGCTCGTGACCGCGGCGATCGTCGCGGTGTACCTGTCCGGCCTCGCAGCGGCGGTCCGCATCCTGCCGGGGCGGCGGCAGCGTGTTGTCGCGGCGGTCGGGCTCGCGGCCGTCGTCGGGCTCGCCGTCACCTGCGGGTGGTACCTGGCCTGGCCAGCGCTGCTCGCCGCGGTCGCGGCGTTCCGGCACGCACGACGGCGCCGGGCCGTGCGGTACGGGATCGCTTCCGCGGGATAGGGCTCACCTCGCCGGGACGGAGTCGCCTTGCCGGGGACCGGCCGGGGGCCTAGGGTTCACGCATGGTCGCCGCCGAGCACACCGTCACCGTCCGCCGCTCGCCCGAGGAGGTCTACGCCTTCCTCGCCGACGGGCTCAACAACGCCCGCTGGCGCCGCAGCGTCCGGTCCGTCTCGCTCGCCTCCGGCGCGCCGGGCGAGGTGGGCGCCGTCTACGCCCAGCGGCTCGCCGGCCCGGGCGGGCGCGAGGTGGACGGCGACTACGAGATCACCGACGCCCGCCCCGGGGAGGCCATCCGCTTCCGCGTCGTCGCCGGCCCGGCCCGGCCGCAGGGGGCGTTCCTCCTTGCCCCGGCGGACGATGGCGGAACCCGGGTGAGCTTCGGCCTCACCTTCGAGCCCGCCGGGGTCATGAAGCTGCTGGGCGGGCTCATCCACCGCACGATGGAGGACGAGGTGCACGAGCTCGACCGCCTCAAGGAGGTCCTCGAGTCCGAGGCCCCTGCCACCTAGCGCAAGGCGCCCGTGGGCCGCAGGCCCGGCTGTAGTCTTGGAGGCGTGCTCCTCTCAGACCGCGACATCCGTGCCGAAATCGACACTGCCCGTATCCAGCTCGAACCGTACGAGCCGGCCATGGTGCAGCCCTCGAGTGTGGACGTGCGGATCGACCGGTTCTTCCGGCTCTTCGACAACCACAAGTACGCTCACATCGACCCGTCCGAGGCGCAGCCCGAGCTGACCCGGCTCGTCGAGGTCGAGGGCGACGAGCCGTTCATCCTGCACCCCGGCGAGTTCGTGCTCGGCTCGACCTTCGAGACGGTCACCCTGCCGGACGACATCGCGGCCCGGCTCGAGGGCAAGTCCTCGCTCGGACGCCTCGGGCTGCTCACCCACTCGACGGCCGGCTTCATCGATCCGGGCTTCTCGGGGCACGTCACGCTCGAGCTCTCCAACGTCGCGACGCTGCCGATCAAGCTGTGGCCGGGCATGAAGATCGGGCAGCTGTGCTTCTTCCGGCTCTCCTCGGCGGCCGAGCACCCCTATGGTTCGGGCGAGTACGGCAACCGCTACCAGGGCCAGCGCGGCCCGACGGCGTCGCGCAGCTACCTGAACTTCCACCGCACGAGCATCTGACGGCGGTCCCGCCCACCCTCGGCCCCCGCCCTCACCGCGGGCCCCCGCCCTCACCGCGGGCCCCCGCCCTCACCGCGAATTGTTGGGTTGAGCAGGGTGTAGGGCCTCTTGACCCTGCTCAACCCAACAATTCGCGGGGGTGGGGGGAGCGGGAAGACCCCACTCCCTGCGCCTCGAGCCGAGAAAGGCGCGCGCGGACCAGTTCGGCCACACCGTCCCATCCCCGGCGGGCGACATCCGCGGCGGAGACGATGAGCTGGTCCCAGCCGACATCGGCCACACCCCGATTCCGCCAGTTGTCCCGAGCCTGCTGTTCCGCGCTCCGGTGATGCTCGCCGTCGTACTGCAGTGCGAGCCGGGGGCCTACGAACGCCT
Source organism: Sinomonas halotolerans (assembly GCF_039615075.1). NCBI lineage: Bacteria > Bacillati > Actinomycetota > Actinomycetes > Micrococcales > Micrococcaceae > Sinomonas > Sinomonas halotolerans. Next base: position 903 of record NZ_JBDFRB010000025.1, on the reverse strand, counting down.
GGTCGGGCCACGCCACGGGCCGGCCGTCCGGAGTCCGGATCACGTAGTTGAGGGTCGGCTCGGGAAGGCCCGCCTCGGCCTCGGCGAGGCGGAGCAGCGTCTCGGGGACCGAATCCGAACCAACTCGTACGAGGTCCAAGGCCGCCCGTGCAGCCGGCAGGCCCCGCACCCGGCGTCGGGATTCCACGAAGGCCCGCAGCGCCTCGATTCCCACGAGCGGCTCTCGCGGCACTGGGAATCCGCGGGGGTGCTCGCAGACGAGGAAGTCGCCAATGGCCACGACGTACTCGTGCGGGAGGACGCTGGCGAGGTCCAGCCACGTGCGCTCCCGCGACGTGATCGGCACGCCGTCCGCCACGAGGATGTCAGCCTCGGACAGGCGCATCCGGTGGCAGACTACGCCCGGGCGGATGCTTCCGGGCGTCCGCGACGGTCTGGTCACGTGGATGGCAGAATCCCGCTCCTGGGAGAGGGGGAGGGGGAAGCCCCAGATCCTGGCGGCTGTGGTGAAGCTGGCCACGGCATCAGGCATGAGCGCCAGGACCGGCCTCACGATCTCGGCGGGGGTCATCGCCACGCCCCACGGAACGCGGATCCCGCGGGTCGGTGCGACGAGGTCGGCTGCCGCGAGCCGACTGCGGCCAACCCCTGCCGAACGAGCCTCCCTGATCGCGAAGGACCTGCCGGAGAGCTCCGGGGGGAGAGGCGGGCGCACGTTCATGGTCCCATGGTGGGCCCAGAGCGGATGGGCGCCCCGTGCGGGAGGCGGTTATCCACAGAAGAGGCCGTATATGGGTCCGCTGTGGAGGGACAATCGCGCCCGCCCCCCCCGCGAAATGTTGGGTTGAGCAGGGTGCAGGGCGGGTCCACCCTGCTCAAGTCAACATTTCGCGCGGGGTGGGG
>NZ_JBDFRB010000024.1:0-24011 GCF_039615075.1 Sinomonas halotolerans | reverse complement strand
TGAACTGGTCCCCGATAGTTGGACTGGTTTATTGAGATCCTAGGCGGGCAGGGCCTGTGCGCGGTATTCGACCGGGCTCAGGCCCTGGAGCCGTTGCGAGGTGCGTTCGTTGTTGTACCAGCGGATGTAGTCGTGCAGGGCGTGCTCGAGTGCCTCGATGCTGAGGTAGCGGACGTGGTGGAAGCACTCTTCCTTGAGGTGGCCGAAGAAGTTCTCGATCACGGCGTTGTCGAAGCAGTTGCCCTTGCGGGACATCGACTGTGTGGCGCCGGCGTCGGCGAGCAGCTTCCGCCAGGTGCGGTGCTGGTACTGGAACCCCTGGTCGGAGTGCACGACCGGATGTTCCCCGGGCCCTAGGGCGGTGAGTGCCTGGCGCAGTGACGAGGTGGCCAGCTGCAGGTTCGGTGATCGGCCGGTGGAGTAGGCGATGATCTCGCGGTTGAACAGGTCCATGACCGGGGACAGGTAGAGCTTGTCGTTGCCGACCCGGAACTCGGTCACGTCGGTGACCCACTTCTGGTTCGGGGACTCGGCGCTGAACTGGCGGTCCATGATGTTCTCTGCGACCGGGCCGGCCTCGCCCCGGTAGGAGGCGTAGCGGCGTTTCCGGCGGACGTGGCAGGCCAGGCCGAGCTGGCGCATGAGCTCCAGCACCGTCTTCTTGGCCACCTGCCAGCCGGCCTTGACGAGCTCCCGGTGCACCCTGCGGTGCCCGTAGCGTCCGCGCGCGGCCTCGAACGCCGCCCGGACCGCGTCCTTGAGGCCGGCCCGGGGGTCCGCCCGGTCGAGCCTGGCCTGATGGTAGAAGAACGTCGACCGGGCAAGCCCGGCCACCTCGAGCAGCACCGGCAGGCGGTGCTCGGCCTTGAGGGAGGCGACAGCGTGGGCCTTCACTGCCGTCCGTGCGCCCTCAAGGCCCGCAATTTTTTCAGGTAGGCGTTCTCAGCCTGCAGCCGCTCGTTCTCCGCCCGCAGCCGCTCCAGCTCGGTCAGCTCGCCCGCGGCGGCGCCGCCGGCCCGGGCCGGACGGCCCCTGGGCCGGGGCCGCAGCGCGTCCTCACCGCCGTCCCGGAACGCGCGTGCCCACGCCTCGACCAGCTTCCCGGAGGACAGGCCATGCTCCCTGGCCAAGGCCGCAGCAGAGCCCGCGCCCGCGAGGTAGCCCTTCACCACCGCCAGCTTCAGCTCGAACGAGTACGACCGCTTCGTCGTCTTGGCCACCAGCGCTCCTCTGCCACGGATCACCCAACGCCGATACAGCCGCTGCACCGGCCACCGGGACACCCCCAGCCGCGTCGCCGCGGCACGATCAGCGAGACCCTGCTCGAACAAAGCTACAGCCGCCGACCGCTGCCCCACGGACAACGAACTCTCCACACGCATGCACTGCTCCCCAGAAGACGGAACGGAATTTCACGGTCCAACTTCCCGGGAGCAGTTCAATGTGGGGTCCCGTCCGGGGGCCGGGCGGTCAGAAGTAGTAGGGGAAGGGGCTCCAGTCCGGATCCCTCTTGGCGAGGAACGCGTCGCGGCCCTCGACGGCCTCGTCCGTCATGTAGGCGAGGCGGGTCGCCTCGCCGGCGAAGACCTGCTGGCCCGCGAGCCCGTCGTCGGCGAGGTTGAAGGCGAACTTGAGCATGCGGATGGCCTGCGGCGACTGGCGGGCGATGTCCGCGGCGTACTCCAGCGCGACCTCCTCGAGCCGCGCGTGGTCCACGGCCTCGTTCACGGCGCCCATCGCGACCATGTCCTCGGCCGAGTACTCGCGGGCCAGGAAGAAGATCTCCCGCGCGCGCTTCTGCCCGATCTGGCGGGCCAGCAGCGCCGAGCCGTAGCCGGCGTCGAAGGACCCCACGGTCGCGTCGGTCTGCTTGAACCTCCCGTGCTCGCGGCTCGCGATCGTGAGGTCCGCGACGACGTGCAGCGAGTGCCCGCCGCCGGCCGCCCAGCCGTTGACGACGGCGATGACCACCTTGGGCATGGTCCGCATGAGCCGCTGGACCTCGAGGATGTGGAGGCGGCCCGCGCGGGCCGGGTCGATCGTCTCCGCCGTGTCCCCGGTCGCGTACCGGTACCCCTCGCGGCCGCGGATGCGCTGGTCGCCGCCGGAGCAGAACGAGTGGCCGCCATCCTTGGGGGAGGGACCGTTGCCGGTGAGGATGACGGTGGCGACATCCGGCGTCATGCGCGCGTGGTCCATCGCGCGGTACAGCTCGTCCACTGTGCCGGGGCGGAACGCGTTGCGGACCTCGGGCCGGTTGAACGCGATGCGCACCGCCGGAAGGTCCCGGACCACCGCGCCGCCCGCGTCGCGCTCGACCTGCCGGTGGTACGTGAGGTCCTCGAAGCCGAAGCCCTCGACCTCGCGCCAGTGCAGCGGATCGAAGGTGTCGGAGACGCGCTCGGGCAGGGCGTGCGGTTCACTCGGCGTAGTGGTCACGTGAGGAGAGTCTAGTCTGGCCTCATGGCGGCTCAGAATGGCAGGCTCGTGGTGGTGGGCGCCGGCGCGGTGGGCAGCTCGACGGCGTACGCCGCGCTGATCCGGGGATCCGCGCGCGAGGTGGTCCTCTACGACATCGACGCGCCCAAGGTCGAGGCCGAGGTCCTCGACCTCGCGCATGGCACCCAGTTCACGGGGTCCTCGGGCATCACCGGCGGCACGGACATCTCCCTCGCGGCGGGCGCGGACGTCGTCGTCATCACCGCGGGCGCGAAGCAGCGGCCCGGGCAGACCCGCCTCGAGCTTGCGGGCACGAACGCGAGGATCCTCGAATCCCTCATGCCCTCGCTCCTCGAACAGGCCCCGGACGCCGTGTACATCCTCGTCACCAACCCATGCGACGTCCTCACGGTCGTCGCCCAGCGCATCGCGGGCCTCCCCGCCGGCCGGGTGTTCGCCTCCGGCACCGTCCTGGACACCGCCCGTCTGCGGTGGATGGTGGGCGAGCGGGCGGGCGTGTCCCGCTCCTCCGTGCACGCCTACATCGTGGGCGAGCACGGGGACACCGAGTTCCCGCTCTGGACGGGCGCCACGATCGGGGGCGTCCCGCTGCGCGACTGGACCGCGGCGGACGGCACCCGCCCCTTCACGCCCGAGACGCTGGACGACCTCGCACGGGGGGTCGCCAGCGCCGCCTACCGCGTGATCCAGGGCAAGGGCGCCACGAACTACGCGATCGGCCTCTCGGCGGCGCGGATCGTGGAGGCGGTCCTGGGCCGCGAGGATGCCGTGCTGCCCGTCTCGACCGTGCTCGCCGGCCAGTTCGGGATCGAGGGCGTCGCCCTCAGCCTGCCCTCCGTGGTGGGCGCCGGCGGGGTGCGGCGCGTCCTGGACATCCCGATGGACGACGGCGAGCTGGCGCGGCTCGCGCACTCGGCCGAGGCGCTGCGGACCTCGGCGCAGTCCCTGGGCTACTAGGCGCCCCGCCCCGCGGGGTCTCTGAGCCGGGTGTCGGGCCACTCGGCTCTCCGGGGCAGTGAGCCGGCCGGCTCACGAGATGCAGAACTCGTTCCCCTCCGGGTCCGCCATCGTGTACCAGCCATGCGGGCCCTCGTGGCCCTCCCACAGGAGCGTGGCGCCGCGGGACTCGAGCCGCGCGCGCACCTCATCCTTGTTCTCGCCCTCGAGCCGCACGTCCCAGTGCACGCGGTTCTTGACCGTCTTGCCCTCGGGGACGGCCTGGAACAGGAAGCGCTGGCGGTCCTTCCGTCCCACCTGGTCCGGCGGGCAGATCGCCTGCGCGCTCGCCCACACGAGCACCCCGTTGTGGGTGGTGGTCTCCGCCTCGGTCGCGAATCCCTGCGCGATCATGCTGCGGATGAAGTCCTCATCGCTCGGCTCGACCGTCCAGTCGAGGGTCTCCGCCCACCAGTCCGCCTGGGCGTGCGGGTCGCGGGAATCGATCACTACCTGGAATCGGTACGCCATGGCCCCACGCTAGGCTGCGCCACGCGCAACGGGAAGGGACAGCAGGACAGATCGCGTCCGCAGACGAAGCCAGTGCCGCGGGCCCATGTGTGCTCCTGCTCGTTATGGACCGGCGGTGCGCCGTGTCGCGGGCGGCGCGCCGCAGGAGTCGCTGTGCCGCAGTCCAACGCGAGCAGGAGCACACGCGCCGAACGTGCAGGTCAATGCGACTGCCGCGAAGGTACGCGTCGCCTCCCAATCGGTGCGGATCGACGCCGCGCCGACCTCGATGCGCGCTGGCCGTTGTGCTCCTAGGGGGCGAGCGAGGAGATGTCCAGCGAGTACATGAGCACGACGGACAGGGCGTTCTTGAGCGCGTGCAGGAAGTAGCTGAACATGAGGTTGTTCGCGGTCCACGCGTAGGCGAACACGAGCACGAGGCCGAGTCCGAGGTACGGCGCGAGGGTCTGGAACGTGATGGCCTCCCGGCCTGCGATGTGCAGGGCCGCGAAGAGCACCACGGAGGCCGTGTAGCAGATCCACCGGTTCACGTAGAGGCTCAGCTTGCCGATCATGAGGTGCCGGAAGATGTACTCCTCGACGAAAGGCCCGATCAGCACGAGCAGCGGAGCGGTGAGGTACCACGGCACGCGGCGGGCCATCTCCTCGAGCCCTGCCTGGTTCTGCGAGACCTGCACCCCGCCGGCCATCACCACGACGATCACGGTCACGATCAGCATCACCACGAGGAGCAGCGGCAGGATCCCGAGCGTGAACCACGGCCGTGTCCGGAGGATCCGCAGGTCCCGGACCACATACTGCCGTGCAGCGAGCATCGCGGCCACGAACACCACTGCGTACACCGCGAGGTTGAAGAGGTAGGAGGCGATGAGAGGATCGCTCCCCAGCCCCGGGAGGCTCTCGGCGGGCACGAGCACGACCGCGAAGGGCAGGCCGAGGTAGAGGACGATCGCTAGCGCGTCCAAGACTGTGAAGCGGCCGAACCGGCGCGGGCGCGCGGTGGCCACGGATGATTGTGGAAGCATCGACGACTGAACGAACGGCCCCCGCTGGCCGTTCCGCGCTCCCCGGCCGCTCCGCCCGCCGCGCTGCGCCCGCCGTCCCGGCGGTTTCCGCCCGCCAGCTCTGTGACGGCCGGGTTGACCCCCGCGGGGCGGAGTGCCACTCTTTATAGAACGAACGGTCGGTAACTATTTGCGCCTCTGTGCGGAGCGCCCGGCCCGAGACCGCGTGAGACTAGGCATAAGGAAGTGCACATGGCTGAGGCCTTTCTGATCGGCGGCGCCCGCACCCCGGTGGGGCGCTACGGCGGTTCCCTCTCGTCCGTCCGCCCCGACGATCTGGCCGCGCTCACGGTGCGCGCCGCGGTCGAGCGGGCGGGCCTCGACCCTGCAGCCGTCGACGAGGTGATCCTGGGCAACGCGAACGGGGCGGGCGAGGAGAACCGGAACGTGGCCCGCATGGCCTGGCTCCTGGCCGGCTTCCCGGACAGCGTGCCGGGCATCACTGTGAACCGCCTGTGCGCCTCGGGCCTCTCGGCGATCATCATGGCCTCCCACATGGTCAAGGCGGGCGCGGCGGACATCGTGGTCGCGGGCGGCGTCGAGTCCATGTCCCGCGCTCCGTGGGTCATGGAGAAGCCGGACAAGGCCTTCGCCAAGCCCGGCGCGGCATTCGACACCTCGATCGGCTGGCGCTTCACCAACCCCGCCTTCCTCTCCGGCGAGCTCTCCCGGGATGGCAAGGCCACCTACTCCATGCCCGAGACCGCCGAGGAGGTCGCCCGGGTCTTCGGCACCTCGCGCGAGGACTGCGACGCCTTCGCCGTGCGCTCGCACGAGCGCGCCCTGGCAGCGATCGAGGCGGGCCGGTTCGCGCCCGAGATCGTGCCCGTGACGGTCGCGGGCCGCAAGGGTGCCACCAGCGTGGTCGACACGGACGAGGGCCCCCGGCCCGGGACCACGATGGACGTCCTCGCGGGCCTGCGCCCGGTCGTGAAGGGCGGCTCGGTCGTGACCGCGGGCAACGCGTCCACGCTCAACGACGGCGCCTCGGCCATCGTCGTGGCCTCCGAGGCCGCGATCGAGCGGTTCGGCCTGTCCCCGCGCGCCCGGATCCTCGACGGCGCCTCGGCCGGCGTCGCCCCGGAGATCATGGGCATCGGCCCGGTCCCGGCCACGCAGAAGGTCCTCGACCGGGCGGGCCTGGCTGTGGGCGACCTCGGCGCGGTCGAGCTCAACGAGGCGTTCGCCTCCCAGTCCCTCGCGGTCATGCGCGAGCTCAAGCTGGACGAGGGGATCGTGAACAACGACGGCGGCGCGATCGCTCTCGGCCACCCGCTCGGCTCCTCGGGCTCGCGCCTCGTCGTGACGCTCCTGGGCCGCATGGAGCGCGAGCTCACGGGTCCGGGCCGGAAGCTGGGGCTGGCGACCATGTGCGTCGGCGTCGGCCAGGGCACGGCGCTTCTGGTCGAGGGGGTCTGATGGAGCGGCAGGCAGAGACGGGCACGACGGCGGGCACCGCGACCGCGGCAGGCGCCCCGTCGGCGTCGTCTGCCGGACAGGCGGAGGGCACGGCGGCGGGCACGCACGACGGCGGGGCCCGCCTTGACGCTTCGGCGTTCACGACGCTGGTGGTCGAGGAGCGCGACGACCGGGTGCACGTGCGCCTGCACCGCCCGGAAGTGCGCAATGCGATCGATGCGGCGATGGTTGGCGAGCTGCACGCGGTCTGCGCGTATCTGGAGGCGCATCCGAAGGTCCTGATCCTCTCGGGCACCCCGGCGGACCCGGGCACGGGGGCGAAGGGGATCTTCGCCTCCGGGGCGGACATCGCCCAGCTGCGCCAGCGGCGCCGGGATGATGCGCTGGCCGGGATCAACTCGGGGGTGTTCGACAGGATCGCGAAGCTCCCCATGCCGGTGGTCGCGGCGCTGGAGGGGTACGCGCTGGGGGGCGGGGCCGAGCTTGCGTACGCGGCGGACTTCCGGATCGGCACCGAGTCGCTGCGCATGGGCAACCCCGAGACGGGGCTGGGGATCATGGCCGCGGCCGGTGCGACGTGGCGCCTGCGAGAGCTCGTGGGCGAGCCGCTCGCGAAGGAGGTCCTCCTGGCCGGGCGGGTCCTGAAGGGTTCGGAGTGCCTCGCGGCCGGGCTCATCACCGAGCTCGTGTCCCCGGAGGACCTGATCCCTGCCGCACACCGCCTCGCGGACCGGATCGGGGAGCAGGATCCCCTCGCGGTGCGGATCTCCAAGGCCGTGTTCCACGCCCCGCGCGAGGCGCACCCGGTGATCGACACCCTGGCCCAGGGCATGCTGTTCGAGTCCCAGGCCAAGTTCGACCGCATGCAGGCGTTCCTCGAGAAGAAGAAGACCAAGGACGGGAAGTAGAGATGGGCAAGATCAACCTGGCCGAGGGCCTCCCCGAGCGCGTCGGCGTCCTCGGCGGCGGGCGCATGGGCGCGGGCATCGCGCACGCGTTCCTCATGGGCGGGGCGGACGTGGTGGTCGTCGAGCGTGACGAGCAGGCCGCGCAGGGCGCGCGGGAACGGGTGGAGGCCTCGGTCGCGAAGTCGATCGAGCGGGGGACGGCTGATGCGAACCTCGACGAGGTCCTCGAGTCCTTCACCACGAGCGTGGACTACGCCGCGTTCGCCGACCGGGACCTCGTCGTGGAGGCCGTGCCGGAGGACCCGCAGCTGAAGACGACGGCGCTGACGGCCGTCGAGCGCGAGCTCGCACCGGGGGCGTTCCTGGCCACGAACACCTCCTCGCTGTCGGTGACGAAGCTGGCCGAGTCCCTGGCACGGCCCGAGCAGTTCCTCGGCCTGCACTTCTTCAACCCCGTCCCGGCCTCGACCCTCATCGAGGTCGTGATCGCGGAGAAGACCTCCGAGGAGGCCGGCGCCGCCGCGCGCGGCTGGGTCAAGGGCCTGGGCAAGACCGCGGTCGTGGTCAACGACGCCCCCGGCTTCGCCTCCTCGCGCCTGGGCGTCGCGATCGCCCTCGAGGCCATGCGCATGGTCGAGGAGGGCGTCGCCTCCGCCGAGGACATCGACAACGCCATGGTGCTGGGCTACAGGCACCCCACCGGACCGCTGAAGACCACCGACATCGTGGGTCTGGACGTGCGCCTGGGCATCGCCGAGTACCTCCACGCCACCCTCGGCGAGCGGTTCGCCCCGCCGCAGATCCTCCGGGACAAGGTCGCCGCCGGCGAGCTCGGCCGCAAGACCGGAAAGGGCTTCTACGACTGGAGCTGACCGCCGGGCCTTCCTCGGCCCCTGGCTTGGGTGGGTCTCCCTCGGAGAGTTCGCCGGGTTCCTCGTGCCGCTGGGCGCCGAGGCCCTGAACCTCGCCCTCGCCGTGCCGGACCTTCCCGCAGCGCTCATCCTCGCAGCCGCTGGCGCAGGGGAGGGCGCCGTCCTGGGCGCTGTCCAGGCGTGGCAGCTCGGCATTGCCCTCCCCGGCCTCCGCCGCGGCCGCTTCATCGCGCTCACGGCGGCGGCCGCGTCGGTGGCCTGGGCATTGGGGATGCTCCCCTCCACCACGTGGGAGGCGTGGACGGCCTGGCCGCTTCCCGCCGTGATCGGGGGCGGTGCCGTCCTGGGAGCCGCGCTGCTCGCGAGCATCGGAACGGGCCAGTGGCTCGAACTGCGCCGCCTCGTGCCCCACGCCTGGACGTGGATCGTCGCCACGGCAGCCGCCTGGTGCGCTGGCCTCGGCGCCTTCTTCGCCGTCGCGACGCCCCTGTGGACCGAGGGCCAGCCGCTCTGGCTGGTCCTCGCGATCGGCGCGCTCGGCGCGGCCGCGATGGCGGTGTCCATGGCGGCCGTCACGGGGTGGGCCGCGCGGTGGCTCGTGCACGGGGGCGCCAAGGACTTCACCACGGGGCGGCAGGGACCCCACAACGGGGCGGCAGGGACCCCTCAACGTAGGGTGGGGCCATGAGGCGCGTCGACTGGGAGGGGGCCGTCAACGCGCGCCATGTGCGCGGATCGGTCTACCGCATGGGCCGGCGCGAATGGCTCACCGAACGCGGGTGGCGGCAGATGCACGACGACGGCGTCAGCACCGTCGTCGACCTTCGCAGCCCCGGGGAGCAGCGCCGCCGGGCAGCCGACCCCCAGGTGAGTCCCGAGGCGATGGCGGGGATCGCCGTCGTGAGCGCGCCGACCGAGGACCCGGGGCACCCCGAGCACGCCGAGGCGTACGCCGTGCGCACCCCGCCGTACCTGAACCATCCGGAGGGGTATGCGGAGATCATGCGGCTCTTCCCGGACCGGATGGTCCAGGTCTTCCGCGCGATCGCCGAGGCGCCCGGCGGGGTGGTGCTCCACTGTTCCGCCGGGCGCGACAGGACGGGGCTCATCGTGACGATGCTCCTGCAGCTCGCGGACCCCGCCGGGGCGGGGCGGGCGGCGGCCGAGCAGTACGAGGCAAGCGTGCGCGGCATCAACGAGTGGCACCGCATCAGCCCCGTGAAGCACCCGTACGAGCGCTGGCACGACGACGAGGAGCTCGCCACGCTGCTCGCGGAGCGGCAGGAGGCGCTCACGGCGTTCGCGGCGGGCCTCGACGTCGAGCGCTTCCTCCTCGAGCACGGCCTGTCCGCGGCCGAGATCGCCGCGGTCAGGGCCAAGCTCCAGGAGTGAGCCGCTGGCCTGCTGGGGCGGCCCTGGACGAATGTTGCCTCCCGATTTCGGGTGTGAAACAGGAGGCGAAAACCGGCTACAGGCGCGGCGCGATAGCCGCTGCGTAGGCCTGGTAGCCGGCTGCGTTGGGATGGTAGGGCGCTGGTTCGCCCGCGCTGTTGATCCACGGGTCCGAGGAGCCGATGCCGTGGCCCAGGAACGCGCCGACGACGTCCACGTACTGGGCGCCGGAGGCGCGTGCGCCGAGGTAGATCTCGTAGTTGAGCGCGAGGGTCGCGCCGTTCACCACGTCATCGAGCGTCGAGTAGGGGTCCTGGGCCAGCAGGAGCGGATACCCCGTGACCACGACGTTGGCCTTCTTGGCCCGGGCCTGGACGGCGTCCACCACCGCGGCGACCTGCCTGTCCACCGCCGCGATCGCGGAGAGCGCCTTCTGGACCGCAGCCGCGCACGCGAGCGTGTTCGGATCCGGGATGCAGGCGTAGTAGACGGACGAGACGCCCACGTTGTTCGCACCGACCGTCACGGTCACGTCCGTGGCGTTGCGGGGGACTGCGGGCACCTGGGTGGCGAGCACGTCCCCTGTGGTCGCACCCGAGCAGCCGAGGTTCGGCGAGGCGCCCAGCAGGGCGGCGTAGCCCGCGTCGGTGCGGCCGCACGCGTCGAGCACGGTGCCGGCGCCGACGCCCGCGGCGATGGAGTCCCCGACCGCGACGTAGCCGCCCGGGGCGGCTGTGGCGGGGGAGCTGCCGAGGAAGATGAGGCCGAGGGCCGCGATGAGGGCGGCGAGTCCCCGGCCGAAGCGTTGCGAGGCCATGATGGCTCCTAGCGTTCGTTGTCGTAGCCGTCGGGATTGCGGCGGCAAGGGTCTTCGTGGCAATTCACGCACAGTTCATACCCAGCGAAGCGGCGGTTCATGCCACTTCCGCCCGGCTGCCACGCCGTGTCCCTAGCGTGGCGCCCATGGATGCTCTCGAGCCGCGCCCCGCGCGTTCCGCCCACCGTCCCCTCTCCCGCAGGTCCCTCCTGGCCGGCGGCCTCGGCGCCGGCACCGTTGCCGCGGCCGGCCTCGCGGCACCTTCGGCCGCGTTCGCGTCCTCGGACGACGCCTCCGCGAACGGCCTCCGCACCGACCCCTTCACGCTCGGCGTCGCCTCGGGCGACCCGTGGCCGGACGGGTTCGTCCTCTGGACCCGGCTCGCCCTGGACCCGCTCGCCGAGGACGGTCTCGGGGGCATGCCTCCCCGCCCGGTGGAGGTGCAGTGGGAGGTGGCAGAGGACGCCGCGATGCGCGCGGTCGTGGCCCGCGGCACGGCCGTGGCGCTCATCGAGGACGCGCACTCCGTGCACGTGGAGCTCATGGGCCTGCGCGCGGGCCGCGAGTACTTCTACCGCTTCCGTGCCGGCCGCCACCTGAGCGCTGTGGGCCGCACGCTCACGGCCCCGGCCCCGCACGAGATGCCTGCGGCCCTCACCATGTCCTTCGCGAGCTGCGCGCAGTACGAGCACGGGTACTTCACCGCCTACCGCAGGATGGCGGAGGACCAGCCGGACCTCATCCTCCACCTCGGCGACTACGCCTACGAGTACCGGAAGAACGTCTACACCCTCCCCGGCGGCAACATCCGCCACCACGACGGCCCCGAGACCGTGACGCTCGCGGGGTACCGCCAGCGCCACGCCCAGTACAAGAGCGACGCCGACCTCCAGGCCGCGCACGCCATGGCGCCGTGGGCCGTGGTCTGGGACGACCACGAGGTGGACAACAACTGGGCCGCCGGGATCCCCGAGAACTCCGACCCCGGCCAGATGAACGACACGGCCGCGCGCTTCCTCGAGCGCCGCGCCGCCGCCTTCAAGGCGTACTACGAGAACATGCCGCTGCGGGCATCCGCGGCGGCGGTCGGTTCGGACATGCAGATCTACCGCCGCCTCGCATGGGGCCGGCTCGCGAACTTCCACATGCTGGACACGCGCCAGTATCGCGATGACCAGCTGGCCGGCGACGGCTGGCGCGAGAACGTCTCGGAGCGGTTCGCCGAGTCCCGCACGATCACCGGTGCCGCGCAGGAGCGGTGGCTCCTCGACGGCTTCCGCGCCTCGGAAGCCCGGTGGGACGTGCTCGGCCAGCAGGTGTTCTTCTCCGAGAGGGACCGCGACCGCCCGCTCGAGGTCGACGACGTCTCGATGGACGGCTGGGATGGATACGCCGCCTCCCGCCGCCGCATCACGCAGGGCTGGATCGACGCCGGGGTGCGCAACGCGGTCGTCCTCACCGGGGACGTGCACCGGCACTGGGCGAGCGACATCCGGGTGGACTTCAAGGACACCGACGCGCCCGTGGTGGGCTCCGAGCTCGTGTGCTCCTCGGTCACCTCGAACGGCGACGGCTCCGGCTCGACGACGAGCTCGATGATGGAGTGGAACCCGCACCTGAAGTACTACAGCGACCGGCGCGGCTACGTGCGCACGCGCATCACGGCGTCGTCCATGTCGGCGGACTTCCGCGTCCTGGACCGGGTGAGCACCCCGGGCGCGGCGGCGACCACGCAGGCGAGCTTCGAGATCGCGGACGGCACACCGGGCCTCGTGCCCACCGCCTGAGCGGATCTGGCGGGGCAGGCAGGCGGGGGGCCGCACGAGCGGCGGCGGCCCCCGTTCCGCCCGTCCCCCTCGTCCCGCCCGTGGTCACCGTGTATTCTGGATCCATTACCGAACGGCCGGTCAGTATTTCCCTGCGGCCCGCATCCCGCGCGGGCCCGACCGGCCCAGCCTCTCGGAAGGATCGTCGACGATGACCACTGCCCCGGAAGCCCCCGCCACCCAGACCTCTGCCGTGACGGTCGTCCCCAGCTACGTCCGCGACGCCTGGTGGACCCCGGACACGGAAGCGCTGGGCTCCGGACGCGGCGCCCAGGTGCGCGACGCGAGCACGGGTGAGCTGCTCGCCGTCGTGAACGCCGACGGACTGGACCTGGCCGGCATGGTCGAGCACGCCCGCACGGTGGGCCAGAAGTCCCTCGGGGAGCTCACCATCCACGAGCGCGCCCTCAAGCTCAAGGAGCTCGCGCAGTACCTCAACGGCCGCCGCGAGGAGGTGTACGCGCTCTCGTCCAAGACGGGCGCCACCAAGATCGACTCGATGGTGGACATCGACGGCGGCATCGGCGTGCTCTTCACGTTCGGCTCGAAGGGCCGCCGGGAACTGCCCAACACGAACGTCATCGTCGACGGCCCCATGGAGAACCTCTCGAAGGACGGATCGTTCGCCGGCGAGCACATCTACACGCGCATCCCGGGCGTGGCCGTGCAGATCAACGCATTCAACTTCCCCGTGTGGGGCATGCTCGAGAAGTTCGCCCCGGCCTTCGTCGCCGGCGTCCCCACGATCGTGAAGCCCGCGACCCCGACCGGCTACGTCGCAGAGGCCATGGTGCGCCTCATGGTCGAATCCGGAATCCTCCCGGCTGGTTCGGTCCAGCTCGTCTCCGGCTCGGCCCGCACGCTCCTGGACGAGCTGGACTACCGGGACATGGTGTCCTTCACGGGCTCCGCCGGCACCGCGAACATGCTCAAGTCCCACCCGAACGTGGTCCACGGCGGCGTGCGCTTCACGTCCGAGACGGACTCGCTCAACGCCGCGATCCTCGGGCCCGACGCCGGCCCGGGAACCCCGGAGTTCGACGCGTTCGTGAAGTCCGTGGTCACCGAGATGACGGTCAAGGCCGGCCAGAAGTGCACGGCCGTGCGCCGCACCATCGTGCCGCAGGAGTTCGTGGACGACGTCGTTGCCGCCATCGGCGCGCGCGTCACCGAGCGCGTGGTCGTGGGGGATCCGCGTGCCGAGGGCGTCACGATGGGCGCGCTCGCCTCGCTCGAGCAGCTCCATGACGTGCGCGGCGCGGTCGAGTCCCTCGTCGCGGCCGGCGGCCGGATCGCGTTCGGCTCGCTCGAGGCTCCCGAGGTCGTCACGGCCAGCGGCGAGAAGTCCGTGGTCGCGGACGGCGCCTTCATGGCGCCCGTGGTCCTGACGTGGGACGACGCGCTCGCACCGGCCCTGCACGGCACCGAGGCGTTCGGCCCGGTCTCGTCCGTCATCGGCTACTCGAGCCTCGAGGAGGCCGTGCAGCTCGCGGCCCTCGGCGCCGGCTCGCTCGTCGCCTCGGTGTGCACCAACGACCCGGCCACCGCGCAGGCCCTCGTGACCGGCATCGCGGCGCACCACGGCCGCGTGCTCGTGCTCAACCGCGAGGACGCGAAGTCCTCCACGGGCCATGGCTCCCCGGTCCCGCACCTCGTCCACGGCGGCCCCGGCCGCGCGGGCGGCGGCGAGGAGCTCGGCGGCATCCGCTCGGTCAAGCACCACATGCAGCGCACGGCCATCCAGGGCTCGCCCAACATGCTCACGGCCGTGACGGGCGTGTGGCACACGGGCGCGGACCGGAACCTCGCGGACACCGACGACCCCTCGACGCACCCGTTCCGCAAGTCCCTCGCGCAGCTGCGCATCGGGGACGCCGTGAGGTCTGGCCTGCGCCAGGTGACCCTCGAGGACATCACGGCGTTCGCGAACGAGACCCGCGACACGTTCTATGCCCACACGAACGAGGAGGCCGCCGCGGCCAACCCGTTCTTCCCCGGGATCGTGGCCCACGGCTACCTGCTCGTGAGCTGGGCGGCCGGCCTGTTCGTCTCCCCGGAGCCCGGCCCGGTCCTGGCCAACTACGGCCTCGAGAACCTGCGGTTCATCACCCCGGTCCCGGCCGGGGACTCGATCCGGGTCACGCTCACCGCCAAGGAGATCACCCCGCGCGTCACCGACGAGTACGGCGAGGTCCGCTGGGACGCCGTCCTGACCAACCAGGACGACGAGATCGTCGCGACCTACGACGTGCTCACGCTCGTGGCGAAGGAGTGGCCGGTCCCGGTCGCGGAGGGCTGATCCTGCAGGGTCCCTCGGGGCGCCGCGGGCGTAGAATGGCGCCGTCCAATCCTCGTGGAGGTGCAGCATGTCGCTGGCGATGAAACCATCAACCACGATCCTGACGGTGGCCGATGAAGGCCGGGCCAGGACCTTCTACGAGGGGGCGCTGGGGCTCCCTGTCCGCGGCAAGGACCCGACCGGGATGACCATCCTCGGTCTGGACGGATCCGCATCCCTCGGCCTCATGGTGGACGCGAACGCGGTCCACTCGGGGCACACTGCCCTGACGTTCGAGGTGGAGAACCTCGAGACCGCCATGGCCGATCTCGAAGGGCACGGCGTGCACTTCGAGGACTACGACCTCCCCGGCCTCAAGACGGATGAGCACCACATCTGGTCGCAGGGCGGGGAGCGTGCCTCGTGGTTCGCCGATCCCGACGGCAACATCCTCTGCCTGCACCAGGGCGGGGTGATCGAGTACTCGATGTGAGCAGTCCTGCCCTCGGCTGAGGGGAGGGACGACGACGGCGGGCTGGGCACGGTGCCCAGCCCGCCGTCGTCTGCCCCGCCAGAGGAGGCCGCCCGTGGTCAGGCCATCTGCGGGCAGACCGCCCGGCGTCATGCCGACCGGCGCGGGGTCAGCCCGCGGCCGGCGTCCAGCATTCGATCCAGAGGGGGCCGTCCGCGGTCTCGACGCGCGAGACGTCCTCGAGGGTGCCGTCCTCCGGGTCGATCCGGTAGGACGTGACGTGGTTGGACCTCTCCCCGGCCACGAGCAGGAACTGCCCAGTGGGGTCGATCGCCATGCCGCGCGGCTGCGCCTCGGTCATGGTGTGCCGGAGGAATTCGAGCTTGCCGTGCTCGTGCACGAGCAGGGCCGCGACCGTGCTCGTGGACCGCTCGGTGGTGAACAGGAAGCGGCCGTCCGGTGTGAGGCGCAGGTCTGCGCACCACACCACGCCCTGGCCGGGATCCTCGGTCGCGGGGGAGCGGACCAGGCCCGGCAGGAGCTCGAGGCCCTCCACCGCGGAGGCAGTCCAGACCAGGTCCAGCGCGCCCGTCTCGGCGTCCCGCTCGTACACGGTCACGTCGCCGGAGAGCTCGTGGAGGACGAACGCATGCCGTCCGGTCCGGTCGAACACGATGTGCCGCGGGCCGGAGCCCGGCTCGCAGGCGACGTACCCGCTCGGGGCGACAGTGCCGGCGTCGTGCGCGGAGGAGCCCGGCGCCGCGGCGTCCAGCGCGAACCAGCTGATCCGGTCGTCGCCGAGGGAGGCCGTGTATGCAAAGCGCCCGTCCGGGCTCGGGAGCGCGCTGTGCGTGTTGCGGCCTGAACGGTACTCGGTGAGGCCGCCCAGGCCGGCGGTCGCGGCGCTCCCGGGTGTCTCCTGGTCCTCGGCGGGCACCGGGTAGCCGAGCGCGAGGCCCTCGTGGTAGGACGCGCTCAGCAGCCGCGTGCCGTCCTCCGTGAGCGAGAGGTAGCACGAGCTCACCGGCACCGGCCGGTCGGCGACCGGATCCGGTGCACCGCCTGCCGGGTCCAGCGCGAGCGCGAGAGTGCGGCGGGGCTCGCTGTTCACCGCCGCGTAGAGGGTGCCCGCGGGGTCGAGGGCGAGGGCCGAGACCCGGCCGAGCCCGGCGACGCGGGAGACGCGGTCTAGCTGGCCGGTCTGTGTATCGAGGGACAGCGTGTCCACGGTGGCGCCGCTTGCGCAGGCGAGGAAGGCGAACGTTCTGGACACTGTCACTCCTGGGGTGGGTCGACATCGAGATGACTCGGCGACGTGTGTCGCACAGCCTTGGGTGCGCGCCAGAGCACGCACATGCGCTGGGTTGCCGGCTATTCCTACGGCTGTTGTCGTCCAGATCCCTGGTGTTGGGTTGCTCGCTGCTGCGAGTGCATGGGGCCAACGCTAGCAGCTCACGGGAGCTGCTGCGCGGGGCCCTGTCTGCCTATTATGCGCCCCCGGGGCCGTTTTTGTTCCCCGCGGGTAACCGGGGGCGTGCGCCCCGTCTCCTCAGAGCCCCAGCTCCTCGAGGACGGGCAGGTGGGCGCGGACGGCGTCGCGTGCCTCGACGGCGGAGGCCGCCTCGAGCGCAATGCCCGCGAGCTCCTGGGCCTTCGCGAGCGTGATCGTGGCCAGGACGGCGTTGACCGCGGCGAGTGCCCGAGGGGTCATCGAGAGGGTCGAGACGCCGAGCCCCACGAGCACGGCCGCGAGCGCCGGGTCCGCCGCGGCCTCGCCGCACACGCCGACCGGCTTGGGCTTCTGCTCGGCAGCGGAACCGGAAGCGGAACCAGCGGCGGAAGCGGCACGGGCGCCGTCGCATGTCGCCTTGATGAGGTGCAGGACGGCGGGCTGCCACGGGTTGTTGAGGGCGGCGAGGGGACCGAGCATGCGGTCTGCGGCCATGGCGTACTGGGTCAGGTCGTTGGTGCCCAGCGAGGCGAAGTCCGCATGCGCGAGGACGTGGCGCGCGGTGAGGGCCGCCGAGGGGACCTCCACCATGACGCCGGCGGTCCGGAGCCCGGCCTCGCGGGCCAGGGAGACGAAGTGCGCCGCCTCCTCGGGGGTAGCGATCATGGGGGCCATGACCCACACGTCCGCCTCGTGCTGTCCCGCGGCGGCGGCGATCGCAGCGAGCTGGCGGGCCAGCACGCCGGGGCTCGTGGTGTCGGTGCGGTACCCGCGCACGCCGAGGGCGGGGTTCGGCTCGTCCGTGTTGGTGAGGAACGGCAGGGGCTTGTCCGCGCCGGCGTCCAGCGTGCGGATCACGACCTTCCTGCCCGGGAACTCGGCGAAGACGGCGCCGTACGCCGCCACCTGCTCGTCATGCGTCGGCTCGCTGTCCCGGTCCAGGAAGCAGAACTCGGTGCGCAGCAGGCCCACACCCTCCGCGCCCGCAGCCGCGGCCTTCGCCGCGTCCTTGCCCGTGCCCACGTTGGCCAGCAGCGGGACGGCGTGGCCGTCCGCGAGCGTGTTGCTGCCCTCGAAGGCGGCGAGGGCCGAAGCCTGGGTGGCCCACGCGGCCGCGGCGTCCCGCTCGGGCTGGCCCGGCCCGGCGATGACGGTGCCGGCGCCGCCGTCCACGTACACCTCGGTGCCGTCCGCGATCCGGTCCACGCCCTCCGCAGCCACCACGGCCGTGAGGCCGAGCGAGCGGGCCAGGATGGCGGTGTGCGACTGGGGGCCGCCGCCCGAGGTGATGAGCGCGATGACCTTGGCGGGGTCCAGGGTCGCGGTGTCAGCGGGGGCGAGGTCCTCGGCGGCGAGGACGAACGGCGCGTCCGAGGCCGGGATGCCCGGGGCGGGGAGCCCGCGGAGCTCGGCGACGATGCGTGAGCGCACGTCGAGGATGTCCGCAGCGCGCTCCGCCATGTAGCCGCCCAGGGCCGTGAGCTTCTGCGCCACGGCGGCGCCAGAGTCCCATACCGCCCGCTCGGCAGACCGGGGGCCGCCCTCGGTGGCGGGGTCGAGGAGCTTGACCGCGCCCTTGACGAGCATGGGGTCCGCGGCCATCATCGCGGTGGCCTCGAGGACGCCCTTCGCGTCCCCGGTGGCCGTGGCGGCCCGGTCCTTGAGGGCCGTCTGGACCGCCTTCGAGGCGGCTTTGATTCGCTCGGCGTCCGCCACGGCATCGGATCCGGCGACGATGCCGGGCGCCGGCTCGGCGACCGGGGCGGGCATCTGCAGCACGGGGCCGAGGACGCGTCCCGGTGTCACACCGACGCCGTGGAACTGCTGCATGATGGGGGTCCTTTCGTCGAGGATGCCGGGTCTCAGGAGGCCCCGGCGCAGAGGTCTGGGCGTTACCCTAGCGCCTATAGCACTGCTATAACAAGGCCGCTTCATGATCTGCGTCACATGCCGACGCAGACCTCCCGGCGTGTGAGATGCGGCACATTTCGCGGTTGTTATAGCGTTGCTATATGCCGTACGCTAGCGGCCATGCGTGAAACAGTGGCGGGCGCCGACGGCGGCGCAGCCCGGGCAGAGGCGCCCAAGGCCTCTCCCCGGGAACGGCTCATCCAGGCGGCCATGGAACTCCTGGCCTCCTCCGGCGGAGCCGCCGTCTCCACGCGTCAGATCACCGACCTCGCGGGCGTCACGGCGCCCACCCTCTACCACCACTTCGGGGACAAGGACGGCCTCATGGAGGCGGTCGTGGCCCGGGGATTCGAGGAGTTCATGCAGAGCGAGGGGAGCATCGAGCGCTCCGGCATCCCCGTCGAGGATGTCCGGCGGCTCTGGGACGTCCACGTCCAGTTCGGCATCACCCACGCCCAGCTCTACATGCTCATGTTCGGGAGCTCCGGCCCCAGTCGGCGTCCCGTCGTCGTCGCCGAGGCCGAGAGGCTCCTGGAGCGCGAGCTCACCCGACTCGCGGCCGAGGGCCACCTCGCCGTCCCGCCGCTCGAGGCCGCGAGGGCCATCCTCGCCGCCAACATCGGCGTGACGCTCATGCTCATCGCCGACGCCACCGAAGGCGACGCCTCCCCGGCAGACGCCGCTGAGGCCACGGCGGCCAACACCCTCTCAGCGCAGACGCGGGACGCTGTCCTGCGCTCTGTCCTGACCGACCCCGGCATCCTCGATGCCGCCTCCGCCGGAACGCCCTCGTCGAGAGGCGGGCAGCCCAGCTACGTCGCTGCGGCGATCGCCCTCAACGCGACGCTCCAGTCCTCGCACCCGGACCAGCTGTCCGGCACCGAGATGAAGCTCTTCCTGGAATGGCTCCACCGGCTCTCCACGGCGACCCCGCCGGCAGGCCCCGCAGAACCGCCCCGCCAGGACCGCTGACCCCACCCCCTTGTGCAGCCGCATGCTGCCTCTGCCCTAGGAAAGCAGGACACACCATGTCGACAACCGCAGCGCCGTCGCGCCTGCACACGGCACGCGCCGGGGTGCAGAAGTTCGGCACCTTCCTCTCCGGGATGATCATGCCGAATATCGGCGCCTTCATCGCCTGGGGGCTCATCACCGCCCTCTTCATCGAGAAGGGCTTCCTCCCCGTCCCCCAGCTGGGAGGCTTCGGGGAGACCGACGGCACGCCGAACGTGGGACTCGTGGGCCCCATGATCAAGTACCTCCTCCCGCTCCTCATTGCCTACACGGGCGGCCGGATGGTCTATGACGTCCGCGGCGGCGTGGTCGGTGCGATCGCAGCGATGGGCGTGATCGTCGGTGCTGACATCCCGATGTTCGTCGGCGCGATGATCATGGGCCCGCTCGGCGGGTGGACCATGAAGAAGCTCGACGCGATCTGGACGCACAGGATCCGGCCGGGCTTCGAGATGCTCGTCAACAACTTCTCTGCCGGCATCTGGGCGGCCGTCCTGGCGCTCATCGGCTTCTACGGCATCGCACCGCTCGTCGAGGCCGGCAGCAACGCGGCTGGCCGGGCGGTGCAGTTCCTCGTCGACAACGGCCTGCTCCCGCTGACCTCGCTGCTCATCGAGCCGGGCAAGGTCCTGTTCCTCAACAACGCCATCAACCACGGCGTCCTCACCCCGCTCGGCACCCAGCAGTCGCTCGAGCAGGGCAAGTCCATCCTGTTCCTCCTCGAGGCCAACCCCGGCCCGGGCCTCGGCGTGCTCCTCGCCTACATGCTCTTCGGCCGCGGGGCTGCGAAGGCCTCCGCCTCGGGCGCGGCGATCATCCACTTCTTCGGCGGCATCCACGAGATCTACTTCCCGTACGTTCTCATGAAGCCGATCCTCATCCTCGCCACGATCGCCGGCGGCATGACCGGCATCGCGACCCTGGCGCTGACGAACTCGGGCCTCGTGGCCCCGTCGGCCCCGGGCTCGATCATTGCGGTCATGGCGCAGACATCGCGTGATTCGTACGTCGGTGTGATCCTGGCAGTGGTCCTCGCATGCGCCGTGTCCTTCCTCATCGCCTCCGTGATCCTGCGCCTGTCCAAGGACAAGGGCGAGGGCGACCTCTCCGCCGCCACCGCGCAGATGGAGGAGATGAAGGGCAGGAAGTCCATGGCCTCGACCGTCCTCGGCAGCGGCAGCGCGGCCGCCGGGACGGCGACCCTGACCGGCACCGGAGTGAAGAGCATCGTCTTCGCGTGCGACGCCGGAATGGGCTCCTCCGCGATGGGCGCCTCGGTGCTCCGCAACAAGATCCGGGCCGCAGGGCACGACGACGTCACGGTCACCAACTCCTCGATCGCGAGCCTCACGGACACCTACGACATGGTCGTGGTGCACCAGGACCTCGCCCTGCGTGCCCAGGAGAAGACCCCGAGCGCACAGGTCGTGACCGTGGACAACTTCATGGGCAGCCCGAAGTACGACGAGATTGTCGAGGTGCTCGACGCCGAGAAGGCGGGTCCCGGCGACACCTCCGCCGCACCCGCGGCGACGGCCGAGGCCGAGGCGGCACCGCCGTCGTCCGCCGAGGCACACCCGGTGCTGCGCCGCGAATCCGTGCTGCTCGCCGGCGGCGCCGCGGACATGGCCGGCGCGATCGACGAGGCCGGGCGCCTCCTGCTCGCCGCGGGAGCCGTGGACGGCGCGTACCTGGATGCGATGCACGAGCGTGAGCAGTCCGTCTCGACCTACATGGGCAACTTCCTCGCGATCCCGCACGGCACCAATGAGGCCAAGGACCACATCAAGGCCTCTGCCGTGACGTTCGCCCGCTACGCGGAGCCGATCGACTGGAATGGCAAGCCGGTCAAGTTCGTCGTCGGGATCGCCGGCAAGGACAAGGAGCACCTGGGCATCCTCGCCCGGATCGCCAAGGTGTTCGGGGACCGCGAGCAGGTGGCGCGCCTCGAGGCTGCGAGCACCGTGGACGAGGTCCTCGAGATCCTCGGGAAGGTCAACGGATGACCGGGGAGGCCCAGGACCGGCAGAAGACGGCCGTCCACTTCGGCGCAGGGAACATCGGCCGCGGATTCGTGGGCCTGATCCTGCACGGCGCCGGCTACCGGCTCGTGTTCGCGGATGTCGCCGCGCCGCTCATCGACGGGCTCAACGCGACCCCCGAGTACACCGTGCACGAGGTGGGCGAGGGCGGCAGGGACCACGTGGTGGACGGCTACGAGGCCGTGAACTCGGCCACCGACGAGGCCGGCCTCATCGCGCGGATCGCCGCCGCGGACGTCGTGACGACCGCCGTGGGCCCGAACATCCTGAAGTTCGTGGCCCCAGCGATCGCCCGCGGCCTCGCCGCCCGGCCCGCAGACGGCGGGCGTGTGGCGGTGATGGCCTGCGAGAACGCGATCAACGCGACGGACATCCTCGAGCGCGAGGTCCGCGCCGCCGCAGCGGGCGAGGGGCTCGACGACGCCGCGGTGGACGCGCGCGCCGTGTTCGCCAACACCGCAGTGGACCGGATCGTCCCCGCCCAGGAGCCCGGGGGGCTCGACGTCCGCGTGGAGCCGTACTTCGAGTGGGCGATCGAGCGCGGGCCGTTCGGGGAGGCCGTCCCCGAGATCCCGGGCGTGACGTGGGTGGACTCGCTGGGACCGTACATCGAGCGCAAGCTCTTCACGGTCAACACGGGCCACGCGGCCGCGGCGTACTTCGGCCGGGCCGCGGGCAGGGAACGGATCGCCGAGGCCGTCGCTGACCCCGAGGTCCAGGCGAGGGTCGAGGGCGTGCTCGCCGAGACGAAGGCGCTCCTCGTGGCCAAGTACGGGTTCGCCCCTCACGAGCAGCAGGCCTACATCGAGAAGATCCTCGCCCGCTTCGCGAACGCGGAGCTGCCGGACACCGTGGAGCGGGTGGGGCGCGCCCCACTGCGCAAGCTCTCGCGCCACGAGCGGTTCATCGGCCCCGCAGCCGAGCTCGCCGAACGGGGCCTGCCGACGGACGCGCTGCTCGCTGCGGTGGGCGCCGCGCTGCGCTTCGACGCGCCGGGCGACGACGAGGCGGCCCGCCTCCAGGAGCTCCTCGCCTCCGGGGAGCCCGACGCCGGCCTCGTCACCGAGATCACTGGGCTCGCCCCGGATCACCCGCTCCACGGCGCGCTCGTGGGCGTGGTGGCCGGAGTCAGGGCGGCGCGCCTCTCTTAGCGTTGTGGGGTCCCGTCCGGCCCGTTGTGAACTGGTCCCCGATAGTTGGACTGGTTTATTGAGATCCTAGGCGGGCAGGGCCTGTGCGCGGTATTCGACCGGGCTCAGGCCCTGGAGCCGTTGCGAGGTGCGTTCGTTGTTGTACCAGCGGATGTAGTCGTGCAGGGCGTGCTCGAGTGCCTCGATGCTGAGGTAGCGGACGTGGTGGAAGCACTCTTCCTTGAGGTGGCCGAAGAAGTTCTCGATCACGGCGTTGTCGAAGCAGTTGCCCTTGCGGGACATCGACTGTGTGGCGCCGGCGTCGGCGAGCAGCTTCCGCCAGGTGCGGTGCTGGTACTGGAACCCCTGGTCGGAGTGCACGACCGGATGTTCCCCGGGCCCTAGGGCGGTGAGTGCCTGGCGCAGTGACGAGGTGGCCAGCTGCAGGTTCGGTGATCGGCCGGTGGAGTAGGCGATGATCTCGCGGTTGAACAGGTCCATGACCGGGGACAGGTAGAGCTTGTCGTTGCCGACCCGGAACTCGGTCACGTCGGTGACCCACTTCTGGTTCGGGGACTCGGCGCTGAACTGGCGGTCCATGATGTTCTCTGCGACCGGGCCGGCCTCGCCCCGGTAGGAGGCGTAGCGGCGTTTCCGGCGGACGTGGCAGGCCAGGCCGAGCTGGCGCATGAGCTCCAGCACCGTCTTCTTGGCCACCTGCCAGCCGGCCTTGACGAGCTCCCGGTGCACCCTGCGGTGCCCGTAGCGTCCGCGCGCGGCCTCGAACGCCGCCCGGACCGCGTCCTTGAGGCCGGCCCGGGGGTCCGCCCGGTCGAGCCTGGCCTGATGGTAGAAGAACGTCGACCGGGCAAGCCCGGCCACCTCGAGCAGCACCGGCAGGCGGTGCTCGGCCTTGAGGGAGGCGACAGCGTGGGCCTTCACTGCCGTCCGTGCGCCCTCAAGGCCCGCAATTTTTTCAGGTAGGCGTTCTCAGCCTGCAGCCGCTCGTTCTCCGCCCGCAGCCGCTCCAGCTCGGTCAGCTCGCCCGCGGCGGCGCCGCCGGCCCGGGCCGGACGGCCCCTGGGCCGGGGCCGCAGCGCGTCCTCACCGCCGTCCCGGAACGCGCGTGCCCACGCCTCGACCAGCTTCCCGGAGGACAGGCCATGCTCCCTGGCCAAGGCCGCAGCAGAGCCCGCGCCCGCGAGGTAGCCCTTCACCACCGCCAGCTTCAGCTCGAACGAGTACGACCGCTTCGTCGTCTTGGCCACCAGCGCTCCTCTGCCACGGATCACCCAACGCCGATACAGCCGCTGCACCGGCCACCGGGACACCCCCAGCCGCGTCGCCGCGGCACGATCAGCGAGACCCTGCTCGAACAAAGCTACAGCCGCCGACCGCTGCCCCACGGACAACGAACTCTCCACACGCATGCACTGCTCCCCAGAAGACGGAACGGAATTTCACGGTCCAACTTCCCGGGAGCAGTTCA
>NZ_JBDFRB010000023.1:0-27588 GCF_039615075.1 Sinomonas halotolerans | reverse complement strand
GCCCCGACGGCGCCGTCACGGCCTACGTCTACGACGCCGACGGGCGCGTCACCCAGGTCAGGAACGGCGCCGCCGTCGTGGCCGACTACACCCACGACCCCGAGGGGAACACGCTCACCGTCACCCGCGCCGACGGCTCCACCGCCACCAAGACCTACGACAGCCTCGGCCGGCTCACCCGCCTCGTGGACGCCACCGCGACAACGACCCTCCTGGACGAGGCCTACACCTACGACCCCGCCGGCAACCCCACCTCCATCGCCCGGCCCGACGGCACCGCCGACACGTTCGCCTACGACACCCTCGACCGGCTCACCAAGGCCTGCTACACCAGCGCCTGCGCCAGCAGCACCGAGGTCCTCGAGTGGACCTACGACCACGCCGGGAACATCCTCACCGAGACCCGCAACGCCCAGACCACCACCCACGCCTACAACACCCAGGGCCAGCGGACCCAGACCACGGCCCCCGGCGGCACCACCGCCTATACCTACGACGCCAAGGGCCAGGTCCTCACCGCCGGGACCGCCTCCTTCACCTACACCAGGGGCGGACGCACCGCCACGGCCACCACCCCGGCCGGGACCACTGCGTACAAGTACGACGGCGACGGCCGCCGCCTCAGCGCCACCCTCGCCACCGTCAAGACCACCTTCGAATGGGACCCGTTCTACCGGCTCGCCAACGAGCTCGACACCAGCGGCGCCCTCGTCCGGCACTACACCCATGGCGACCAGGCCCTCACCTCCCACGACGCCGCCGGCACCGCTGCCTACTTCCACACCGACAGGCTCGGCTCCACCCGCGCCATCACCGACGCCACCGGCGCCGTCACCTCGGCCGGGGCCTTCGAACCCTACGGACGACCCCGAGCCACCGGACCGAACAACCCCAACGCACCACCACTGGGCTGGCTCGGCCAATACCAGGACCCGACCGGCCTGACCCACCTGCGCGCACGCCAGTACGACCCGGGCGCGGGCATGTTCCTCAGCACCGACCCCGCCGCCAGCACATCCCTCTCCGGCGCGTACACCTACGCCTCCGCGAACCCGCTCCGCTACCTCGACATCACCGGCCTCTTCTCCTGGGACGAAGTCCTCGGCGGCGTCCAAGACGTCAGCGGCATCGTCTCCGACGTCGCCGGCGTACTCGCCCTCGCCGCAGCCGTCACCGGCATCGGCGCCCCCGTGGCCGCCGTCCTGGGCGGCATCTCGGTCGCCGCCGGCGCCGTCCACGCCGGCACCAAGGCCATCCAGGCCTACAACACCTGCAGCACCGGCAAAGGCTCCTGCGGCGACGCCGTCGCCGCAGCACTCCTCGCAGCGGCCGCGATCCCTCCCGGCGGCAGACTCATCAAAGGGGCCGCTGCCGGCCTGAAGGGCCTTGGAAGCGCTGGGAAAGCCGCAAACGCCGGAGACGACCTTATCCGTGTCGGTCGCTGGATGGGAGATGATGAGTTCGCGAAAATGACGAACAGCGGTCGCGTCGTCGAAGGAGGCGGCGGTCGCACCTACGTAACAAACCCAGCGAACCCGGACGCATACCCGGCGGGGAAGGGCATCTATGCCGAGTTCAACGTGCCGCGAGACTCCGTCTTCCCTGCGAGCAAGCCGGAGTGGGGCGTGATTCCCGGGCCCAACGTCACGACGCGGCTCTACGGTCCTCCACCTGCAGAAATGCCACCCGCCACGTGCATCGTCCTGGTGTGCCGGCGATGACCCATCTCGATCGTCTGGACCAGTGGCTCAGCAGCCGCGGCGCTGAGCTCAAGCAAGTGGGATCGCTGACCTACACCCGAGGCCCGCGAGACCTTCCGAACCCGTCGGCGCACCTTGTCGTCGCTCTCACGGACTATGACGTCGAACTTGTGCTCTGGGAGTCCGGCGAGGCCGAGTTCAACTACGGCACCCTTGACGACCCCGTCCTCGAACACGTGGAGGTCGAGTCGCCAGCTGAGCTCGATGCTCTGCTGGAGCGCGTCCTCGCGGTCGTGGTGGGAGGGACCTCGTGACCCCGGTTCTGCGCGCTGTGGTTGCGATGATCGCGCTCCTCATAGCTTGGCTCTGCCCGGCCACTCCGGGCGCAGCCGCTGCTGCCTCAGCGGAAGCTAGGGCGCCGCTCTAAACCTAGGACAGCCTCCGCTACGACACACCCCACGGCTTCGCCCCAGGACCGCACAGGCCTCATCCATCCGCGCACCTGCCATTACGACACGAACGCCGGTATCTTCCTCGAGCCCGCCCGAATAATTGCCCGGTGAAGGATCCTCAATCGGACGGTCTGAGTCCCGAACGGAGGCTTGGCACAGGACTTTGAACCGTCCCCGGTTCTTTGCCGCTCCTATCCGGGTGCCAGCACCGGGTGTGTTGGCGTGGTGAGGTCAGCGTAGTACGCGCTCTCGTACTCCTGGGGCGGGATGGCGCCGAGGGTGGAGTGCAGGCGCCGGTTGTTGTACCAGTCGACCCAGCCGGCCGTGATCCACTCGATGTCGTCGATGGTGCGCAGCGGGCCGGTCCGGAACGGGGAGCCGTCCCGGAGCGCCTCGTTTTTGAACAGCCCGATCGTGGACTCGGCCAGGGCGTTGTCGTAGGCATCGCCGATCGAGCCGATCGAGGCGGCGATGCCCTCCACCGCGAGGGTCTCAGCGAAGGCCACGGACGTGAACTGGGAGCCGGCATCGCTGTGGTGGACCAGCCCGTCCCGGACGGTGTGCCCGGCCCGATCCCGCCGCCACAGGCCCATTCGCAGCGCGGTGGTGACCAACGGGGTCGTCTTCGTGGCCGCGGCGTGCCAGCCCACGATGGTTCGCGAGTAGCAGTCGATCACGAACGCGACGTAGACGAATCCGGCCCAGGTCCGCACGTAGGTGAAGTCCGCGACCCAGCGCTGGTTCGGCGCCTCGGCGGTGAAGTCCCGCTCCAGCAGATCCGGTGCCCGGGCCGCGTTGCGGTCCGGGACCGTGGTCCGCACGCCCCTGCCGCGCACCAGGCCGTTGATCCCGAGTTGGCCCATCAGCCGGTCCACCCGGCGCGCAGACACCTCAAGGCCCTGGCGGCGAAGCAGCGCAGTCATCTTCCGTCGCCCGTACATCGACTCCGGAGAGGCCCCGCCCCGCGCGTCTGCCCGGGCGGCGAGGATCGCATCGATGATCACCGCGTCCTCACAATCCCGGCTGCTGGGCTGGGCGCGTTTCCACGCCCGGTAGGTCCGCTCGGCAACCCGCACTCCCTGCTCACGCAGCACCGTGCAGATCGACCCGACCGAGCGGCCTTGGGCGCGCTGGTCCTCGATGAACCCGAGGATCAACGGCGTCGGGGGTCGAGTTCCCCGGCGAAGAAAACCGCCGCGTCCTTCAGGATCGCGTTGGCCTCACGCAGTTCGCGATTCTCCCGCTCGAGCTGATTGATGCGTTCATTTTCGCTGGAGGGCGCTCCCTCGCGTTCGCCGGCATCGATCTGGGCCTGGCGCACCCAGCGGCGTAGGGATTCCTTCCCGACGCCCAGTCGGTCGCCGACGGACTGACAGGCCGCGCTCAGCGTGGGGTACTCATCGAGGTGGTCCAGCACCAGACGGGTAGCCCGCTGCTTGGTCTCCTCCGGGATCCTCTTCTGCATGATCAACATCTTCCTTCCAGACTCGAAAGGAAGCGGCATCAAACCGGGGACGGTTCATCCTTCGCGTCCGGAGTGAGACGCCCGAACTTCACGCCGCGGGCCCTGGCTGCGTCGGCGCCGGCCTGACTCGTTCCTGGATGAGCTCGCGCTTGTACTCGGTGAAGGTCGCCATGAGGTTGAGCATCAGGCGGCCCTCGCGGGTCGACGGGTTGATGCCGTCCGAGAGGGACCGCACCCCGATCCGTTCCGCGCGCCCTCCCACGCCGTGGCTAGAGTGGGCGGGTGATCCCCCTTCTCGTGGCGCTCGGCGTCGTGGGCGTCTCGGCGTCCGGCCCGCTCATCGCGGCCACCCTCGGCGCCACCTCGGTGACCGCGCTCGCGATCGCGTTCTGGCGCAACGCGATCGCCGCCGTGGTCATGGCCGCTCCGGTCGCGCTCGGCAGTCCGCGGCAGTTCAGCCGGCTGGGCCGGCGCGAGTACTTCTGGTCCGCCGTGGCCGGGACCGCCCTCGCGCTGCACTTCGTGTGCTTCATCGTCTCCCTCACGCTGACCTCCGTCGCGGCCTCGACCGCGCTCGTGTGCCTCCAGTCGGGCTGGATTGCCGTCTTCTCCCTGCTGCGCGGCCATCGGCTGCCGAGCGCCGTGCTCGTGGGCCTCGGGCTGTCCTTCGCAGGCGTCGTGGCCATCACCGGACTCGATCTGGGCTCCTCCCCCGACGCGCTCCTCGGCGACCTCCTCGCCGTCGCGGGCGGAATCCTCGCCGCGCTGTACACGATGGCGGGCGGCCAGGCCCGGAAGACCATGGGGACCGGCACCTACACGACGCTGTGCTACGGCGTGTGCGCCGCGCTCGTAGCCCTCATGGCGGCCGCGACCGGGCAGCGCCTCACCGGCTTCGAGCCGACGGGCTGGGCGGGGATCATCGCCATCACCATTGCCGCCCAGCTCGTGGGGCACACCGCCTTCAACCACCTCGTGGCGGTGCTCAGCCCGCTCGTCGTCTCGATGTTCATCCTGCTCGAGATCCCCGGTGCCGCGCTCCTGGCCGCCGTGTTCCTCGGCGAAGTCCTCCCTGCCGGGACCTACGCAGGGCTCGGCCTCATCCTCGCCGGGCTCGCCGTCGTCGTCCTGGGCCAGCGGCGCACCCGCCGAGAGCCGAAGGCGCAGGCCGAGCTCGGCGCGGACTGAGCTGCGCAGGCTGCGCCGGTCGCAGGCTGAACCGCGTCAGACCCCGCCGCGCTTGACCGGCGGCTGGTTCGCCGAGTGGATGGCGCGCAGGAGCTTGGCAGGGAAGTACACCGAGAAGACGACCGCCATGGGCGCCTTGAGCGCGATCTTGCGGATGTTGTGCGCCTTGTACGTGCGGTCGAACCGCTGCACGTAGTAGCGGTAGTCCTTGGGCGAGTCCTCGAGCCGGCGGGCGGACATGCCCGAGACCATCTCCGGCCAGTACTGGACCTTGAGCCCGTGCTCGGCGAGGTGCAGCGAGAGGTCGATGTCCTCGTGCATCTCGTCGTTCTCGTCCCGGCACGTCGAGTCTCGGATGGTCTCCCAGGCCGTGCGGCGGATGGCCATGTTCGAGCCGAAGAGGAAGTGGTACTCGTGGCTCGAGAGCTTGAGCAGGAGCTGGCGGACCTTGTCGTCCGCCTTGAGCCCGAACCGGCGCATGGGCATGTCGTAGTACACCACGGGGCCCGTCGCCGCCTGCACGGCGTGGTCGGTGAACGCGCGCTGGACCTCCTCGACCCAGTCCGGCTCGAGGAGCGAGTCCGCGTCGATCCGGCCCAGCACGTCTCCCGTGGCCGAGTCGAGGCCGTGGTTGCGGGTGGGGATGAGGCCCTGCTCGCGGTCCTGCGTGAGCAGGCGGATCGGCGACTCGGGGTACTCCTCGGCCAGATGCCGGACGATCTGCGCGGTCGAGTCCTTCGAGAGGTTGTCCACGACGATAATCTCGTGCGCCGGCACCGACTGGTAGATCGCGGCCGTGACGCACTGCCGGATCACGCTCTCCTCGTTGTACGCCGGGATCACGATCGACACGCTCGGCGGAGCGGGAACGTGGATCGTCGGCTCGGAGTCAGGGTGCCCAGGCATCAGCTCAAATCTAGCAAAGGAGGGGCGGTCCGGAACCTCTCAGACCGTCCGAGACGGTTTGGAGTCAGAGGCCGTCCGGGGACAGAACGGGGACCCCGTCGGATGACGGGGTCCCCGTGGAGTGCGGCGCCGCGAGGCGGATGCCGCGCGCGGATCAGGCCTTCGTGCCGTCCGTGTCCTCGCCGTCCTTGTCCTTCGAGGCCGAGTGCACGCTGCGCATGGCCGCCGCGGCATCCTTGGCGACGTGGCGGCCCTCGCCGCTGTCCGCCGGGTCCTCGGTCGTGAGCTCGGCGTCGACGTCCGGGGTCACGGCCGCGGAGGCCGCGGCCTCGTCCACGAGCTTCGAGTCCTCGCCCTCGCCCTCGGCAGCAGCGGCGGCCGAGCCCTCGAGCACTGCCGCCTGGCCGGCGTCGAGCGCGGCCTCTGCCTCGGCCTCGTCGGCGGCGCGGGCCGCCTCTTCCGCGGCCGCCTCGCCCGCGGCGGTCTCCCCCGCGGTGGCGCCCAGGGCGGACGACGCCGTTGCCCCCGCAGCGGTCGCAGGAACCGGGGAGGGGGTGTCGGTGCCGCTCGTGGTGCCAGCGGAACCGCCGGGCGGGACGGGAGCCGGGGTCTTCCACGGGTCCTCGACCGGCTTGGCGGCCTTCCACGCCGCGATCCCGGCGGCAACCGCAGCCGCGATCACGCCGAAGACCAGCAGCCCACGGCCCTTCTTGCGGCGCGGCTGGGAGATCTCACCGGCGGCGGCGCGGACGGCCTCCTGCGCAGCGGTCGTCGCATGCCGCGCGGCAGCGTCCGCCTGGCGGACGATCCCCGAGTCGGCAAGGCGCTGGGCCACCGCGTCGACCTGGGACGGTGCACCCGCGAGGCCGCGGTTCACGGACTCCGCCGCATGGGCGATCCCCTCGGAGATCTTGGGGATGTACTGGTCGGCGGCGTCCTTGATGACGGGCGCCGCCCGGTCCACCGCCTCGTGCAGGCGGGGTGCAGCCGAGTCGACGGCCTCGGTGATGCGCGGGGCGAGGTGCGCGAGCCCGTCCTGGATCTTCGGGGTCACGGCAGCCACGCCCTCGGCGAGGCCGTGCGCGGCGGACTTGATGCCCTCCTGGATCCGCGGCGAGGCGGAGTCCAGACCGTGCTGGATGCGCGGGACGGCCCAGGTCACTGCCGCGTCGACCCGCGGCTGAGCCCACTCCTTGGCGCTCTCCACGCCTGCGGCGACGCCGTGTTCGAGGTCCTTCGCAATCTCCCGCGCGACGGACTCTGTCGTGTTCAAGCTCTTCTCGAGTGGTTTCTTCACGGCTACCTCCGGATTCTGCGTGAACCAACGCCAGCCTACGTCCGCCGCCCTGCGCTCGCTACGGGGACGTGGGCCTTTCGTCTGTCCTTATGCCCGATTTCACCGAGCGCGGAACAGGGGAACCGGCCAGAATCCGTTCGCCCTGAGCGTGGAAGAATGGCGGCCATGAGCGCAATCGCAACCGCCAAGGCAACCATCCACACGAACCACGGCGACATCGTGGTCAACCTCTTCGGCAACCACGCCCCGAAGACGGTCCAGAACTTCGTGGGCCTCGCCACCGGCGAGCAGGCCTGGACCCACCCGGAGACCGGCGAGGACAAGACCGGCACCCCGCTCTACAACGGCACGGTGTTCCACCGGATCATCCGCGACTTCATGATCCAGGGCGGCGACCCGCTCGGGAAGGGGATCGGCGGCCCCGGCTACCGCTTCGACGACGAGATCCACCCCGAGCTGAACTTCAAGGAGCCGTACAAGCTCGCCATGGCGAACGCCGGCATCCAGGGCGGCAAGGGCACGAACGGCTCGCAGTTCTTCATCACCACCGTGGACACGAGCTGGCTCTACGGCAAGCACACCATCTTCGGCGAGGTCGCGGACGAGGAGTCCAAGAAGGTCGTCGACACCATCCAGGGCGTCCGCACCGGCATGCAGGACCGTCCGGTCGAGGACGTCGTGATCAGCTCGATCGACATCGAGCAGGTCTGACCCGGTACCTGACAACAGGGATACACATCGCATGAGCTATGGAAGCCCGGCCGCCGGCCCTGGCGTCCCCGCGCCCGTGTGCGCCCGCCACCCTGACCGCGTCTCCTATGTGGCGTGCCAGCGGTGTGGCCGGCCTGCGTGCCCGGAGTGCCAGCGGCCGGCGCCGGTCGGCTTCCACTGCGTGGACTGCGTGCGCGAGCTCGCGGCCCCCGCGACCCGCACCGCCTACGGGGCGACCGCCCGGCCCGGCGGCCGCCCCGTGGTCACGCTCTCGCTCATCGCGGCATGCGTCCTCGTCTACGTCCTCCAGTGGGCCATCCCCGCAGGCACCGTCTACCAGGAGTTCGCCTACGCGACCCTGCTGACCGGGGTGGAGCCCTGGCGGATGCTCACGGCAGCGTTCCTGCACGCGCAGTCGTTCGTCCTGCACATTGTGGTGAACATGTACACCCTGTGGATCTTCGGCCAGGCCCTCGAGCCCCTCCTCGGACGCGCCCGCTTCCTCGCCGTCTACCTCATCTCCGCAGTGGGCGGCTCGGTCGGCTTCTTCCTCCTGACCCCGCCGAACCTGGGCGGCGTCGTCGGCGCCTCCGGAGCGGTCTTCGGCCTCTTCGGCGCGATGTTCGTCGTCATGCGCCACCGCGGCGGCGACCACCGCCAGCTCCTCATCCTGATCGCGGTCAATGTGGCGCTGGGCTTCTTCATCCCGCAGATCGCGTGGCAGGCCCACCTCGGCGGCCTCGTGACGGGCGCCCTCACCACCGCGGCGATCGTCTACGCTCCGCGCGGCCGTTCCCGCACGGCCTTCCAGATCGGCGGCCTCGCTGCTGTCGCCGTCCTCCTCGCGGCGGCCACGCTCCTGCGGGTCTCCGCGCTCGGGATCGGGCCCGGCGGGGCCTGACCCCCCACCCCCAGACGCCCGCCCCTTCGTCCTCTAATCCGGCATCTGGCGTGCCGTGCCCCGCCCTTTGTCCACAGGGCCTTTCCACAGTGTGCACAAGTTCCACCATTGTAGTTACCACCCGGTTCGGGCCCGCCATCGCGCGGTTAGCGGGGGGTCTCCGCGTGCAGTGCCCCATCCCGAGGAGTGGTTGTCCCCGGGCTGTGGACAACTACTGTCCCAGCCTGTGGACGCGCGGTGTCCCGGCGGGTGCGGGATCGGGGCCGGGTGTGACGGCCGGGCCCGCGGCTAGGCGATGCCGTCGGCCAGGAGCCCGTCCAGACGCCGGTAGCCTTCCTCGACCCCGTCCGCCATGCCTGCCGCGAGGACCGCGTCCCGTTCCTTGGCCGACTCGAAAGTCGAATGAACTCGGAGGCGGCAGCGGCCGTCGGGAAGGTCGCTGAACGAGGCCGTGTCGAGCTCCACATGGCCAGGGGCGCCCTCGTACTCGAATGTCATGACGATGCGGTGGGGCGCCGCCACCTCGTGGAAGCTGCCCCGGAAACGGTACTCCCCGCCGTCGTGCTCCCTCTGGACGAAGCGGTAGGAACCCCCCGTGCGGGCGTCCATGTGCTCGACCACCGTGATGAGGCGCGCCGGGCCGATCCACTGGGAGAAGAGCGCCGGGTCGCAATGGGCGGCGAAAACGCGTTCAGGCGGGGCGTCGAAGTCCCGGACGACGTCGATGTGGGGGCCGCCCGGGACGGCGGTGATCCGGGTGGGACGGGGGACGGTGGCTGCGTCGTCGCTGCTCATGGGTCGCTCCTTCGCGGTGAGACTAGGACCGTCCCTCCGGAACGGTCAACGCCCTGTCCACAGGACTTTCCACACTGTGCGTAACCTACAGGGCTGTTGTTTCGATTACAGATGTGGATGATTGGGCGGATCGGAGCGGATCCAGCGCGTCCCCGGCCCAGCTTGTCCCCACCTGTGGATAACTCTGGGGGTAATGCCTGTTGGAATGTGGATTGCGGTCCGCAGGTCCCCTCCGGGCGGCGTAGGCTCCTCGCTAGGAGGCAGCCCATGAGCAATCTCGAACTCGATCCGCCCGAGACCCTCTGCGGTGCAGAGGGCGCCGGAACCGCCCCGCTCGAGGTGATCGCCCCCCGCGACGTCCCCCTCGGCGGCCCTCGCGCCATGCCCGTGCGGCGCACCCTCCCCTCCAAGCAGCGCAGCCTCGTGGGCGGGTGGTGCTTCGCGGACCATTACGGGCCCGACGACGTCTCGGCCACCGGCGGCATGCGCGTGCCTCCCCACCCCCACACCGGCCTGCAGACCGTCAGCTGGCTCTTCACCGGCGCCGTCCAGCACCGGGACAGTGCGGGCCACGAGGCGATCGTGCGGCCGGGGGAGCTCAACCTCATGACCGCCGGCCGGGGCATCAACCACTCGGAGTACTCCACGGCCGACACCACGGTGCTCCACGGCGTGCAGCTGTGGACAGCCCTGCCCGATCCCTTCCGGGACGCAGAGCCGGGGTTCGAGCGCTACGTCCCGCCCGTCGTCGTGCTCCACGACGACGGGGGCGGCCCCGCGGGCGAGCTGCGCGTGTTCCTCGGCGCGCTGGCCGGTTCCGCCTCCCCCGTGCGGGCCTACTCGCCCCTGCTCGGGGCCGAGCTCACGCTCCGACCGGGAGCGCGGGTCACGCTCGAGCTCGCGAGCGGGTTCGAGCACGCGGTGCTCGCCGACTCGGGCGGGCTCGAACTCGACGAGGCACCCGTGCCCGAAGCGCACCTCGCCTACGCGGCGCCAGGACGCAGCCGCCTGCGCCTGGCGAATCCTGAGGCACACCCCGTGCATGCCGTCCTCCTCGGCGGGCCGCCGTTCGGCGAGGAGATCACCATGTGGTGGAACTTCGTGGGGCGCAGCCACGACGAGATCGTGGGGTACCGTGCGGCGTGGCAGGCGCAGCTCGGGCTCACGGAGCCCGGTCCGGAGGGTGTCGGCGCCTCCGGTCCTCAGGTGCGGGGTGCCGCTGCCGCGGGGGAGGCCACGGGTGCGCACGACGGCGCACGGTTCGGTCCCGTCGTCGAGCCCACCGGCGGCGAGGGCCCGCTTCCCGCCCCGCCGCTCCCCCACGTGCGGCTCCGGCCGCGCGGTGCGGCGCCGGGCGCCGGTGACGTGACCGGGACCGGCGTGGCCGGGAGTGCAGGCGCCGGGAGTGAAGGCGCCGCGACTCGCGACAGCGTCCAGACGGGTGTCTTCGAACCCATCACCGGCGGCGCGGGGGACGGCGTTGCCGTGCGGCACTCGCCGCAGGGAGGCCGCTACGAGATCACCGTGGGCGGGGCGGTCGTGGGGTTCACCCAGTACCGGCTCAAGGACGCGGGGCGGCTCGTGGCGTTCGACCACACGATGGTGGGTGAGGCATTCTCCGGGCAGGGCCTCGCGGGGCGGCTCGTGGCGGCGGCGCTCGGCGACGTGCGGGCCAAGGGCCAGCGCGTGCGGCCGCACTGCCCCTACGTCCGCGGCTACCTGAAGCGCCACCCGGCGGACCAGGATCTTGTGGAGGACGGCTTCTCGCTCTGAGGGGACGGCCCCGCTCCTCCGACTTATCCACAGGGTTGTCCACGGCGTGGATAACTTACATCCATGTCATTCCCGCGGGACGCACGCTGTCCACGGATTTGCCCACAGACTGTGGACAACTTTTCCCGGGAAGTGCACATGCTGTGGACTCGGCGCCGCATCGGCGCTGCCGGGCGCCGGGCCGCGGTGCTAGCGTGGGTGGCACCGCACCGGTCTCTCCCGGGCACGCCCGGCCTCCTCGACAGGAGCAGCATGAGTGTTGTGTGGAAGCCCATCGAACCCGCCCACGCGGCGGCATGGGCTGAGCTCAGCAACGTCCTCGCGAAGATCGACGACACCGACGAGTTCTATGAGCCCGAGGACCTCGTCGAAGAGCTCGCCGAGCCCGGCGTAGACCCCTCGCTCGACACCTTCGGCGGCTGGGACGGCGGCACCATGGTCGCCTACGGCCAGCTGCGCGTCTCCGCAGGGCTCGTCGACCGAGTCGCCAAGGCCTCCCTCAGTGGCGGGGTCCACCCCGAATGGCGGGGGCGGGGCCTGGGCCGGGCGGTCATGGACTGGATCGAGCCCCGCGCGGCGGAGCTCGCCGCGCAGCGCTACCCGGGGCTCCCCCTGGTTGGCTCGCTGTGGTGCGGCAAGCCCGCCTCCGGCGCCACGCGCCTCGCCCAGGCCCGCGGCTATGCCCCGGCCAGGTACTTCCGGGACATGCGGGTCGAGCTCGCCGCATGGGAGCCGCTCTCCGCCGGCCCTCCTCCGGAAGCCGTACGGGTCGGATCCGCGCAGGCTCGGCCGCTCGCGCACCGTGCCCCCAGCGGCAGGGTGGCGACGAGCGCGGTGGAAGCGCCCGGCGTCGTCCGCGTTCTTGGAGGGGAGCACACCGAGGCGACGCGCCGCGCGCACAACGAGGCGTTCTCCGACCACTGGGGCGCCGTGGAGCGCACGCGCGAGAAGTGGGCGGACCAGCTCGCCTCGCGCAGTTTCCGTCCGGCGCTCAGCCGGGTCGCACTCAGTGCCGACCCCGCGCTGGCGCCCGACGACGCCGTGGACGCGTACGTCCTCTGCAACGAGTACGTGCCCGGGGAGCTGTACGTCTCACTGGTCGGGACGCGGCGCCGGGCGCGCGGGCGGGGGCTCGCGACGGCGCTCCTCACCGACGTCCTCGGCGCCGCCCGGTCCGCGGGGTTCCGGATCGCCGATCTGGGCGTGGACTCCGAGAACCCGACCGGGGCGGTGGGGCTGTACGAGCGCGTGGGATTCAGCGCGGTCCGCACCACGGTCGTGTACGAGAGGGGGCTCGGATGACCCGGCCGCTCGCGCTCGTCACCGGTGTGGGGCGGCTGGTGGGGATCGGGGCCGGCATTGCGCGCGAGCTCGCGCGGCAGGGCTGGGACCTCGCGCTCTCCTACCACTCCGCGTACGACGCGCGGATGGCCTCGGGCGTCCGTCCGCACGACGCCGGGCAGCTCGCGGAGGAGCTGCGTGGCCGGGGCGCTGAGGTGCGGCTCTTCGACGCGGACCTCACAGACCCCGACGCCCCGGCCGCACTCCTCGCCGATGCCGGCGCGGACCGACGCGTGCAGGCGCTCATCATGAGCCACGC
This sequence comes from Sinomonas halotolerans, assembly GCF_039615075.1. NCBI lineage: Bacteria > Bacillati > Actinomycetota > Actinomycetes > Micrococcales > Micrococcaceae > Sinomonas > Sinomonas halotolerans. The sequence continues at coordinate 14,800 of NZ_JBDFRB010000023.1, read as the reverse complement.
TGAGTCCGTTGACTCGTCGATCCTCGACACGGGCGTGGAGTCCTTCGACCGGCACTTCGCTGTCAACGCCCGCGCCTCGTGGCTCTTGGTCCGGGCCTTCGCCGAGCAGTTCCCCCGCGAATGGGCAGGGTGCGGGCGGATCCTCGCCCTCACCTCCGACCACACCGTGCACAACCTGCCCTACGGAGCCAGCAAGGGGGCGCTGGACAGGATCGTCCTCGCGGCGGCGCGCGAGTTCGGGGCGCAGGGCATCACCGCGAACGTCCTCAACCCGGGGCCCATCGATACCGGGTGGATGGATGATCCGACGCGGGAGGCCCTCACGCAGCGGCAGCCGGGCGGGCGCCTCGGAACGCCGGCGGACGTCGCGGCCGTGGTCGCGTTCCTGGTAGGCGAGGCCGGGGGATGGGTCAACGGGCAGCTCATCAAGGCCGACGGAGGGTTCTCCGCACCCTAGATGCCCTTGGCCGCATATGCCGCGACGGGCACGTGTACCCGGAAGGGCTGAAGGGGCCGCTCATCTGTACCCGAGTTGATCCTGGGTGGTCCTCATGTGTACCCGAAACGCTCTTGGGTGGGTTTTTGTGTACCCGAGTTGGTCCTGGGGTGGTCCTTATGTGTACCTGAGATGGTCTTGGGTGGTCGTTATGTGTACCCGAAACGGTCAGGAGGGGGAGAGCTCTTCGGCCGGGGCGGGATGGTGCTCGGGCTTGCGGTTGCGGAGGAAGGAGGCGAGGACGACGGCGGCGGCCCCGGCCCCCGCGGCGACGAGGAACGCTGCCCGGAAGCCCTGCATCGAGGCCTCGGCCGCGGGCTCCGTGGCGGCGGCGCTGTGCGCGGTGGCCGCCATGACGGCCACGAGGAGGGCGGTGCCCGCCGCGCCCGCGACCTGCTGGAGCGTGCTCAGGATCGCGGACCCATGGCTGTACAGGCGCGGCGGGAGGGGGTTGCCCGCTCGTGAACGTCGGCGTGAACAGGAGGGCCAGACCGAGCGACATGACGACGTGCAGGGCCATCACGAGCCACACGGACGTGTCCGACTGCAGGAACCCGAAGCCCACGAGCACCGCGGTGATGAGCGACGTCCCGGTGACCGTGAGGGGCACAGGGCCCACACGGTCGAACCACTTCCCGACCGTCGGGGCGAGCAGGCCCATGACGAGGCCGCCGGGGAGCAGAAGCAGGCCGGTGCCCAAGGTGTCGAGGCCGCGGACCTGCTGGAGGTAGATGGGCAGCAGGATGATCACGCCGAAGAGCGCCATCATGCCGACCATGAGGAGGGCGGTGGCCACCGTGTACATCGGGTACGTGAACGCGCGCAGGTCCAGGAGCGGCGATCCTGCCTTCTGGAGCGAGAGCTGCCGGAGGACGAATGCCACGAGCGCGATCCCGCCCACGATGAGCGGCACCGCGGGGCCGACACCTCCCGTGGCCTCGCCACCGAGCCGGCTGAGCCCGTACACCACACCGCCGAAGGCCGGAACGGAGAGGGCGATCGAGAGCACGTCGAGCCGCGGTGGGGCGCCCTCGGGCGCCCCGCGGAGCTTCACCGCCCCGTAGACGAGGGCGGCGAGGGCGATCGGCAGGACGGTCAGGAACATGAACCGCCACGAGAGGAACTGCAGGATCACCCCCGAGAGCGTGGGCCCCACTGCCGGGGCCACCGAGATGACGATGCTCACGGTCCCCATCACCTGGCCGCGGCGCACGATCGGGATGAGGCGCAGCACGCTCGTCATGAGCAGCGGCATCATGATCGCGGTCCCGGAGGCCTGCACGATCCGCGCGAGCAGGAGGACTGTGAAGCCCGGAGCCAGCGCCGCGAGCAGGGTGCCCGCGCTGAACAGGCCCATCGCCAGCAGGTACACGGTCCGCGTGGCGTAGCGCTGCAGCAGGAAGCCCGTGATGGGGATGACCACGGACATGGTGAGCATGAACGCGGTGGCGAGCCACTGGACCGTGGTCGCGTCCACGCCCAGCTCCGCCATGAGGCGGGGGAGCGCCACGTTCATGATCGTCTCGTTGAGGATCACGACGAACGCCGCGATCACGAGGACAGTGACTACGAGCCGGCTCTCACGGCTGATGGGATGCTGCTCGGCGAGGGACACGCGTTCCATTGTCCCACCCTGTCCCGACCGAGTCCCGACCGAGTCCCGCCCGTCTGCTCGGGGCCCGGGGCGGGACCCTCACACCGTGCGCAGGTCGCGGCGCCGGTATCCCGCGAAGCCGGCCGCCACGAGGACCACGACGAGGGCGAGGATCCATGCGACAGGCGCCCAGTCGGCGTCGGCCTTCGAAATGTCGGGGACGAGGTAGTACGGGCTGGTCTTGAGCATCCACTCCGGCGCGTTCAGCAGCGGGCCGAACATGGTGAGCACGAGCCAGTACACGACCACGAGCCACACCGCCCACCGCACCGCGGGCAGCGCGCCCACGAGCATGAGCCCCAGGGCCGAGGCGAGCCAGAGCGCCGGGATCGTGGCGAGGGCCTGGAGCGCCACCCGGCCGGGGTCCACCTCGGCGCCGGCGGCGGAGGCGGTCGCCGAGAGCACCGCGCCCGCGAGGGCCATCGCCAAGGCGGGGGCCAGCAGCGCCGAGACCGCGGTGGGGGCGAAGTGCGACCAGCGGGAGAGCGAGCCCGAGAGGACCCACTCCGCGCGCCGCTCGTCCTCCTCGACCGCGAAGCGCCCCGCGATCTGCACCCCGAAGACGCCGGCGACCATCGAGACGATGAGCAGGAGCATGGTGACGAAGGTGTTGGTCAGGTCCGCCTCCGTCGCAACGCGGGCCGCGAGCATCCGGCGGATGAACTCGTTGTTCGCGAAGAACTCGCTCATCGTGCCCGCGACGAGCCCGTAGATCACCCCGAGTGCGGCGAAGGTGAAGCCCCACGTGATGAACGGGCCGCGGTTCAGCGCTCCGGTGAGCGCCCAGATCCCTCCACGCCCGCGCGCCGGCCCCGGCCGCTGCTCCACGAGCCCCGACCCGAAGTCCCGCGCCTGGGTCAGCACCGCGCCCAGCACGGCCGTGACGGCGCCGAAGCCGACCAGGAGGACGAACGGGGCCCAGTTGTTCTCGCTCGTGGGCCGGATGAGCTCAGCCCAGCCCATCGGATTGGTCCACAGGAGCCACTCCGCGTCCGCGAGCGTGTCCCCGAGCCCGCGGAGGATGTAGGAGAGGACGAGGATCCCCGCTGCGAGAGTGTTCGCCGTCCGGGAGAACGAGGCCAGCTGGGCCGTCACCGCCGCGACCCCGGCGAACGCCACCCCCATCCCTCCGATGAGCGCGCCCAGCGCGAGGGCCGACTCCGTGTCCGCGCCCTGCGCGACGAGGGTGCCCGCCACCACCGCCGTGACAGCCGCCGAGGCAGCCCACGCGAGCAGCACCGCCGCGGTGAGGCGCGCGTACCGGCCCACCGCCGAGGAGTCGATGAGCTCGGCCTCCCCCGAATCCTCGGACGCGCGCGCATGGCGCGTCACGGTGAACACCGCCATGAGGGCAGCGAAGAACATGCCGAGGATCTGGATGCGCCAGGTGGTGAACCCCATCGCGGTCTCGAGCCCCACGGCCGGCCCGAACAGGAGCGTGAACGCCGGATTGCCGCCGAGGCTCAGCTCGAGCGCCCGCGCGTCCTGCGGGTTGCCGAACACCGCCCCGTACCCCGAGTAGGCAGCCACGGGGAAGAACCCGAGCAGCAGGACCCACGGCGCGATCCGCCACCGGTCCAGCCGCGCGAACAGCACGAGGAGCCGGCCGGTGCCCGCGAACGCGTTCACCGCGGCGCTCCCGGCACGGTCCCCTGGGCTTCTTCAGGCGAGCCCCCACGGTGGCGGGCGCGCCGCCTGGTGCGGGAGGCGCCGTCGTGCGACGCCGAAGCCGCACCCTCCACGACCCTCTCGCCGCCCGGCTGGTCCTGCGGCGCGATCCGGTCGCCGTAGTGCTGGAGGAAGAGGTCCTCGAGGCTCGGAGGAGTGACCGTCAGGGCTCGGACGCCGTGCGCGGCGAGGGCGTTCATCGCGGGGCCGAGGCCGTCCGCGTCCACGGTGAAGCGGACCCGGTGGTCCTCGGCGTGGAGGTCCACCACGCCGGGGAGGCCAGTGAGGGCGGCTGCGCCGTCGTCGAGCGTGGCAGCGACGGTGGTCCGGGCGTGGGCGCGCATCTGCTCGAGCGTGCCCGTCTCCACCACCTTGCCCTGGCGGATGATGCTGATCCGGTCCGCGAGGGCCTCCACCTCGGACAGGATGTGGCTCGAGAGGAGCACGCTGCGCCCCGCCGCCTTCTCGCGGCGGATCTCCTCCCGGAACAGGGACTCCATGAGCGGGTCCAGACCGGCCGTGGGCTCGTCCAGGATGAGCAGTTCGGCGCGGGAGGCCAGGGCCGCGACGATCGCGACCTTCTGGCGGTTGCCCTTGGAGTACGTGCGGCCGCGCTTGGACGGGTCCAGCTCGAAGGTCTCGATGAGCTCCGAACGGCGCCTCTCGTCCAGTCCGCCGCGGAGGCGGCCGAGGAGGTCGATCGCCTGGCCGCCCGTGAGGGAGGGCCACAGGCTCACGTCCCCCGGGACATAGGCGATGCGCCGGTGCAGGGAGACGACGTCCCGCCACGGGTTCCCGCCGAGGATCTCCACATGGCCGGAGTCCGCGCGCAGGAGGCCCAGGAGGACCCGGAGGGTGGTGGACTTGCCCGCGCCGTTGGGGCCCAGGAAGCCCAGGACCTCACCCTCGCGGACGTCGAGGTCCAGGCCGTCCAGGGCCCGGAGCCTGCCGAAGGTCTTGACGAGTCCAGTGATGCTCACCGCAGTGCCCATGGGGCGATGGTAGGCCGGTTGCCGCCGCGGTGGGAGGAGGCGTTCGGCCCTGCTCGTCATGGCCCGCTGACACGCCCGGAATCCCGCGACACGCCGGGATTCTCGGGAGAGTGGAAAGGCATAACGAGCAGGAGCTGACGCTGCTGGCGCGGATCTCCGGCGGAAGGCGGCGTGATGCTCGGCGCGGGTGAACGAACGGCGAACCGAAGGGCAATCCGGGCTTGCTAAGCTCTTAAAGCTCCGCCCACCACGGGCCGAGAGCCGCCCCCCTGAACAGCCCGGAACGGACGCGCTGCAGCGTGCCCGTGAGCCGGCCCGTGCCCGCGACGAGGAGACCCCCGCCTTCATGACCGCCTTGGCCGAGCCCGACTACTACGACGACTTCGACTCCGACTACCGCTCCGAGCTCGACGCCAAGTACGAGGAGGGCTTCGGCGTTGCGCCGCAGCTCGACGACGACGAGGACGACGACCTCGACGACCTGTTCGACAACCTCTTCGACGATGAGGATGACGACCTCGACCCCGCTCCCCAGGCCAATCGGACCTCTGCTCCGCAGACGGCCCGGGCCGCGCGGGCGCCGAAGGCCGCAGTGAAGGAGGCCGCCGCCAAGGAAACCGGCGCCGCGAAGAAGACGGTGACCTCGAAGGGCGCCCCGAAGGCCTCCGAGGTGTTCGTCACCACGATCGCCGAGCGGCAGGCCGCGCGCGCCGCGGAGGCGCCTTCCGTGGTGACCGAGCGTGACCTCGAGACGGACGACGACGAGGCCGCCCTCGCGCAGCATGCTCACACCGCTGCGGAACTGGCTGAGGAGGCGACGGGGCTGGCCGCGGCGGGACGTCCCGACGCGGATCAGATCGAGGCGGTCCGCGCTGCCGCCGAGCAGGCCCGGGCGGCGGCCGAGCATGCATCTCTCGCTGCCAAGGCTGCGGTGCGCTCCGCCGTGGCCAAGGCAGCGGCCGCGAAGGCTGCCGCTGCCGAGGCCTCGGCAGCGGAGCAGGCCGCACAGGACGCTCTCTCCGCCTCGGCGGCAGCCGAGCAGGCGGCTGTGCGGGCGGCAGCGGAGCTCGAGCTCGCTGCCGCGAGCGTTGCGGTTGAGGTGGAGGAGGCCCCCATTTCGGTGGGCGAGGCCCCCATTTCGGTGGGCGAGGCCCCCATTTCGGTGGTCCAGTCCCCCATTTCGGCGGAGCGGGGGCCGGAGTTCGGGCCGCACATCGCCCCCGTGAACGAGCACGTCGAGTTCCTGCGCAGGCTCCGCCCCGGCTTCGAGGTCCCGTACGTGGACCCGATGCACTCGGTGGACGAGTGCCGGATCGTGAGCCTCTTCTCCAACACCGGCGAGGCGAGCCCCCGCGGCTACGTGTGGGCCGGCGACGATGCTGCCGCGACGCGGCTCCTCGGCCTGCAGTACCAGCTTGGCCTGCGCCCCGAGTGGATCATGCCGTGGAACGTCCACCCCTGGTTCACCCCGGGCGAGCCCAACGGCAAGCTCACCCCGGAGCAGGTCAACGCCGGCCTCAAGCCGCTGCTGGCGTTCCTCAAGCTCGTCCCGCGCGCCTCGGCGATCGTCGCCCACGGCACCGAGGCCAACCGCCTCGCGCAGATGCTGCTCAAGACGGACAACCCGCTCATCTGGCGCCGGGGCCTCAAGGTCTACAAGGCCCGCTCGCTGCACGGCCGGTCGTTCGCCGGCTCCAAGGAGCGCCAGACAGAGTGGCTCATCGAGATGGGCCGCGCCTATGCGGACGCGATGGCGCGGGCCGGCCTCCAGACCGGGCGCTGACCCCGCAACACCCCGCGGGACACCCGGCTGCCCCGCGCTGAGCACACCCGCGCTGAGCACCCCAAGCACACGGAAGCGGACGACGGCGGCCTCCCGGCCGGCGTCGTCCGCTTCGGTCTGTGCGGGCTGCTCGGGGCCCGTGCGGCTACTTGCTGGAGCGCGGCTTCCGCAGATGGGCCACGGGATCCGCGTCCAGGGCTACGGCCTTCTTGGCGCGCTTCGCTGCGCGCTGCTCCTTGATCGTCTTGGACGGCTTCTTGTGGGTTTCGGGCTGGTGTGGCTGTTTGTGGGGCATGTCAGAGCTCCTTCGATCGTCCCGATGCCCTGACGATACGCCGGTAGGATGCTGCGCACCATGCCTTCGCACGCATCAGCCACTGCCCCGTCCTCGGTTCCCTCGGCAGTCCGGATCGACTCCTGGCTGTGGGCCGTCCGCGCCTTCAAGACCCGCTCCGCCGCGACCGCTGCATGCCGAGCCGGACATATACGCCTCAACGGAAACACGGTGAAGGCCTCTCAGACCGTGGTGCCGGGCGATACGGTGCGAATCCGCCAGGCCGGATTCGAGAGGATCCTCGAGGTCCACGTGCTCATCGTCAAGCGTGTGGGGGCCGAGGCCGCGGCGAGGTGCTTCACGGACCACACGCCCGAGCGCCCGCCCGCCCCGTTCCTCGGCCTCCCGCAGCGCGACCGCGGCGCCGGCCGGCCCACCAAGAAGGACCGGCGGGACATGGAGCGGCTGCGCGGCGAGAAGTGATGCGCCGGGAGGTGTGCCCGGTCCCGGTACCAGCAGGGCCTGTCATCGGGGCGCACGGGGCGGCCGGGGAGTGGGAGGATCGGCCTATGGAGACGCAGACTTCCCCCGTGGCACCAAGGACCATCGCCGGCCGCGAGCTCGGCCCAGTCGGCTTCGGCTGGATGAACCTCAACCAGGCCTACGGCCCCCTCCCCTCTCGCGAGGACGCCGCCAAGCTCCTCCTCCACGCACTCGACTCCGGCGTGACCCACTTCGACACCGCCACCATCTACGGCGCCACCGCCAACGAGACGCTCATCGGCGAGACCCTCTCCGGGCGCCGGGACGAGTTCTTCCTCGCCTCCAAGGGCGGCATGCACTCGCAGGACGGCAGGCGCGTGATCGACGGCCGGCCCGAGGCGCTCCGTGCCTACGTGGATGCGTCGCTCGCCCGGCTGCGCACCGACCACATCGACCTCTACTACCTGCACCGCTGGGACCGGAACGTCCCCATCGAGGAGTGCGTGGGCACGCTCGGCGAGCTGGTCCGGGAAGGCAAGATCGGCGGCGTCGGGCTCTCCGAGATCAGCGCCGCCACGCTGCGCCGCGCCCATGCCGCCCACCCCGTGGCCGCGCTCCAGAACGAGTACTCGCTCTGGACCCGCAACCCCGAGCTCGGCACCCTCGAGGCGTGCCGCGAGCTGGGCATCGCCTTCGTCGCGTTCAGCCCCGTGGGCCGCGGCGCGCTCGGCGGCGTGCTCCGCGACCCGGCGGGCCTGCCGGACTGGGACTTCCGCCGCACCGTTCCGCGGTTCGACGCCGATCACTGGCCCGCGAACCTCGCCCTCCTGGACCGCTTCGGGGAGTTGGCGCACGACGCCGGGTGCACGCCCGCGCAGCTCGCGATCGCCTGGGTGCTCTCCCGCGGCGAGCACGTCATCGCCCTGCCGGGCACCCGCAGCGCGGCCCACCTCGACGACGACTTCGCGGCGGGCTCGCTCGAGGTGCCCGCGGACGTCCTGGCCCGCGCCGGCGAGCTCATCAACGAGCGCACCGTCTCCGGCGGCCGGTACTCGCCCGCGGCGCAGGCGGACGTGGACACGGAGGAGTTCCCGGCCTGACCGCACACGGCAGCGCGCGGCAGCCGCGAAACGGAGCGCGCCGCTTCTCGGCGGGAGCGCCCTTCAGCGGCCCGCTGCGTAGCCCTGGTTGCCTCGGGGATTGGCCGCCGCCGTCAGGAGCCCCGTTGCGGGGTCCCGTCCCACCGAGGACAGCCGGCCGAGGGTCCAGTCCCCGGCGCGCGTCACGATGTGCCCGCGCCCTTCCAGCGCGGTGATGACCTCCTCGCCGAGGCGGTCCTCCACCACCGCGCCGCCGGGCGTCCACGTCCTGGGCCAGAAGGACCCCGGCATGGAGGTCGTGTGCAGGGCGGGCGCGTCGATGGCCTGCTGCGGCCCGTAGCCGCCGACGATCGTGCGGAGGAGGTACAGCAGCTGCCACTGGTCCTGCTGGTCCCCGCCGGGCGAACCGAGGGCGGTCACGGCCCTGCCGCCGCGCAGCACCAGCGTGGGCGTCAGCGTTGTGCGCGGCCGTCTGCCGGGAGTCAGGGAGGATGGCGCGCCGGGCTCGAGCCACGTCATCTGCAGCCGCGTGCCCAAGCAGAAGCCGAGCTGGGGGATGGCGGGGGACGACTGGAGCCATCCGCCGGAGGGCGTGGCGGAGACGATGTTGCCCCACCTGTCCACGACGTCGAGATGGCAGGTGTCGCCGCGCGTCTCGCCGGTGGGCAGGACCGTCGGTTCGCCGGCCGCGCCGACGGGGCAGTCCTGACCTGCAGCATGCGACGGGAGCCGGTATTCGGTGCGCAGGGGCGGGATGAAGGGCTCGCGGCCGGGCACCTTCCCCGGGCGGAATCCGTGCGAGGCCTCCGCACCGATGAGCCGGCGGCGCTGCGCCGCGTACTCAGGGCTCAGCAGGTAGCCGAGGTCCACGTCGGCATCCCCGTAGTACGCCTCCCGGTCGGCCATGGCGAGCTTCTGCGCCTCAAGGATGGTGTGCGCACCGAGGTCAGTCGACGGGTCCAGGCGGTCATCGTCGAAGCCGTCGAGGATCGCGAGAGCCTGGAGCAGGGCCGGCCCCTGCCCCCAGGGCCCGGTCTTGGCGATGGTGTGGCCGCGGAACTCCAGAGTGGTGGCGTCTTCGTAGCCAGCCGTGAAACCGGCGAAGTCCGCCTCTGTGATCACGCCCGCGTGGTCCGTTCCGGAGGAGTGGCGGTGCGGACGGGCGAGGAATTCCGCGGAGGCCTGGGCCACGAAGCCCTCCCGCCATTCCACCCGCGCGGCGTCGATGCGCCGTTCGCGGGCTCCGCGCTCCTCGCGGCCGCCGGGCGTCCCGGCGGCAACGAGCCGCTCCAGGACTGCCGCGTAGGCGGGGTTCTTCAGGACGTCGCCGCCGGCCGGGACCCTCCCTTCCGGCATCCAGAGGTCCGCCGACGTCGGCCAGAACTCGGTGAACAGTCCGGCAACCGAGGCAATCGTGCTGGCCACCCGGTCCAGGATGGGGTGGCCGTCGCGGGCATAGCCGATGGCGAAGGACAGGACGTCGGCCAGCTCCCACGTTCCGTGGTCCCGCAGGAGCAGCAGCCAGGCGTCCACGGCACCGGGCACGGCGGCAGCCAGCGCCCCGGCGCCCGGAACAAGCTCCAGGCCCTCCGCGAGGAAGTGCTCGCGGGTCGCCGCCGCGGGGGCAGGTCCCTGCCCCATCAGGACCCTCGGCCGCGCGGGCTCCGCGGCCGTGGCGAAGATGCCGGTCATGTCCCCGCCCGGGCCGTTCAGGTGCGGCTCCACGACGTGCAGGACGAAGGCGCCGGCCACCGCGGCGTCGAACGCGTTCCCTCCCCGCTCCAGGACGGCCTGGGCCGAGGCGGTGGCCAGCCAGTGCGTGGAGGCGGCCATGCCGAAGGTGCCCTGCAGAGTGGGCCGGGTGGTGAAGGGGTTCGGGGGCGTGTAGGCCACGGACTTCTCCTTGAGGTGGGGGCGGGTCAAGGCGCCGGGAACTGGCCGGCGGGGGGTGGGCCTGGACGTCGGAGTCAGGCGCCCTGGAACCTCAGGATCCGCTCGATGGCCGCCTCCACCGCGGCCTGGCCCGCCGCGAAGCTCAGCCGTACGGCGCGGCCGCCGTGGACGGCGTCGAAGTCGGTGCCCGGCACGAGCGCCACTCCCTCGGCCTCGAGCAGCGCGCGGCAGTACTCGCGTGAGTCGCCGAACCGCTCGAGCTGGGCGCCGAGCTCGGCGTAGAGGTAGAAGGCGCCATCCGCCGGGGCGGCGGGGCCCCAGCCGAGGGCAGGGAGCGCGTCCAGGAGCGTCTGCCGGGTGCCCGCGTACCCCGCGACCCACGCGTCGGCCTGCTCGTACGCGGCCGGGGAGAAGGCCTCGACCGCCGCGAGCTGCGAGGGCGCCGGCGGGCACAGGGCGAGGTTGCCCGCGAGGGCGTCCACCGGAGCCACGAGCTCCTCCGGCAGGAGCATCCACCCGAGCCTCCAGCCGGTCATGCCCCAGTACTTCGAGAAGCTCGAGATGACGATCGCCTCCTGGGCCCCGTCCGCCTCCCACGCGCACACCCCGCGCGAGTGCTCCCCGGCGTCGGGCCCGGGGTAGGTGATGCCGTGGTAGATCTCGTCGCTCACGAGCCGGGCGCCGTTCGCCGCGCACCAGTCGGCCAGGGACGCGAGCTCCTCGCGGTTGACCATGGTCCCGGTCGGGTTGGCGGGCGAGGCGAGCACGACGCCGGCGAGCGGCCCGCGCTCGGAGGCTGCGGCGTCGAGCATCGCGGGGGTGGGCTGGTAGCGGGAGGCGGGACCGGCGTCGAGCTCCACGACCTCGCAGCCGAGCGCGGTGAGGATGTTGCGGTAGGCGGGGTAGCCGGGGCGGGCGAGGGCAACGCGGTCGCCGGCCTCGAAGGCCGCGAGGAAGCCCAGCATGAACGCGCCAGAGGAGCCGGTGGTGACGGCGACGCGCGCGGGATCGACGTCCAGGCCGTACCAGCGGCGGTAGTGGTCAGCGATGGCGGAGCGCAGCTCGGCGGTGCCGAGCGCGGGCGTGTAGGTCAGGGCGCGCCCGGAGTCGTGGATCTCGGCGGCCTTCGCGGACACGGCGGCCGGGGCGCCGCCGGAGGGCTCGCCCGCGCACAGGCTCACCACGTCGCGCCCCGCGGCCCGCAGCGCGTCCACTCGCGCGAGGATGTCCATGACTGCGAACGGCGGCACCTGGGAACGGGCGGAGGCGGCGAGGCGGCGGAGGCTCATGCGCCCAGCCTGCCACACCCCCGCTGCGCGCAATGGTTGGCTTGAGCAGGGTGCGGGATGCCGGCACCCTGCTCAAGCCAACAATTCGCGACCGGTGCCGGGCCGGGTCAGGCGAGGCTCAGGAACATCTTCTCGAGCTCGGCGACCTCCAAGTCCGAGTCCGGGCGCGTCATGCACTCCTGCAGGTTCGTCGCGATGATGCTGAACCCGGCCTTGTCCACGGCGCTCGAGACCGCGGCGAGCTGCGTGACGATCGCCTTGCAGTCCTTGCCCTCCTCGAGCATGCGCACCACGGCGTTGAGCTGGCCCTGCGCGCGCTTGAGGCGGTTGATGGCCGGCTTCATGGTCTGCGGATCGACGTCCATGGGGTCCTCCTTCTCGTCGTTCCAGTATACCCCAGAGGGTATTGGATCCGGCCGGTGTGCCCCACCGGCAGTGACCGCCCGGTAGCGTGGGGCGCATGGAACAGGTTGCCCTTGTCACCGGTGCGTCGAGTGGGATCGGCGAGGCCACCGTCCGCGCGCTCCTCGCCGCCGGCTTCACCGTCTACGCCGGCGCGCGGCGCGTGGACCGCATGGCGGGGCTCGCGGACGACGGCGCACGGGTCCTCGCGCTCGACGTCACCTCGGAGGAGTCCATGGCGGGCGCGGTGGGGCGGATCCTCGACGAGGCCGGCCGAGTCGACGTGCTCGTGAACAATGCCGGCTACGGCTCGTTCGGCGCGCTCGAGGACGTCCCGATCGACGAGGCGCGGCGGCAGTTCGAGGTGAACGTCTTCGGCCTTGCCCGGCTCACCCAGCTCGTCCTGCCGGGGATGCGGGAGCGGCGCTCCGGCACCGTGGTCAACGTGTCCTCGATCGGCGGGAAGTTCTACGAGCCGCTTGCCTCCTGGTACCACGCCACGAAGTTCGCCGTCGAGGGCCTCTCCGACTCGCTGCGGATCGAGCTGCTGCCGTTCGGGGTCCGGGTCGTGGTGATCCAGCCCGGTCCCATCCTGTCCGAGTGGAGCGGGATCGCCCAGGAGTCGCTGCGGGCCACCGCCGAGGGCGGGGCCTACGAGGAACAGGCCCGCCGGGTCGCGGCCACGGTGGCCGGGGCGTACACGGACAGGCTCGCCTCCCCGCCGGAGGTGGTGGCCAGCGCGATCCTCAGGGCCGTCCAGTCCCGCTACCCGGCCCCGCGGTACCCGGTGGGCCGCGGCGCTGCGCCGCTCATGCTGCTGCGCAAGGTCCTGCCGGACCGCGCGTTCGACCTCCTGGTCCGCGCCGCCTACCGCCACTGACCCCCGGCCGCCGGCGGGTCAGCCTGCCGCCTCGTAGGCCTCCCGCAGCCACGCGGCCACCTCGGCGTCGACCTGCTCGGGCCCGCGCAGCTCGAGGTGGTGCATCCAGACCCGGGGCGCCGGATGGGCCACTTCCTTGAACCGCGCCGAGGAGTCCCTCCGGGGCAGCGCGATGGACAGCACCGCCGGGACGTCGCTGTGCACATACCGGCCGGGGCGCCAGACGTACGCGAACCCCGTGTGTCGCCGGAACGCGATCTGGCTCTTCGTGGTCCGCACGCCCGCCTCCCCGATCCAGGACACCGCCTCGGTCACCGCGCGGAAGATCGCGAGGCCCTCGGGAGACCCCTCGAAGAACGCCTCGGGGCCCCTCTGCCCCTCGCCCTCCACCACGGTGCCATCGTAGCCGCGGCGGGCCAGCAGCGTTCCTTGACCGCCCGGCGTCGTGCGTGCCTAGCATGCGAAGCGAGGCCGGACGCCCCGGCCGCGCACACGCGAGGAGAGGGAGAGCATGGGACGCATCACCGTCGGATCGCAGAACGGCACGGACATCCAGCTGTACTTCGAGGACCACGGGACGGGCCGGCCGGTGGTCCTCATCCACGGCTTCCCGCTGGACGGGCAGGCGTTTGAGGCGCAGCACCGCGCGCTGCTCGAGGCCGGGCACCGGGTCATCACCTACGACCGCCGCGGCTACGGCCGCTCCGACCACCCCACCGAGGGCTTCGACTACGACACGCTCTCCGACGACCTCGCCGCGCTCCTGGACCACCTGGACGTGCGCGACGCCGTGCTGGTCGGCTTCTCGATGGGCGGCGGCGAGGTGCTGCGCTACCTCGCCCGGCACGGCTCAGGGCGGATCGCGAAGGCCGTGACCATCGGCGCCGTGGGGCCGTACCTCTTCCGCGCGGACGACAACCCCGAGGGCGTGCCACTGGACGTGATCGAGAGCATCAAGGACGCGATCCGCGCGGACCGCTACGGCTTCTTCGACGGGTTCTTCGAGAACTTCCTCAACACGGACCAGCTGCTCGGGAGCCGCGTGAGCGAGGGCATGGTGGCCGCGCACAAGGCCAAGGCCTACCGCGCCTCCGGGTTGGCGACCCTCGCGGTCGTGGACATCTGGGGAACGGACTTCCGGGAGGACGTCGCGAAGCTGGACGTCCCGCTCCTGCTCGTCCACGGCACTGAGGACAGGATCGTTCCGCTCGAGGCGTCCTCCGCCCGCATGCCGGGCCTCGTCAAGGGGGCTCGGCTCGTGACGGTGGAGGGCGGGCCGCACAACATCTGCGCGACCCATTCCGACGAGGTCAACGCCGCGCTGCTGGACTTCCTCCGCTCCTGACAGGGCGGGCCGGGCGGCTGGCTGGCGCCGTTCATCCGGGCACGACGCCGGTCACTCGCCTCCCCGAGGCGAGCTCCCGCCGTCGTGCGTACCCGAAACGCTGATACGCGGACTTATCTGACACGTAGATAGTGGTGGGTTAGGACGCTGCGGCGAGAGTGACGGTGTACCCCATTGCTTCGAGTTGGTGGATGGCGCGGTTCTTGGCGCGGTTCGGATTGAGCCGGATGAAGTGTTCGGCTCCGAGCTCTTGGTAGAGGGTACCGGTGTTGCCCATATGCCAGATCGCGGTGAGGATCGAGCGCTGGGTGGCGACGTTGGCGCGTTGGGGGCCACGTCGGGAGGCTATTCGCCGGTAGCGGGCTCCGAGGAAGGTGTCCGGGTTCCTGCCGCAGACCATGGCGGCTGAGCCCAGGGCACCTTGGAGGTGGGGGTTTCCGGGGCGGGTGCGGCTGGACTTGACCCTTCCGGCGGACTCGTTCTGGCCGGGCGCGGTCCCGGCCCAGGAGGCGAGATGGTCGGGGGTGGGGAAGCGGCTCAT
>NZ_JBDFRB010000022.1:0-34241 GCF_039615075.1 Sinomonas halotolerans | reverse complement strand
TGTGTTGTCTCGGGACTGAATAGACACTTATGTCTCGGGACCTCGTGGACAGTGTGTCTCACGAGTCCGTGGACAGTTCGGGTCTGGGATCGAGCCATGAGCGCTCTTGAACCTGATCCTCGAATCCGGATGAAGGCCGCGACCTGGCCTGCCGATGCACCGCGTGGGGCGGTGTCCGATTTCTGCCGCCGGCACGGTGTCTCCCGCGCGTGGTTCTACAAGGTCAGGGCCAAGGCCTTGGCCGAGGGAAGCTCTGCGGCGTTGGACCTGGGCTCCAACCGGCCGCACACGAGCCCACGGGCTGTGCCTGCCGAGATGGTGGAAATGGCGTTGAAGACCCGTGCCGAGCTGCGCGGAGCGGGCTTCGACCACGGCCCGCTCAGCGTCGCAGCCCGGATGCGCCGGCGCGGCCTCGAGCCGCCCTCCCGGGCAACCCTCGCGCGGATTTTCTCCCGGGCCGGGGAGGTCGTCCCCTCGCCGCGGAAGAAGCCCCGCTCGGCGTTCAAGCGCTTCACCTACCCGGCCCCGAACATGTGCTGGCAGATCGACGCGACCGAATGGCCTATGCCTGCAGGACGCGCGGCGACCATCTTCCAGGTCATCGACGACCACTCGCGCCTCGCCCTGGCCTCGCTGGCCGCCTGGGGCGAGACCAGCGAGGCCGCGATGGCGGTGGTGAAGACCGCGATCGCACGGCACGGGGTGCCCCAGCGCTTCCTCTCCGACAACGGCCAGGCCCTGAACCCGTCCCGCCGCGGCCACGCCGGCATCCTCGTGGAGTACCTGCGCAGCCTCGGAACCGAGCCGATCACCGGAAAACCGTACAGGCCCACCACCCAGGGCAAGAACGAGCGCTTCCACCAGACCCTGTTCACCTATCTCGCCGCCCAGCCGGCCGCAGCGACCCTGGAGGAGCTCCAGGCCCAGGTGGACGCCTTCGACCACTACTACAACACCGAGCGGGTCCACCAGGGCCACGGCAGCCTGGACCTCACTCCCCGCGAGGCATGGGACCGCACCCCCGTCGCGGCTCCACCGGCCCCGCCGCCACCGGACCACGCCCCGCCCTGGGACGAACCCCGCACAGCCAGCAGGCGGGGCTCACGGCCCAAGGGCGTGGTCACCATCCTGAACACCCACTTCCTCATCGGCGCCCACTGGGCAGGCAAGACCGTCCGAGTCCACTACGACACCCGCACGATCTCCTTCTACGACGAGGACGGCACCGAGATCCTCACCCACCCCCGCCCGCCCAAGGGCACCAAATTCGTCCCCCGCAGCGGCCTCAAGCAGCCCCCGGCCACCGAAGTGTCCACGAACTCCTGAGACATGAAATGTCCACACTCACCTGAGACCAGAACTGTCCACGAGGTCCTGAGACATCACACGGGGTTTTGGGGCGGTCATGTGTACCCGAAAGGCTCGTGGGTGGATTTATATGTACCCGAAACGCTCCTGGGCGCTTTTATATGTACCCGAAGGGCTTGTGGGTGGGTTTATGTGTACCCGAAAGGCTACTTGCCGGCGAACGAGGGGGACCGCTTCTCGAGGAAGGCGCCGGTGCCCTCGCGCATGTCCTCGGTCGTGAACGCCTCGCGGAAGGCATCTGCCTCCCCCTCGAGGCCCTCCGCGGTGCTCCGCCCGGTGGCGCCGGTGATGGCCTGCTTGGCGAGGCCGACGGCGACCGGCGCCTTCGCCGCGACCTCGCCGAGGGTCGTGCGTGCGGCGGCGAGGGCGTCGTCGCGCGTCGGGAGGACGCGGTTGGCGAGCCCGAGGCGGTAGGCCTCCGCCGCGTCGATCCGCCGGCCGGTGTAGATGAGCTCGCGGGCCGCGCCGAGGCCCACCCGCTGGGGGAGCCGGACCGAGCCGCCGAACCCGGGGACGAGGCCGAGGTTGACCTCGGGCTGGCCGAACTGCGCGGCCTCGGTCGCGTAGATGAAGTCGCACGCGAGGGCCAGTTCGCAGCCCCCGCCGAGCGCGAAGCCGTCCACCACCGCGACCACCGGCACGGGGAGCTTCTCGATGAGCAGCGTGACGGCCTGCATGGAGCGCGAGTAGCCTGCGGCCTCGTCCGCGGACATGGAGGTCATCTCCCGGATGTCCGCGCCCGCGACGAACGCCTTGCCGCCCGCGCCGGTGACGACGACGCCGCGCACCGGCCACCCGGCGTCGTGCGTGCACGAGTCCTGCACCGCGGTGAACGCCTTCCACAGCTCGGCGACCACCTCCTGCGAGAGCGCATTGAGCGCGGCCGGCCGGTTGACCGTGAGGGTCAGGATCCGGTCGGAGAGCTCGAGCTCGAGGGTCCCGTACGTGCCGAAGGTGGTGGTGGGTTCCACGGAGTGCATCCTCGCCGTCGATGGTGTGTGTCCGAGACCACGCTAGCGGCGCCGGGCGCGTACAGGGAACCGAGGCCGTAGTGTGGCCCCATGGTCGGAGACGATGCGACACGAGCGACAGCAGGAGCCGGGACCGGCGCCGCAGCGGCGGACGGCGGGTTCAGCACCAGGGGTGCCTACGTCCACACAGGCGAGGAGTTCACCCGGGACACCAACTACATCGAGGACCGGATCACACGGGACGGGACGTTCCCGCCCGGCACGCCGGCACCCGAGGGCGCCAAGGCGTGGCCCGCGGAGGCGGGCCGGTACCGGCTCGTCGCAGCCCGTGCGTGTCCCTGGGCCAACCGCACGGTGATCGCGCGCCGCCTGCTCGGGCTCGAGGACGCGATCTCGTTGGGCCTGCCGGGCCCCACCCACGACTCGCGCTCGTGGACGTTCGACCTCGACCCGGACGGCCGCGACCCCGTCCTGAAGATCGAGCGCCTCCAGGAGGCGTACTTCCGGCGCTTCCCGGACTACCCGCGCGGCATCACCGTTCCCGCGATCGTGGACGTCCCCAGCGGCGCCGTGGTGACCAACAACTACCCGCAGATCACTCTGGACTTCGGCGCCGAGTGGGCCGCGTTCCACCGCGAGGGCGCCCCCGATCTCTACCCCGAGGCCCTCCGCGACGAGATCGACGAGGTCAACGACCGCGTGTTCAAGGACGTCAACAACGGCGTCTACCGGTGCGGCTTCGCGGGTTCGCAGGAATCCTACGAGCGCGCCTACGCCCGCCTCTGGGCCGCGATGGACTGGCTCGAGGACCGGCTCGCCGGCCAGCGGTACCTTGTGGGGGACACGATCACGGAGGCCGACGTCCGCCTCTTCACGACCCTCGCGCGCTTCGACGCCGTCTACCACGGCCACTTCAAGTGCAACCGGAACAGGCTCACCGAGATGCCGGCCCTCTGGGGCTACGCGCGGGACCTCTTCCAGACGCCCGGCTTCGGCGACACGGTGGACTTCGTGCAGATCAAGCAGCACTACTACATCGTCCACGAGGACATCAATCCCACCCGGATCGTCCCGGCCGGTCCGGACCTCTCCGGCTGGCTCACGCCGCACGGCCGCGAGGCCCTGGGCGGGCGGCCCTTCGGGGACGGCACCCCGCCCGGCCCGCCTCCCGCCGTCGAGCGCATCGCGCCGGGCCACAGCCCGCTCTACCCGGCTTCCTCGGCACCCGGAAGCGAGAACGCATGACCCCGATTCCCCGGCGCGCGCCCCGCGTCGCCGTCACGTGGGCGGAAACGGCAGCGTCCCATGAGGCCTGGTTCCACGCCGAGCTCGCCACGCTCACAGCCGCCGCTGTGGCGGGCCTGCGCGCCTCCGGTACGGAGCCCGTGGTGCTCGACGCCGCGGCGGGGCCCCTCCCCGAGTCCTCCGGCTTCGACGGGGTGCTCGTGATGGGAGGAGGCGACGTGGACCCCGCGCTGTACGGCCCGGAGCCCAGCGCGGCCGACGCCGAGCGCCTCGGCATCAGTGGGGTGGACCGCGGCGCGGACGACGCCGAGGCACGCCTTGTGCGCGAGGCGCTCGCCGCGGGCCTGCCCGTCCTCGGGATCTGCCGCGGGCTCCAGCTCATCAACGTGGTGCGCGGCGGCACGCTGCACGAGGACCTGCCACGGACCGACGCCTCAGGGCGCCCGGGGATGCACCGCAACCACGCCGACCCCACCGGGCCCATGGTGGTCCACGAGGTGGGGATCGAGCCCGGCACGAGGCTCTTCGCCATGCTCGGCCCCGTGGCCCGCGTCGTCTCGGGGCACCATCAGGCCGCCGCGCGGATCGGTGAGGGCCTGCGCGTCGCGGCCACTGCACCGGACGGTGTGGTCGAGGCGGTCGAGTCCGCGGACCCGGACGAGTGGCTCGTGGCCGTCCAGTGGCACCCCGAGGACGCCCTCACGGCGAGCCCGGACGGTGCCGCCGAGCCCGGCCAGCTCGCCGCGATCCTCGGCGCCTTCACCGAAGCCTGCCGGGACCGCGCGGCCGCCCCCGCCCCGGCCCCCGCCCCCGCCCCGGCCCCCGCTCCTGCCTCCCACCGTTGAGGGGTCCCGTGCGCACCGTTGCGGGGTCCCGTGCGCACCGTTGTGGGGTCCCGTCCCGCCGGATGTGGGGTCCTGTCCCGTCGCGTATGGGGTCGCGTCCCGTTGATCGCCTTCCCGACAGGAGTCCCTCGTGACTGATCACACGCAGGCCGGCCGCCCTCAGGCGGACGACGCCGGCCGCCACACCGAGCACATCCGCACCGAGACGCGTGGCGCGCTCGGCATCATCACGCTCGACCGTCCCCGCGCGCTCAACTCCCTCGACCGCCCCATGGTCCTCGCCCTCGAGCGGGCCCTGCTCCGGTGGGCCGAGGCGCCCGAGGTGCGCGCCGTCGTCGTGCGCGGCGAGGGGCGGGGCCTGTGCGCGGGCGGCGACGTGCGCGCGCTGCGGGAGGGTCCGGACGAGGACGCGATGGCGTTCTGGGCGGATGAGTACCGCCTCAACGCGCTCATCGCCGCCTACCCGAAGCCGTACGTGGCGCTCATGGACGGCATCACCATGGGCGGCGGGCTCGGGATCTCCGCACACGGCTCGGTGCGGGTGGTCACGGAGCGGACTGCGGTGGCCATGCCGGAGACGCGGATCGGCTTCACTCCGGACGTGGGGATGGCGAAGCTCCTCGCCGCCGCCCCGGGGAAGCTCGGCACGCACCTGGCCCTCACGGCGCAGACCGCGACCGGCGCGGATGCCGTCCTGCTCGGCTGGGCGGACCACCTCGTGCCGTCCGAGCGGCTCGGGGAGCGCGGGGAGAACCTGATCGGGGCGCTCGCCGCGGGCTTCGGCCGGGCCGACGCCGCGGACGCCTCGGGTGCCCCGGCGCTCGCCGTGGCGCACGACGCCGTCCGCAGCCTCGCGCTCGACGCTGCGGACCCGGCGCTGGTCGCCCCGCTCGCGGCCGAGCGCTCGTGGATCGACGAGGCCTATGTGGGCCCTGGGGCACCGGCGATCCTCGCCCAGCTCGAGGCGCTTGCAGCCGAGGGCACAGAAGGGGCCCACGCCGCCGCGGCGGAGGCGCTGCGCGAGGTGTGCCCGTTCTCGGTGGTGCTCACGCTCGAGGCGCTGCGACGGGCTGCCCTCATGGACCTCGGGGAGGTGCTGGCCCAGGACCTCCGGCTCGGGGCCGCGCTCATCCGGCGCGGCGACATGCGCGAGGGGATCCGCGCCCTGCTCGTGGACAAGGACGGGGCGCCGCGATGGAGCCCGGCCCGGATCGAGGACGTGGACCCCGCGGAGGTCGAGGCGGCGTTCGGCGGCTGACCCGCAGGGGAGCGGGAGCCGCACGGGGAGCGCCCTCAGCCACGTCATCGGCCGTTACGCCGAAGCCGTGGCGAATGCGGTCAGCTTGGCCAGGACGCCCTCATCGCGCAGGATCCGCTCGTGTCCGAGGCCCTGCGTCGCGTGGTACTCGGCCCGGCCCTCGTGAGCACGGACGAGGCGGTCGGCTTCGGTCGCGGGGACGCGCGCGTCGTCGGCGTCGTGCACGACGAGGAACGGAACGGATGCTGGGAGCGGGTGCGCGATCGCTGAGTAGTGGCCGTAGACGTCGGGGTCGTCGGGGAAGATGCGGCGGGCGAAGCGCGTCCTGAGCGCCTGCGCTGCCGGGGTGCCCAGACCGAGGGCCGAGGAGAACGACGAGACGAGGTGGTCGGCGTCGCCCGCCCCTGCCACGGTGGCGACGCGTCCCACCTGCAAGCCCTCCGAGACGGCCACGATCGCCGCGAGAGACCCGAAGGAATGGGCCACAACAGCTCGGATGGAACCGTGCTGGCGTTGGATCCCCTGCATCGTCTCAATGAAGTCGCGGATGTAGGTGTGCCGTCCGGGGGAGTCCCCGTGCGCAGGCGCATCGAAGGCGAGCACGGGCATGCCGGCTGAACGGAGTTCACGTACCAGCGGTGCGAACTGCGCGGCCCGCCCACCCCATCCATGGACGAGCACGACGGGCCCGTCGCCCGATCCCCACGCGTAGACCACGGCCTCGCTGCCCCGGCCGCCGAGCCCGGAGACCTTCATCCGGGACCGGAGGGCTGCGTGGTGGGTGTGCTCCTCGTCCGGGCGTACTCCACGGCGCGGCGCCGCCTGCATGAAGAGCGGGAGGGCGACAGCGGCTGCGACGCCGGGGGGAAGGCGCCGCAGCAGGCCCGATCCGACGGGAGCGGCAGTCGCCCAGCCCGCCCTCGGGGAAACCACATCAAGCCCACGTGCCATGGTCGGCTCCTAAAACAAGACGGACGATCGTCCTTATTGATTTCTACACGGACGATCGTACGCTTAACTTCCCGGGACGCAAGAGATCGAGGAGGTTCGCGCCATGAGGGCCGCTGAACAGAGGGCGAAGGGGGCTCAGGCGCACGTCGACGGGCGCAGAGTCAGGGGAGACCAGTCCCGGCGCGCTGTGCTCGAGGTCGCCATGGATCTCGCCTCGCTCGAAGGCCTCGAGGGTCTGTCGATCGGGCGTCTCGCGGCAGCTGTGGGGGCGAGCAAGAGCGGCGTCGGAGCCCTCTTCGGATCGAAGGAAGCGCTCCAACTCTCCACGGTGGCGGCGGCGCGGGAGCTGTTCACCCGGCGGGTCATCGACGCCAGCCGCGGTGCGCCCCGCGGCCTTCGTCGGCTCTGCACCCTCGTGAAGCTCTGGTTCGACTACTCCAAGGGCCGCGCCTTCCCGGGCGGCTGCTTCTTCCAGTCCACGGCCGTCGAATTCGACGCCCGGCCGGGGGCGGTCCGCGACGCACTGGCCCAGGCACTCGACGACTGGGACGACTACCTCACCCAGTCGGTGCAGATGGCCATTGACTCGGGCGAGCTGCCGGGCCTCGACGACGCGAGGCAACTCGCCTTCGAGATCGACGCGGTCTTCAACGAGTCCAACAACCGTTCACTCCTTACGGGGTCCGATGCTCCGTACGAACGCGCACTCGCCGCCATCGAGGCGAGACTGGCCGGACTCGGCGCGGACCGGGAGATACTCGTGCTGCTGGCATAGCCTCAGACCACCTCGCGTGGAACGAAAGGCGCCCGACTCCAGACAAGTCGGCGCGCTGTTCGCCGTCTGGTGTTCTCAGCAACGCGGCCACGTCTGCGTTCACGGCCATCGTGATTCGTCTCCCTCGGGGACGTGGTCTCTCGCTGAAGGGTGCCATGGTGATCTTGGCCCGGCGCCAAGCCGTTTCCGGACATCGCCGCCCCGAGATGTCATCGGACGGTGCCCCCTCCCGTCGGGAGGGGGCACCACTGCTGTGCTCGAGGCGTAATCGCGGGCAGTCCAGCCGCGCTGGGCTGGTTCCAGCTACCCGGCGATGCCGGCACCCTCGAGAGCGAGGGCAGTCGGCCGTCGCATCGCGAACCGCAGGGCTGCATAGACGGCTGCGGAGAGCAGCGGGGTGACAAGCGCGCCCCAAGTTGCACCCCACGGCTGGCCTGACTCGACGAGGCCGATTCCGACCGCCGCGGAGACGATCCAGGCGGTGACACCCGGAACGGAGACTGCACGGAACCTCCGGTCCGGCAGACCAGCAGGGTCCGCGGGCCGGCCAGCGAGCCGGTCCATCGCGATGTGGGTCATGGCGATGCCCACCCAGCCGGTGACGAGCGCGCCCTGCCACGCCAGAGCCACGAGGAGGTACTGGACCACGGGCAGGAGCATGAGGACGAAGATGATGGCCGAGGTGATGAGCGCCCACACGAGGCGCGGGAGCTTCAGGCGAAGGGTGCGCGCTGCGAACTCACGCAGGTTCGAGGCGCCCAGGGCGTAGTTGGCTGTGTTGATGCGGGTCTGGGAGACGAAGACGAGGAGCAGCCCCAGTGGGCCCATCATCGTCACGAGGCCCGCGGCGACCCCCGTCTCCGTGGTCTGGAGCCCGGGAATCGTGAAGGTCAGGAAGATCCCGACGAGGGCGTTGAGTCCGAACGCCAGCGTGTAGAACAGCCAGCCGAAGGTCCACCGGCTGTGGAACGCCACGTCCTCGGGACGGCCGAGCGCCGCGAAGTCCATCGTGTACATCATCATGATCCAGACGCCCATGTAGGCGGCGAAGCATGCGAGCCACCCCGGTCCGCCCGAGGAGACGGGAAGGAACGTGGGGGAGTGCGTGAGCCACTCGCCGGAGGATCCGTATGCCAGGCCAGCCCAGACGACGGCCACCACGAGGCCTCCCCAGTAGAGCGGCAGGAGGAGGCCGTTGACCCTGTCGAGGCGTCGTTGGATGCCTCCCGAGACCAGGGGCGTCGTGTACAGGACTACGGCGGCGGACCACAGGCCGAGGTCGCCGCCGAACTGGGCCTGGAAGGCAAAGGCCAGGATTGCGCCTTCAAAGACGGCGTAGTAGATCGCCGTGGCCGCGAAGATCAGGGTGGCGATCAAGGCTCCCGTCCGGCCCAGGAGTGTGCGGGAGAACTCGTGAACGGTGAGTCCGTGCCTGAGGGCGTAGCCCGAGAGGACCTTGTTGACCGCACCGTAGACGAGGATCGTCAGGGCGAGCCCGACGAGGGCGTCGACTGTTCCGTACGCCAGGGCGAGGGCTGCGCCGATGTAGATGAAGAACATGGCGCTGACCAGGCCGTACCAGGCCATGGCGAGAGAGCCCCGCCCCATACGGGCGGGTGGCGCAGTGATGGTGGGCTGGGATGTCTGCTTGGTCTGGGGAGCGGGCATGGGGGCCTCCACGGGGTTAGGTGATGGTGTGCGGGGACGAGAAGTGCTGTCCTCAGGGGGAGGGGTGCGGGTCAGGGGGTGCGGGGGAACGGGCCCCGCACCCCCGTGCGCGGGGGCGTCGGTCAGCGCCAGGCGGCGGCGGACCGGCGCTGCATGAGCTCGCGGAACTGCGTTGTCGTGTCGGGGAACAGCTCTCCGGTTCCCCAGTCGAGGATGACGCCGTGGCGGCGGATCACGTCCAGGAGGGGCAGCTCCCCGCTGCGGTAGCGTGCAGCGACGCTCCGCGGGTCCTCGGAGAGCCAGGCACGCCGGTGGGCGCAGATCTCGGAGCGGAGCGCCTCGGTGGCCTCGGGGTCGATCTCGAAGAGGTCCAGCTCGGCGTCGACCTCGCGGATCACGACGCCGTAGTCCTTGGCTGCGCGCTCGACCGAGACGTATCCGTCGATGACGTCCTCGCGCACCGCCTCGGGCTCGCGCTCGAGCGGATCGCCGAAGCCTCCTCCGCCCGCGGAGGGCCGGGTGAACGCATCGCCGGGACCGATCGGGACGGAGGAGAAGTTCGAGCCGAGGAAGCGCTCGTCGGAGGTCCCTTTGTTGAGCCACACGCCGTGGGGGATGGAGGGCAGGCCGCCTTCGATCCCCCACGTGATGGACCTGGCGCGGTCACAGCAGTAGCTCATCACCGTCGACGAGGCATCGGTGAGCATGCCGCCCTTCTCAATGCCACAGCCGCCGCGGAACCGGCCGGGACCGCCGGAGTCGACGGCGATCGCGTGCATCGTCGTGAGCACGGGCGAGAGCCGTTCCTGGCCTTCGACCGGCTGCACGGCGAGTCCCGGGCCGAACACGGGAGCCGTCGCGCTGGCGCCGTCCTTCGAAGCCCGGCCGCCCCAGCCCCCCGCCATCCAGTCGTACCACATGAAGTACGGGCTGCTCTGCTGGCGGCTGTCCTTGCCGCCCACGAGCAGGTACTCGAGGTTGAACGCGCAGGCCATGGCACGTTCGGGCATGATGCGCGACCACAGCTCGAAGATGCTGTTCATGAGCTTCTCGTAGGGTCCCGAGCAGAAGCCTGTCACCGCGTGAGGCCATCCCGCGTTCACCACGGTGCCCTCTGGGCCGATGTCGGCCGTCACAGCGGCGTAGAAGCCAGAGTTGAGCGGGACGTCGGGGAAGAACGTCTTGGTGCCGGCATAGATTGCGGAGAAGGTGGTGCCGTAGCCCGAATTGAGGAAGGTGTCCACCGCCGGGGCCGAGCCCGACAGGTCGTAGTGGATGCCCTCGCCGTCCAGGGTCAGCTTGATGTGGATGGGCACCAGGCCCTCGGGCTTCCCGGGGTCGAAGTCGATGAAGTCCACCGTCTCCCACTCGCCGCGGGGGAGCGACTCGAGCTTCTTCAGGACGGTCCGCTGCACGTAGTCCTGGGTCTCCTGCATCGCCTCGACCACGGTTTCCCGCGAGTACTTGGCGACCAGCCGGAGGACCTCGCGCTCGCAGACGGCGGTGGCCTCCGACTGCGCATGGAGGTCGCCCATGGCCTGCTGGGGCGCGCGGGTGTTGGAGACGAGCAGCTGGGCGACGTCGTGCAGGAAGACGCCTTCCCGCCAGACCCGCACCGGGGTGATGCGCAGCCCTTCCCCGAAGTGCTCCTTGGCATTGACGTCGAACGAACCGGGAACGTTGCCGCCGATGTCGGCCCAGTGGCCCTTGTTCTGGGCGAAGGCGATGATCTGGCCGTCGGCAAAGATCGGGCGGATGAAGCTCACGTCGTTGAAGTGGGTCCCGCCCCGGTAGGGGTCGTTGATGGCGAACACGTCGCCCGGGTTGATGTCCTCCTTGAACTCCTCCAGTACTGCCTGGCACTGGAAGTGCAGCGTGCCGACATGGACGGCGATGTCCCCGCTGCCCTGCATGACGGTGTTCCCACGGGCGTCGCAGAGCGCCGAGGAGAAGTCGCGCGAGTAGATGACGAACGAGTAGCAGGTCCGCAGGATCTGCTCGCTCATGAGGTCGACGCTGGTGGCGAAGGCGTTCTTGAGGACCTCGAAGGTGACAGGGTCGAGGCGGTGGGACCGCTGCGCTGGGGGAGCGGGGGCAAGAGTCGTGTCAGTCATCTCAGCCCTCCTGGTGGCTGCGGTCAAGGTGGATGCGGATGTTGAGCCATTCGTCGATCTCGGCCGCCGTGCCCGGGGGAACGACGGTCGTTGAGTCGAGCTGCTCGATGATGGCGGGCCCGGCGAACGTCGCTCCTGCGGGCAGGAGCCCCCGGTCGTAGACGGGGGTCTCGACCCAGCCGTCGTCGCCGAAGTAGACGGGCCGGTACGACGCAGGGACGCCGGGGTCGGGTACGAGCTCCGTGGCCGGGCGGAAGCTCGGCTTGGGGGTCTTGCCGACTGCCGTGAGCTGGAGCTGGTAGATCTCGACGGGCTGGGCGTCCTGCCGGAACGCGAACTCCCGCTCGTGCTGCTCATGGAAGGTCTCGACGGCGGCTTCGAGCGCTCCTGCCCCCGACCCCATGGGCACGGCGAGGGAGCGCCACTGCCCGTGGTAGCGCATCGAGATGAGCCGTTGCAGGACGGTGTCCTCTTCGGCTACGCCCTCGTGGCGGAGCCGGCCGCGGGCGTCGCCCTCGAGGGCATGGAACGCGGCCTCCAAGTCGCCTGGGTCGGCGTCGGAGGCCATGGCCGTGTACATCGTGGACAGGTCGTGCCGGATGTCGACGAGGAGGCACCCGAGGGCGGAGGTCACCCCAGGGCTCGGAGGCACGACGACGGTCGGGATGCTGAGCTCCCGGGCCACCTCAGCGCCGTGGAGCGCGCCCGCCCCGCCGAAGGCGATGAGCGCGAAGTCCCGTGGGTCGTATCCGCGGCGGATCGAGATGAGGCGCACGGCGTCGGCCATGTTCGCATTGGCGACCTGGAGGATCGCGTGGGCGGCGGCCTCCTCGCTCATTCCGAGCGGTTCGGCGATGACGGAGCGGATCGCAGTCCTTGAAAGCTCGCGGTCCAAGGTCTTGGCCCCTCCCGCCAGAGTCGTGCCGAGACGGTTGAGGAGGACGTTGGCGTCGCAGTTGGTCGGCTGGTCGCCACCGGTGCCGTAGCAGGCGGGGCCAGGATCGGCACCCGCGGACTGGGGGCCGTTGCGCAGGGAGCCGGCGATGTCCAGATGGGCGAGGGAGCCGCCCCCGGCGCCGATCGTGAGGACCTCGATGCTCGGGAAGACGATGGGGTGGCCGTACTCGACCTGCCATTCCTTCGTCACCCGGAGTTCGCCGCCGGACACGAGGGCGATATCGGTGGAGGTCCCGCCCATGTCGAGGCCTACAGCGTTGTCGTATCCGCACTGCTGCGCGATGTGCTTGGCCGCGATCGCCCCGGCGGCGATTCCGGAGGCTGCGAGGCGCACGGGATACTTGCGCACCATGCGCGGCGTCATGGACCCGCCTCCCGAGTGGAGGAGGAGCAGGTCTCCCGCATAGCCCCCTTCGGCGAGCTGCTCGGACAAGCGGTCTACGTAGCCCGTGACGAGAGGGGCCAGGACGGCGTTGGAGACGGCAGTGTTGAAGCGGTCGTGCTCGAACATCTCAGGGAGGATCTCGGCGGAGGTCGACACCGTCGCCTCGGGCAGTTCCTCCTCGAGGATCTCTCGCATGCGGATCTCGTGGTCCGGGTTGGCGAACGAATTGAGGAAGCACACCGCCACCGTCGTCGCTCCCCGGCGGCGGAGGAGCCGGGCGAGAGCGCGGGCCTCCTCCTCGTCCAGCGGCGTGATCACGTTGCCGGCGTAGTCAACCCGTTCGGTCACCTCGAAGCGGTCCCGGCGCCGGATGTAGGGGCCGCTCACGTCGTTGTAGGCGTCCCAGAGGTCGTCCTTGGTTCCGTCACGGATCTCGATGACGTCGCGGAAGCCACGCGTCGTCACCATCGCGGCGGCGGGGAACTTGCGGGTGATGAGGGCGTTCGTGGCGACGGTCGTGCCGTGGGAGAAGAGGGAGACGTCGGCGAGGTCGATCTCGGCACGGGCCACGCCGTTCATGACCGCCACCATCGGATCGGCGGGCGTGGACGGGACCTTTGTGACCCGCATGCTGCGTGTCGTCTCGTCGAAGATGCAGACATCGGTGAAGGTTCCTCCGACGTCGACAGCGACTCGTACGTTGGGCATCTGTAATTCCTCCAGAAGGGGTGAAGCGGATGCCCCCAAGATTCGCCTGTGATCTGCGTCTCTGTCACTGGCAGAATTGAGAAGACCAACGCTCAACGTTGTGATTTTCACAAGGCGCCCACGAGGTGAGGAGACGGGATGGACGGTGTGGCAGGTCCAGCGCGGGCCCAGACTGGGAGGTCGCCCGTCACCCTGGGGGACATCCTCGCCCAGCCAGACCTCGATCTGGCCCCGGTCGTGCCGGGCGACCCTGCGCTCGCGGTCGCGTCCGCGCACTCGAGCGAGATCGGCGACGCGGGGCGGTGGCTCGAACCCGGTTCCGCAATGCTCACGACGGGCCTGCGCTTCGTCGGCCATGAGACCGACCGGGCCCTCGCCGAGGCTCTGGTCGACGGCCTGCGGCGAGCACGCGTCGTCGCACTCTTCTTCGGCGTCGGAGTGAACTTCACGCACGTGCCGGCCTCGATTGTTGCTGCGTGCCGCGCCGCTCGGCTGCCGCTGTACACCGTGGGCGCAGACGTGCCGTTCTATCGCGTCGAGAACTACATCAACGCTGCTGCCGGGGCCCCTGACGCCTACCAGCTCCGGCGCGCCATGCGCCTGATGAACGAGCTGCTCGACTCGCTCTCCGCCCAGGAGCCCACCCGGGCCCTCATCGCCCGGCTCGCATCCCTGAGCCGCGGCACGGCCGTCCTGTACGGACCGTCTGGAAGGACCGTCGAGGCCACCGGTGCGGGGCCACTTCAGCTCATGTGGGCCGAGCTGCGGCGCCGCCGCTGGGAGGGGCCGCCCTTCGAGATCGGCCGTTGGACCGTGCTCGGGCGCGCCCTTGCCCTGCGCGGAAACACCCACGTCCTCGCCATCGCGAGCCGGGACGCCCGGGCCGTCACCGAGCTCGGACCGGTCCTGATCGAGACCACCCAGCGCCTGCTCGGGGGGATCAACGCCATCAGTCGCCTGGCCGTGTCGCGGCAGCGGCACGAGGGCGTCCAGCTGCTCACCGAGATCCAGGACGGCATCCCGGTGGGCCGCGAGCAGCGCTACTGGGAGATGCTCGAGCCGTTCCTCTTCGGCGCCTACGCGCCGGTGCGGGCCGTCGTCGCGCGGTCCGTCCCTCCCGGTGGCCCCGCAGGAGAGCACGCTCAGAGGCTCCTCGAGCAGGCGGAGCGGGCCACCCTAGGGCTGCTTCTGGCAGAGAGCGGTCGGTCGCCCGCCGACCCGCCCGGGTTCACAGCCCTGGTCGCGGACGTCCCCGCGCTCGCGGGCTGGCTCGAAGAGGCCCGCGGCGGTACCGCCATCGGGCTCTCCGAGCCCTTCGCCGACCTCTCCCTTGCCCCGGACGCCTTCGCCGAGGCCGAGACGGCGGCCGGCATCGCGGGGGAAAGGCTCGGAGCGGGCTCCAGCATCGCGGGGGCGGTGGTGAGGCTCGACGACGTCGACCCCGCCTCCTGGCTTCTGGCGCGGAGGCGCTCCCAGAGGGACCGCGACAAGGTCGAGCGCTTCGCCGAGGCGCTGCGCCGCGACCCCGACGTGTTTGCCACCGTGGTGCGCTACTTGGCCCTCGGCATGGACGTCGCCAGGACAGCCTCGGCCCTGTTCGTCCACGGGAACACTGTCCGATACCGGCTGCGCAAGGCGGAGGAGCTCGTGGGCGGCCCCCTCACCGACGCCGCGGTGCTCGCGAACCTGTACCTCTGCCTGCGGAGGGAGGTCGGCGAGGTGCGGCTCCGGGAAGCCGGAGGGGCAGGGCCGACCGCCCCGTCGCGGTCCGTCCCCTAGGGGACGGACCCGCCGGAGCCGCCCTGAGCGCGGCGCTCCTACCCCCGCAGGTACACGGTCGTGGTGTGGGTGAAGAACTCCTTCGAGGCCCCGCCCTGCTCCTTGGGTCCGTACCCGGACTTCTTCGCCCCGCCGAACGGCACGTGCGGGTCCGCGCCGGCGGACTCGGAGTTGACATGGAGGATGCCGACGTCGAGGGAGTCTACGGCGTCGAGGGCGGTGGCGATGTCCCGCGTGAACAGCGCCGCGGAGAGCCCGAACTCGGAGTCCTCCGCGAGGGCGAAGGCCTCCTCGGCCGACGCCGCCCGCCGCACCGCGAGCACAGGCCCGAAGAGCTCCTCGCGCCAGACCAGGTTGTCGGCGCCCTCCGCGTCGACCTCGAGGATGGTCGGCGGGACGAATGCCGCCCCCTCGGCCGTGCCCTCCGCCGGCGCCTGCCCGCGGTAGAGCACCCGCGCGCCGTCGGACTCCGCCGCCGCGACGGCATCGCGCACCGACTGAGCGGCGGCATCCGTGACGAGCGGGCCCATGTGCACGCCCGCCTCGGTCGGGTCCCCGGTGCGCCAGGCGTCGAGCCGGGTGGTCAGCCGTGCGAGGAAGGGGTCGGCGATGTCCGCCGCGAGGATGAGCCGCGAGGTCGCGGTGCACTTCTGCCCCGTCGAGCGGAAAGCGCCGAACAGGACCTGCTCGGCGGCGAGGTCCAGATCCGCGTCCGCGAGCACGATCGCCGCGTTCTTCCCGCCCATCTCGCCCTGGAACGGGACCCCGCGGGAGGCGGCCTCCCCGGCGAGGGTCCGGCCCACACCGGTCGACCCCGTGAACGAGAGCCCGTCCAGCCCTGGATGCCGCACGAGCTCCGTTCCGAGCACGCCGGGCCCGATGAGGAGGTTCAGCACCCCCGCGGGCAGCCCCGCGCTGTCGAGGGACTCCGCGAGCCGCATCGCGAGCAGCGGCACGGCCGACGCCGGCTTCCACACCACGGCGTTCCCGTGCACGAGGGCGGGGGCGAGCTTCCAGGCCGGGATGGCGATCGGGAAGTTGAACGGCGTGACGATCCCGACGACGCCGAGCGGCTTGCGCGTCACGAGGATCCGCTCGCCGCGGCGCGGGGAAGCGAAGTGCTCCCCGGCCGTGCGGTCGCCCTCGCCCGAGCAGTACCGCAGGATCTGGG
Source organism: Sinomonas halotolerans (assembly GCF_039615075.1). NCBI lineage: Bacteria > Bacillati > Actinomycetota > Actinomycetes > Micrococcales > Micrococcaceae > Sinomonas > Sinomonas halotolerans. Next base: position 18,046 of record NZ_JBDFRB010000022.1, on the reverse strand, counting down.
CCGCACGCAGCACCTCGCCCGTGCCCTCGGGGACGGTCTTGCCCTCCTCGCGGGCCAGCTCGAGCCCGAGCGCGCCGGCCCGGGCCTCGAGCTCGCCCGCGGCGCGGGCCAGGACGGCGCCGCGCTCGTGGATCGGCGTACGCGCCCACTCGCGCGAGGCTGCACGGGCTGCGCGCATGGCGCGGTCGACGTCGGCCGGCACGGCTTGGGTGCCCTCCGCCACCACCTGCCCGGGGCGGGCCGGGTTGGCCGAGGTGAGCGGGCCGCCGTCGCCCGCCACCCACTCCCCGCCGATCAGGAGGCGCAGTGGAACGGGAGCTGGGACTGGTGCGGCGACGGGTGCGGCGTCGTGCGCTGCGGGGACAGAGGCGACAGTCTGCGGGCTCACCGGAATGCCGCCTCGCCCGTGAGCTGCTGGCCGAGGATGAGGGTGTGGACCTCGTCGGTGCCCTCGTAGGTGCGCACGGATTCGAGGTTGTTGGCGTGGCGCAGGGGCGAGTGCTCGAGGGTGATGCCGTTGCCGCCGAGGATGGTGCGGGCCTCGCGGCAGATCTCGATGGCCTCGCGGCAGTTGTTGAGCTTGCCCACGGAGATCTGGTGGTGGGCCAGTTTCCCGGCGTCCTTGAGCCGGCCGAGGTGCAGGGCGAGGAGGAAGCCCTTGTTGATCTCGAGGGCCATGTCGACGAGCTTGGCCTGGGTGAGCTGGTACCCGGCGAGCGGCCTGCCGAACTGGAGGCGCTCCTTGGAGTAGGCGAGGGCGTCCTCGAACGCGTCCCGGGCGGCGCCCATCGCGCCCCAGATGATGCCGTAGCGGGCCTCGTTGAGGCACGAGAACGGCCCCTTGAGGCCCGTTGCCCCGGGCAGGACGGCGTCGTGGGGCAGGCGGACCTCGTCGAGGGCGATCTCGCACTGGATCGAGGCGCGCATGGAGAGCTTGGGCTCGATCGGGGTGGCCGTGTAGCCCTTCGTGCCGGTCGGGACGACGAAGCCGCGCACGCCGTCGTCGGTCATCGCCCAGATGACGGCGACCTTCGCGACGTTCGCGAGGCCGATCCAGCGCTTCGTGCCCGAGATGACCCAGTCGGCCCTCTCGCCGGAGCCGTCGCGGCGGGCGAACGTCGTCATCGAGCCCGGGTCGGAGCCGGCGGTGGGCTCGGTGAGGCCGAAGCATCCGATCGCCTCGCCCGCGGCCATGGCCGGGAGCCACTGACGCTTCTGCTCCTCGGAGCCGTGCTTGTGGATCGCGGACATCGCGAGGGATCCCTGCACCGAGACGAAGGTCCGCAGGCCGGAGTCGCCGGCCTCGAGCTCGGCACCGGCAAGGCCGTACTCGACCGCGGAGCGGCCCGCGCAGCCGTAGCCGGTCAGGTGCATCCCGAGCAGGCCGAGCTTCGCCATCTCCGGCACGATCTCGAGCGGGAAGCGGGCCTCCTCGTACCAGGCGGCGATGTTCGGCCTGATCTCGGCCGTCACGAACGCCCGGACCCGGTCGCGCAGTGCGAGCTCCTCGGGGGTGAGGAGGGAGTCGAAGGAGATGAGGTCGGCGGGGTCCGGGAGGCGGGCAGCGGAGCTGGCGGTGCCTGCGGCAGTGTCCATGCCCGTCAGGCTAGCGGTGGCAGTCATGCGGGGTTTCCTTTCAAGAGCTTGTGGGGTCTCTGGCGTCCGGTTGTGGGGTCTCTGGTCACGGCCAGGGACCCCACATCCCCCTGCCAGAGACCCCACAACAGAGGAGGGGCGGGTGGCGCCGCTGGTGCGGCTACTCGCGGAGCCAGCGCACGACGTCGGCCGTGTCGGCTCCGAGGGCGGGCGGGGCTTGGGTGCGGGGCGGCAGGGGAGGGGTCCACGTGATGGGGTGCCGGACCTGCCGTGCCACCTCCGTCCCGGCGCGGTCGTGCACCGGGATGGTGGGCTCAAGTCCCAGGGACTCTGCATAGTCGAGCCCTTCGCCGATCCCGGCCACGCGCCCTGCCGGGACCCCGAGGGCGGTCAGCTTGTCCTCCCACACGCGCGCCGAGGCGGTGGCGAGGCCGGCCTCGAGCAGCGGCACGAGTGCGCTTCGGTGCGCGACCCGGGCGGCGTTCGTCGCGAAGCGCGGGTCCGCGGCCAGCTCGGGGGCGCCGATCGCGTCGCACAGCCGGGCGAACTGCCCGTCGTTGCCGGCAGCGACGGCGAGCGGCGCATCGGCGGTCGCGAGGAGCTGGTACGGCACGATCGAGGGATGGTCGTTGCCCAGCCGCCCGGGCGTGACGCCCGCGCCGAGGTACGCCTGCCCCTGGTTCGCGAGCGCCCCCTGCAGCGAGGAGAGGAGGTTCACCTCGACGCGTCGGCCGCGTCCCGTGCGGGCCCGCTCGGCCAGGGCGGCGAGGATCCCGATCGTGGCGTCCTTGGCCGTGAGCACGTCCACGAGGGCCACGCCGGCCTTCACCGGCCCGGCCCCCGGCACGCCGTCGGGCTGGCCTGTGATGGACATGAGCCCGCCGAGGGCCTGCACGATGAAGTCGTACCCGGGCAGGTCCCGCCCGCCAGCGGACCCGAACCCCGAGACCGACGCGTACACAAGGCCGGGGTTCTGTTCGGCCAGGGACTCGTACCCGAGGCCGTGCCGCTCGAGCCTGCCCGGCTTGAAGTTCTCCACGAGCACGTCGGCGCGCAGCGCGAGCTCCCGCGCCAGCGCGCGGTCCCGGGGGTCAGCGAGGTCCAGCTCGACTGATTCCTTGTTCCGGTTCACGGACTCGAAGTACGTGGCGCCGGTCGCCGAGAACGGCGGCCCCCAGTGCCGGGTGTCGTCCCCGGTCCCGGGCCGCTCGACCTTCACCACCCGCGCCCCCAGGTCCGCGAGGGTCATCGACGCCATCGGCCCCGCGAGCACCCGCGAGAAGTCCGCGACGAGGACGCCTTCCAGCGGGGCGGAGCCTGCAGCCCCGGCGGACGACGGCGCGGCGCCGCCTTCCGCGGACTGCCCGCCGTCCGGCCCTCTCATGAGAGGGCCTCGCGGACCGCGGCCTCGAGGACGTCGAGGCCCTCCGCGAGCACGTCCGCCTCGATGCCGAGCGGGGGCAGGAGGCGGATGACGTTGCCGTGGGTCCCGCACGTGAGCGTGAGGACGCCGGCGGCGTTGGCGGCGGCGGCCGCGGCCTTCGCGAGGTCTGGGCGGGGACCGGAGGCATCCCCGAGCTCGATCGCCATCATGGCGCCCCGGCCGCGCACCGAGACGATGCCGGCCGAGGCGGTGCCGGCCCCCGCCTCGGGGGCGGGCTCCGCGGAAGCCAGCCCGTCGCCGTCGTGCGCCCCGACGGAGGCGTGCGCGCCGGCGACGAGCGGCTCGAACCGCTCGCGCACGGCCGCCTCGATCCGGCGGGCGCCGGCCATGAGCGAGCCGTCCTCGAGGAGCTCGAACACGGCGAGCGCGGCCTCGCACGCCACGGGGTTGCCGGCGTAGGTCCCGCCGAGCCCGCCCGCGTGGACCGCGTTCATGAGCTCGGCCCGGCCGGTCACGGCGGACAGGGGGAGGCCGGCGCCGAGGGCCTTCGCGGTGAGGGTGATGTCCCCGGCGACGCCATCGTGCTCGGACGCGAAGAGCGTGCCGGTGCGGCCCATGCCGGTCTGGATCTCGTCGATGACGAGCACGATCCCGTGTCGCGTCGCGATGTCCCGCAGCCCCGCGAGGAAGCCGGGCGCGTGCACGACGAACCCGCCCTCGCCCTGGAGCGGCTCGATGACCATGGCCGCGAACGTCTCGGCCCCGGCTTCTGCGAGGACCGTCTCGACCCCGGCGAGCGCGTCGGCGAGGTACGCCGCAGCGCCGGCCGGATCGGCAGGCGCGAGGTGCGCGGGCGCCGTCGGACCGCGGTGGACAGAGCCCGGCAGCGGCCCGAAGTTGAGCCGGTACGGGTTCTCCTTGGCGGTCATCGCCATCGTGAGCTGCGTGCGCCCGTGGTACGCCTCGTCGAACACGAGGACGTTGGGCCGGCGCGTGGCCGACCGGGCGATCTTGACGGCGTTCTCGACCGCCTCCGCCCCGGTGGAGAAGAGGGCCGTGCGCTTCTCGAAGCCGCCCGGGGTGTGCGCGTTGAGCCAGGCGCACACGTCGGTGAACGAGGAGTACTCGGTGACCATGAAGCACGTGTGGGTGAAGCGCGCCAGCTGCGCGGACGCGCGCTCGGCCACCCGCGGGTTCGCGGCGCCCACGCTCGTCACGGCGATCCCGGACGCGAAGTCGATGAGCCGGTTGCCGTCCACATCGACGAGCAGCGAGCCCTCGGCCCGGTCGATGAAGACGGGCAGCGTCACGCCGAAGCCGTCGGTCACGTGGCGGCGGCGGGCGGCCTCGAGCTCGCGCGAGCGCGGCCCGGGCAGCTCGGTTGCGAGGCGGCGGGCGCGCTGGGGGACGGCTGGGGGAGCGGGCGCCTGTGTGCCGGTGCGGACGACGGCGGTCGCGTTGGCTGTCGTGGTCATGGGTCCTCCTACTGTGGTTGAGACCACAGTAGGAACCCTCAGCGCGCCCATCATTGGACGATTCATCCATAAATCGGCCGTGCTGGGGCGGTTCGTCTCCTATCATCCATGCATGATCACCCTCGCGCAGCTCCTCGACGCCGCCCGCGGCGACCTCGTCCCGCACTGGCCGGTGCCCGTGCCGCGCGTCGAGCTCACCGGCGTCCACGTGTCCGAACTCGAGGACCCCACGGTCTTCCTCGATGGCGGGGAGCTCCTGCTCACGGTGGGCCTGCAGTTCGTGGGGCTCGAGGCCGCGGCCCGCGCCGAGGCCGTCCGGGCGTACGTGGCCAGGCTTGTCGCCGGCCGGGTCGCCGCGCTGGGGCTCGGGCTCGGCTCGGGGCATGCCATGGTCCCCGACGAGCTGCGGCAGGCCTGCGCCGACGCCGGCCTGCCGCTGCTCACCGTCCCGCGCGAGTCGCCGTTCCTGGCCGTGTCGCGTGCCTACTGGGAACTCGTGCGGCGCGGCGGCGAGGCGGAGCTCACCGCACTGCTCGGGCTCCAGGTCGCGCTCACGCGGGCGGCCGCGAAGGACGACGCCGAGCCCGCGATCGTGCGCGAGCTCGCCCAGGCGCTCGGCACCTGGGTCGCGTACCTGCCGTCCGGGTGGACGGCCCCGGGGCGGAGAGGGGTGAGGAGTCCTGCCTCGTCTGCCGCCGACGGCGCCGGCCCCATGCCCCCGGCCGCGCTCGACGAGATCCTCCGCGAGAAGGATGCCGTGGAACGTGCGCGACGCGGTGCGACCGCGACCGTCCAGCTCACCACGGGGTCTGCGGCGCTGTACCCGGTGTCGGACGGCGTCGAGCCCATCGCCTATCTGGCGGTGGGGCGGGGCGGCCAGCTCGCCCCAGCCGAGCGGCACCTGTTCCTCACCGCCTCGACCCTCCTCGCCCACCGCGCCGCAGGGGAGCGGCGGGCTGAGGAGGAGCGGTCCCGCAGCCGCGGCATGCTCGTCGCCCTCGTGCTCGCGGGGCACGACGACGCCGCCCGGCTCCTCGCGGGGCAGCTGGGGACCGCCTTGCCCGAGACCGTGTTCCTCGCCGCACTGCAGGCCGGCCCCGGCCATGAGCCGCCCGGGCTGCCGCAGGATGCGCTCGGGTTCGAGGTCGGCGGGCTCCTGCACGTCCTGCTCCCGGCGGACGCGGCCCGACCGCGGCTCGCCCCGGGCTCCCGCGGCGCCTGGGGAGGACCTGTCCCGCTCCGGCGCGTCCGCGAGCTCGCGGGCCAGGTCGTCGAAGCCGCGGGCAACGCCCCCGAGGGCCGTGCCGTGCGCGTGGGCCACGGACTCGAGCTCCCGGCGGACACGTGGGTGGACGCGCTCGCCGAAGCAGGCGGCGGACTGCTCCCCACAGTCCGGGCCTATCTTGCCCACCGCGGCCAGTGGGAGGCGACGGCCCGAGAGCTCGGAGTCCACCGCAATTCAGTGCGGCATCGGATCGGCCGCGCGGCTGAGCTCCTGGGCGTCGACCTCGACGACCCCGACGTGGCCGCGCACCTCTGGCTCGCGCTGCGCGCGTGAGGTGCGCGGCCCGGACGCTTCGCGCAGGACGTTCTGCACAGCGTCCGCCTCCAGCTTGGGCCGAACAGTCCATCGCGCAGTGTGACGTGCGTCGCCCATGCTGACTGGGCGCTGTGATCGGCGTCATGCCCAACGCCCCCCGATGGAACGGAGATCCGCATGCAGGCACCCGACAACCTGGCTGCGCCCGCCCGAGAAGAAGCCCCTGCGGCGCTGAGCGCTGGGAGCCGGACAGCGGCGTCCGAGCCCCGCGCAAGCCTGCGCCCCCGGCACCTGACGATGATCGCCCTCGGCGGGATCATCGGCGCGAGCCTCTTCGTCGGCTCGGGCTCGGTGATCCGCTCGGCCGGACCGGCCGCGCTGCTCTCCTACGCGATCGGCGGGGCGCTCGTCGTCCTCGTCATGCGGATGCTCGGCGAGATGTCCACGAACCGGCCCGTCGTCGGGTCGTTCATGGAGTACGCACGGGACGGTCTCGGGAACTGGGCCGGCTTCACGATCGGGTGGCTCTACTGGTACTTCTGGGTCGGCGTCGTCGCGTTCGAGGCGGTGGTCGTGGGCCGGATCTTCAACGGCTGGTTCCCGAACGTGCCGGACTGGACGTTCGCGCTCGCGGGCATGCTCCTCTTCACCCTCACCAACCTGCTCTCGCTGCGGTCGTTCGGCGAGACCGAGTTCTGGCTGGCATCGGTCAAGGTCACCACAATCGTCGTATTCCTCGGCGTCGGCACCCTCTACGTCCTGGGCGTCATCCCCGGCTCGACTGGCGCCGTCGCCCACCTCACCGACCACGGGTTCATGCCCTTCGGCTGGACGGCGGTGCTCAACGGCGTCGCGGTGGTCATCTTCAGCTACTTCGGGACCGAGATCGTCACGATGGCCGCCGCCGAGTCCGACCAGCCGGCCAAGGCCGTGGCCAAGTCGACCAACACGGTCGTGTGGCGCATCCTGCTCTTCTACATCGGCTCGGTCGCGATCCTGCTCATGATCGTTCCGTGGGACGAGCTCCCCTCGGAGGTGAGCCCGTTCGCCTATGCCTTCGGGCGGTTCGGGCTCCCCGGAGCCGAGCAGGTGATGAACGCCGTCGTGCTGACCGCAGCCCTCTCGGTGCTCAACTCGGGCCTCTACTCCGGTTCCCGGATGCTGTTCGCGCTCTCGAAGCACGGTTATGCGCCGCGCTGGGTCGACGACCGGACCCGCGCGGGGGTGCCCTGGAAGGCGATCCTGCTCTCGACCGTCGTCGGCTACGTCGCGATCGCCGCGAACTATGCGGCCCCGAAGGCGATCTTCGACTTCATCATGAACTCCGCCGGCTGTGTGGCGCTGTTCGTGTACGCGTTCGTCGCCCTCACGCAATGGCGCCTGCGCAACCGCATGACCGCCGAGGAGTGCGCCGGCCTGAGCCTGAAGATGTGGCTGCACCCGTGGCTCAACGCGGTGGTCCTCGCCGCCGTCGTCCTCATCGTCGTCCTCATGGCGGTCGAGCCCGCCACCGCGCCCCAGGTCTGGCTCAGCCTCGGAGCGCTCGCGCTGCTCCTCGCGGTCTACCCGCTCGTACGACGGCGCAGGGCGGCGCGCGCTGTCACGGCACCGGAGGCTGCCACAGCACAGCGGCCCTGACCCGCGAGGACCGGCTCACGGTCCTCACCTGGGCCTCCGCCGCAGGTCCGGCTTCGTGCTCGCCCCCTCCGGCCGGGGCGCGATCCAGGGACCGGTGCCCTCGGATGGGTCCACCACGCCCTCCTCGAGCCACGCGAAGTCCCCGGCGAGGACGCGATGGGCGAGGCGACGGTCGGCGTCGTCCGTGTTGTCCCACAGCGCGGCGAAGAGCGCCTCGACCCGGTGCTGGGACTGGCCGCAGAACGCGACCGCGAGCTCGCACGCCGTCCCTGCCCCGGGGGCGCCGGTCGCACGGAGCTGCTCGGCCCGCGTGCATGCCGCCGCCATGGCGAACAACTCGGCGCCGATGTCCACGATCCGTCCGAGGAAGCCCTGCCGGTGCTCGAGGGCCACCTGCCAGCGGCCCATCCCCGCGAACGTGTGCCGCGCCAGCCGGCGCGAGGCCCGCTCGATGTACCGCAGGTGCGGCGCGAGCGGGCCGTGCTCGCGGTATGCACGGGGGTCGAGGCCCTCGCCGGCCAGGAGCCTGGGCAGCCAGCGCGCGTAGAAGCCCGAGGCGTCACGGGCGGCGCGGATCCGCTCCCCGAGGGTCGCGTCCTTGCGTGCGAGGTCTCCCGCGGCGGCGAGGTGCGCATCCACCGCTTCGCGCGCGATCAGCAGGCGCATGATCTCGGTGGACCCTTCGAAGATCCTGTTGATGCGCAGATCCCGGACGAGCTGCTCGGCGGGGACGGCGCGCTCGCCGCGGGCGCGCAGGGACTCTGCCGTCTCGTAGCCGCGCCCGCCGCGGATCTGCAGGAGCTCGTCGGCGACGGTGTACGCCATCTCGGAGGACCACAGCTTCGCGAGCGCCGCCTCGATCCGCACGTCCTTCATCCCGGCGTCGGCGAGGGCGGCGGAGACCTCGAACACCGACTCGAGCGCGTACGCGGTGGCCGCGATGAACGCGACCTTCGAGGCCACGGCCTCGTGCTCGCCGATCGGCCGGCCCCACTGCACGCGCGCCGCCGTCCACCCGCGCGCGATCCTGAGGGCCCACTTCGCCCCGCCGGCGCACAGGGCAGGGATGGAGAGGCGGCCCGTGTTGAGCGTGGTCAGGGCGATCTTGAGCCCCTGTCCCTCGCGGCCCACGCGGTGGGCGGCGGGCACGCGGACCGAGTCGAACCGGGTGACGCCGTTCTCGAGGCCTCTGAGGCCCATGAAGGAGTTGCGGTTCTCCACCGTGATGCCGGGGGAGTCCATCTCGACCACGAAGGCCGTGATGCCGCCGTCGCCCGCGGGCTGGTCCCCCGCCGCCGGATGGGGGAGGACCTTCGCCATGATGACGACGAGCTCCGCGATGACGCCGTTCGTGGTCCACAGCTTGGAGCCGTCCAGGACGTACTCCTGCCCGTCCTCGGAGAGCACCGCCGTGGTGGTGAGGCGCGCCGGGTCGGAGCCGACGTCCGGCTCCGTGAGGAGGAACGCCGTCACCGCCCCGGCTGCGCAGCGAGGGAGGAAGGCCTGCTTCTGCTCGGGGCTGCCGAACATCTTCACGGGCTCGGGGACCCCGATCGACTGGTGGGCGGACAGGAGCGCGCCGAGGCTGGGGTGGACACCTCCGATCAGCATGAGCGCCCGCCCGTAGAAGCCGAGCGACAGCCCGAGGCCTCCGTACTCCTTCGGGATCTTCATGCCGAACGCGCCGATGTCTGCGAGGGCCCTGAGGTACTCGTCGGGGACCCTGTCCTCGGCCTCGATCCGCGCGCCGTCCATGGTGCGGACGAGCTCCTCGACGCGGCGGAGGAATTCCTCGCCCTCTGCGGACGCCGTGGGGCCCGGCTCGGGGAGGGGATGGATGAGGTCCCACTGGAAATCGCCCAGATAGAGGGCCTTGGCGAAGCTCGGGCGCTTCCACTCGGTCTGCCGGCCCGCCTCGGCCACGGCGCGGGACTCGTCCCAGCCGGGCTCCGCTGCCTGCGCGGGGTTCGGGTCGGTGTGCGTGGTCATGGCAGCCCCCAGGAAGTGATGCGGGGCCGCCGTGGGCCGGTGACCCTTCAGCTGTCCGACCATCCTACGCCGCGGCGTTACCCGCGGGTAGGGTGCCAGTTCCACCCTCTTGCCCCGAGGGCAAAGTTACTGGACAGTAGTATTCGGACCGCGGCAACGGTGCCGCGGCGGAGAATCCGGAGGACGCCCTTGTTCCGCACCCGCTTCCCATCCCTGCTCGCAGCCGCCGCCCTCGCCCTCGGTGCCTCGCTCGCCCCCGCGGTGACGCCCGCCGTCGGGCCTCCCGCCATCCCGCACGCCGCAGCCGCGGACGCGCTTCCCGGCGACCCTCCCGGCGCCAACGACTGGACCTGCGTCCCCTCTGCCGTCCACCCCCGCCCGGTGGTCCTCGTGCCCGGGACCTTCGAGTCGGCCGAGAAGAACTGGTCCACCCTTGCGCCCGTGCTCAAGCAGCAGGGCTACTGCGTCTTCGCGCTGGACTACGGGATCGTCAACGGCGTCCCCGCTTCCGGGCCCGTGCGGGACTCCGCGGCGGAGCTGGGCCGGTTCGTGGACGCCGTCCTCGGCGCCACCGGCGCGCGCCAGGTGGACCTGGTGGGCCACAGCCAGGGCGGCATGATGCCGCGCTACTACATGGGCTTCCTGGGCGGGGCGAAGAAGGTGCACCACCTCATCGGCCTCGCGCCCTCGAACCACGGCACTCAGGGGCTGCTCGCACCGTCGCCGACCGGCGCCGTGCTCGACACCGAGGCGAGCAGCGCGCTCTGCGCGGCCTGCGCCGACCAGTACGCCGGAAGCGAGTTCATGGCGGAGCTGAACGCGATCGGTGACACGGTCCCCGGGCCGGCCTACACGGTCATCGCGACCCGGTACGACGAGGTCGTCACCCCCTACACGAGCCAGGCCCTCGCCGGGCCGGCGAAGCAGGTCACCAACCTCGTGCTGCAGGACTACTGCCCGCTGGACGTGATCGAGCACGACCAGATCCCGAACGACCCCAACGCCTGGGCGCTCGTCTCCAACGCTCTCCTGCAGGACGGGCCGGCGGATCCCGCGTACCGTCCCGTGTGCGTGTAAGCCGGCCTGGAGGGCGCACGACGCCGGGCACCCGCCCGCCGCTGCCTGCCCGCGTGAGGCGTGGGTCGCCGTCGGCCGCGTGGGGCCCAGCGGCACCGAGGGGCGCCGAAGGGGCGCGGAGGGGGCCAGCGCCGGTCCGACGGGCGTGATTTGCGGCGACCCGGCGAGGGGCCTAGTATTTAAGGCTGTCGTATGCAGTGGAGTCCACTTCTCGGCACTGAAGTCACCGTCTAACCGCGGCGAGGAACTTCGGCTGGTTCTCACCCCGCCTGGTCACCCTCCGGAAAGCTGCAGAACGAACGGTGCATCGAGGTGGCGGGACGCATCTGCGGACCGTCATTTTTACTGCAACTGTTTGACTACACCTTGGAGGAGCGAAACATGGCAGCGCATTGCCAGGTGACCGGGGCATCGCCCGCGTTCGGTCACAGCATTTCCCACTCGCACCGCCGCACCAAGCGTCGGTTCGACCCGAACATCCAGAAGAAGCGCTACTGGGTCCCGTCCCTGCGCCGCAACGTCACCCTGACGGTGTCGGCCCGTGGCATCAAGACCATCGACGTCCGCGGCATTGACGCGGTTGTCGCCGAGCTGCTTGCGAAGGGTGTGAAGCTCTGATGGCCAAGAAGGACAAGGACGCGCGTCCCATCATCAAGCTGAAGTCGACGGCCGGCACGGGCTACACCTACGTGACCCGCAAGAACCGCCGCAACGACCCGGACCGTCTCGTCATGAAGAAGTACGACCCGGTCGTCCGCAAGCACGTCGACTTCCGAGAGGAGCGCTAAGCACATGGCCAAGAAGTCCAAGATTGCCCGCAACGAGCAGCGCAAGGTGATCGTTGACCGCTACGCCGCCAAGCGCGCCGAGCTGAAGAAGACGCTCATCGACGAGAACGCGACCGACGAGGCCCGCGAGGCTGCCCGCCTCGGCCTGCAGAAGCTTCCCCGCGACGCTTCCCCGGTCCGCCTCCGCAACCGCGACCAGATCGACGGCCGCCCCCGCGGCACGTTCCAGAAGTTCGGGATCTCCCGCGTCCGCTTCCGCGAGATGGCGCACAAGGGCGAGCTCCCGGGCGTCACCAAGTCGTCCTGGTAAGACCAGCTGCGGGCGTCAGGGCCTGATCGAGCATCGGGACCCCTGACCATCCGTCCGAGAGGGCGGCACCCATTCCGGGTGCCGCCCTCTTCGCGTTTCGGGCCCATGGCGGGCTGGTCGCGGTGTTCTCGGGCGTCTTGGGGTCCTGGCCAGCGGCGCTCAGACCACGCCGGCGCTCCAGGCCGCCTCGAGTCCACATGTGGAGCAGCCCCGGATGCGGGCGACGATGCGGATGGGGTCTCCGCCTCAGCGTGCAGCAGCGGAGCCGGGGCGCTGCGGGGCGGCAAAGCGCGACACGCCCGGGCGTCCGAGCCCGATTTGCACTGCCCCGAGCGGCCCGGTAATGTTCTTCGAGTCGCCGCGGCGGGCCCGAGAGATCGGGAGCCCAGCAAGGCGGCCGACCCCCACTCTGACAGCCGGAGACGGCAGCGCTTCTGCGCGGCCATGAACGGCTGGGGGGAGACTTTCGAATGAATCGGATCCGGAGAACGGAATTTGGTTCGGCAGAGAGCCTCTGGTAAGTTGGAGAAGTTGCTCCGGGAGGGGCCAGCGCGGTTGCGGTGGTTTTACCGGTAGCGGTCTGTTGTTTGAGAACTCAATAGTGTGCCAAGTTCGTTGATGCCATTTTTTTGGTTGATACATTGGGCGGCCTGCCCACCCCCGTGGGTGTGGTCGTCTTGTTTTTGCCAGTTTTGGATTTGCTGGCCGGGGTGGGCGTTTTCCCGTCTGTCCGGCTGGTTTCTGTTTTTTTGACGGAGAGTTTGATCCTGGCTCAGGATGAACGCTGGCGGCGTGCTTAACACATGCAAGTCGAACGATGAAGCCCTTTCGGGGGTGGATTAGTGGCGAACGGGTGAGTAACACGTGAGCAACCTGCCCTTGACTCTGGGATAAGCCTGGGAAACTGGGTCTAATACCGGATAGTACTCCTCATCGCATGGTGGGGGGTGGAAAGCCTTGTGCGGTCTTGGATGGGCTCGCGGCCTATCAGCTTGTTGGTGGGGTGATGGCCTACCAAGGCGACGACGGGTAGCCGGCCTGAGAGGGTGACCGGCCACACTGGGACTGAGACACGGCCCAGACTCCTACGGGAGGCAGCAGTGGGGAATATTGCACAATGGGCGGAAGCCTGATGCAGCGACGCCGCGTGGGGGATGACGGCCTTCGGGTTGTAAACCCCTTTCAGTAGGGAAGAAGCGCAAGTGACGGTACCTGCAGAAGAAGCGCCGGCTAACTACGTGCCAGCAGCCGCGGTAATACGTAGGGCGCGAGCGTTATCCGGAATTATTGGGCGTAAAGAGCTCGTAGGCGGCTTGTCGCGTCTGCTGTGAAAGCCCGGGGCTCAACCCCGGGTCTGCAGTGGGTACGGGCAGGCTGGAGTGCAGTAGGGGAGACTGGAATTCCTGGTGTAGCGGTGAAATGCGCAGATATCAGGAGGAACACCGATGGCGAAGGCAGGTCTCTGGGCTGTAACTGACGCTGAGGAGCGAAAGCATGGGGAGCGAACAGGATTAGATACCCTGGTAGTCCATGCCGTAAACGTTGGGCACTAGGTGTGGGGGCCATTCCACGGTTTCTGCGCCGCAGCTAACGCATTAAGTGCCCCGCCTGGGGAGTACGGCCGCAAGGCTAAAACTCAAAGGAATTGACGGGGGCCCGCACAAGCGGCGGAGCATGCGGATTAATTCGATGCAACGCGAAGAACCTTACCAAGGCTTGACATGTGCCGGACCGTCCCAGAGATGGGGCTTCCCTTCGGGGCCGGTTCACAGGTGGTGCATGGTTGTCGTCAGCTCGTGTCGTGAGATGTTGGGTTAAGTCCCGCAACGAGCGCAACCCTCGTTCCATGTTGCCAGCACTTCGGGTGGGGACTCATGGGAGACTGCCGGGGTCAACTCGGAGGAAGGTGGGGACGACGTCAAATCATCATGCCCCTTATGTCTTGGGCTTCACGCATGCTACAATGGCCGGTACAAAGGGTTGCGATACTGTGAGGTGGAGCCAATCCCAGAAAGCCGGTCTCAGTTCGGATTGGGGTCTGCAACTCGACCCCATGAAGTCGGAGTCGCTAGTAATCGCAGATCAGCAACGCTGCGGTGAATACGTTCCCGGGCCTTGTACACACCGCCCGTCAAGTCACGAAAGTCGGTAACACCCGAAGCCGGTGGCCCAACCCCTTGTGGGAGGGAGCCGTCGAAGGTGGGACTGGCGATTGGGACTAAGTCGTAACAAGGTAGCCGTACCGGAAGGTGCGGCTGGATCACCTCCTTTCTAAGGAGCCCCTCGCATCTGGGGTGCCGGCCTGCACAGGCCGGTGCGTCCGGTGCCAGGTGAATGCCCGCTGCGGGAGCGCATGTCTTCCGGTGGGTGCTCATGGGTGGAACGTCAACGGATTCGTGGCCCGTGCCCTGCACGGTGTGCCCTGTGCGCCAGTACGCCCTCCCCGGCCTTGTCGGGGTGGGCTGGAGAGCGCGGGGGTGCCCGGGTGGGGGTGGGGTCCTTGGCACGCTGTTGGGTCCTGGGGCAACAGCCCTGGTGGCTGCCTTCCTGGGCTGCGGTGCGCTGTGCGCGCGCCGTGGTGCGGGTCGAGTGGTTTGTTGTTTGAGAACTGTATAGTGGACGCGAGCATCTAGCAATTTCTTCTGCCGCGTCGCCGTTTGTCCCTGTTCCCGGGCGTGTCCCGGGGCCGGGGCGGGGTGGCGCGGTGTTGTTTTGCCGAATTGAATTTGTAGGGCGCCCCGTGTGGGTGTCCTTGGTTTTCTTCTGTGTTGAAGTTTCCAAGGGCGCACGGTGGATGCCTTGGCATCGGGAGCCGATGAAGGACGTGGGAATCTGCGATAAGCCTGGGGGAGTCGATAACCGGACTGTGATCCCAGGGTGTCCGAATGGGGAAACCCCGCCATGCGCCGAGAGGTGGTGTGGTGACCTGCCGTTGAACGCATAGACGGTGTGGGGGGAACGCGGGGAAGTGAAACATCTCAGTACCCGCAGGAAGAGAAAACAACAGTGATTCCGTCAGTAGTGGCGAGCGAACGCGGATGGGGCCAAACCCGGCGTGCGTGATACCCGGCAGGGGTTGCGCGTCGGGGGTTGTGGGGCTCTGCTTCGGTCATCTGCCGGTGGCCGGGGGTGTGGTGCAGGAGTGTAGGCGAACGGTCTTGAACGGCCGGCCGGAGAGGGTGTGAGTCCCGTAGCCGTAACGCTTGTCTGCCGCCCTTGCGGATGTCCCCAAGTAGCACGGGGCCCGAGGAATCCCGTGCGAATCTGTCAGGACCACCTGATAAGCCTGAATACTACCCGATGACCGATAGCGGACCAGTACCGTGAGGGAAAGGTGAAAAGTACCCCGGGAGGGGAGTGAAACAGTACCTGAAACCGTGCGCCTACAAACCGTCAGAGCCGGCTGCGCCCTTGGGCGCTGTACCGGTGATGGCGTGCCTTTTGAAGAATGAGCCTGCGAGTTAGTGCCATGTCGCGAGGTTAACCCGTGTGGGGGAGCCGTAGCGAAAGCGAGTCTGAACAGGGCGTTCAGTGGCGTGGTCTAGACCCGAAGCGGAGTGATCTACCCATGGCCAGGTTGAAGCGACGGTAAGACGTCGTGGAGGACCGAACCCACTTCAGTTGAAAATGGAGGGGATGAGCTGTGGGTAGGGGTGAAAGGCCAATCAAACTCCGTGATAGCTGGTTCTCCCCGAAATGCATTTAGGTGCAGCGTTGCGTGTTTCTTGCCGGAGGTAGAGCTACTGGATGGCCGATGGGCCCCACAAGGTTACTGACGTCAGCCAAACTCCGAATGCCGGCAAGTGAGAGCGCAGCAGTGAGACTGCGGGGGATAAGCTTCGTAGTCGAGAGGGAAACAGCCCAGACCACCGGCTAAGGCCCCCAAGCGTGTGCTAAGTGGGAAAGGATGTGGAGTTGCCCAGACAACCAGGAGGTTGGCTTAGAAGCAGCCACCCTTGAAAGAGTGCGTAATAGCTCACTGGTCAAGTGATTCCGCGCCGACAATGTAGCGGGGCTCAAGCACACCGCCGAAGCCGTGGCAGTCCCACGTGAACCCTAGCCTTCGTGGTTCAGGGGTGGGGCTGGGTAGGGGAGCGTCGTGCGGGCAGCGAAGCCGCCGGGTGACCGAGTGGTGGAGGCCGCACGAGTGAGAATGCAGGCATGAGTAGCGAAAGACGGGTGGGAAACCCGTCCGCCGGATGATCAAGGGTTCCAGGGTCAAGCTAATCTGCCCTGGGTAAGTCGGGACCTAAGGCGAGGCCGACAGGCGTAGTCGATGGACAACGGGTTGATATTCCCGTACCGGCGAAGGACCGCCCATGCCGGACAGCCGATGCTGACCGCCCAATCCCCCCCACCGCGGGTCCTTCGGGACCTGCACCGGGGGGTGCGCGCGGGACCCAGAGCTGCGAGGCAAGCGTATTAACAGGTGTGACGCAGGAAGGCAGCCCGGCCAGGCGATGGTAGACCTGGTCCAAGGATGTAGGGCGCGCGGCAGGCAAATCCGCCGCGCACGAAGCCTGAGATCTGACGGGACCCCCTCACGGGGGGATCGGGTGATCCTATGCTGCCGAGAAAAGCATCGACGCGAGGTCCCAGCCGCCCGTACCCCAAACCGACACAGGTGATCAGGTAGAGAATACCAAGGCGATCGAGAGAATCACGGTCAAGGAACTCGGCAAAATGCCCCCGTAACTTCGGGAGAAGGGGGACCCCAACCGTGAACCGCACGCGCTGCGGGGAGCGGGTAGGGGTCGCAGAGACCAGGGGGAAGCGACTGTTTACTAAAAACACAGGTCCGTGCGAAGTCGCAAGACGATGTATACGGACTGACTCCTGCCCGGTGCTGGAAGGTTAAGAGGACCCGTCAGCTCTTCGGAGCGAAGCGGAGAATTCAAGCCCCAGTAAACGGCGGTGGTAACTATAACCATCCTAAGGTAGCGAAATTCCTTGTCGGGTAAGTTCCGACCTGCACGAATGGAGTAACGACTTCCCCGCTGTCTCGACCGTGAACTCGGCGAAATTGCACTACGAGTAAAGATGCTCGTTACGCGCAGCAGGACGGAAAGACCCCGAGACCTTCACTATAGTTTGGTATTGGTGTTCGGAGCGGCTTGTGTAGGATAGGTGGGAGACTGTGAAGCCCGGACGCCAGTCCGGGTGGAGTCATCGTTGAAATACCACTCTGGTCGCTTTGGACATCTAACCTCGGCCCGTGATCCGGGTCAGGGACAGTGCCTGATGGGTAGTTTAACTGGGGCGGTTGCCTCCCAAAGGGTAACGGAGGCGCCCAAAGGTCCCCTCAGCCTGGTCGGCAACCAGGTGTCGAGTGCAAGTGCACAAGGGGGCTTGACTGTGAGAGAGGCATCTCGAGCAGGGACGAAAGTCGGGACTAGTGATCCGGCGGCACCTCGTGGAAGGGCCGTCGCTCAACGGATAAAAGGTACCTCGGGGATAACAGGCTGATCTTGCCCAAGAGTCCATATCGACGGCATGGTTTGGCACCTCGATGTCGGCTCGTCGCATCCTGGGGCTGGAGTAGGTCCCAAGGGTTGGGCTGTTCGCCCATTAAAGCGGTACGCGAGCTGGGTTTAGAACGTCGTGAGACAGTTCGGTCCCTATCCGCTGCGCGCGCAGGAAATCTGAGAAGGGCTGTCCTCAGTACGAGAGGACCGGGACGGACGAACCTCTGGTGTGCCAGTTGTACCGCCAGGTGCACGGCTGGTTGGCTACGTTCGGATGGGATAACCGCTGAAAGCATCTAAGCGGGAAGCCCGCTTCAAGATGAGATTTCCATGGACCTCTGGTCCGAGAGGCCCCCAGCAGACCACTGGGTTGATAGGCCGGACGTGGAAGCAAGGACTGAAGACTTGCGAAGCCGACCGGTACTAATAGGCCGACAACCTCAACACACCACCCCCACACCCGGGGGTGCGGAGAGAACACTGCCACGCGTCCACTCTACGGTCCCCAGACAACAAACCCCCCGCCCCCCGGGGGAGCCGCCACAACCGAATACAGTCCGACCACGGACCCACACGCTTCCCACCCCGCCACCGGCGGGGACGGGACACAGGGTTACGGCGGTCATAGCGTGGGGGAAACGCCCGGTCCCATTCCGAACCCGGAAGCTAAGACCCACAGCGCCGATGGTACTGCACCCGAGAGAGTGTGGGAGAGTAGGACACCGCCGGACAACCATTCACGAGGACCCCCACCACACGGTGGGGGTCCTCACCACTTAACCAA
>NZ_JBDFRB010000021.1:0-40411 GCF_039615075.1 Sinomonas halotolerans | reverse complement strand
TCCCTCGTGCCGGGGCGCAGGTGCAGCGCCCCCGCCGTCACGCCGGTGGCACCGGCAGAGGCGAGGGACCCCATGAGCGCGTCGAGGTGCTCCTCGGAGTCGGTGAGCCAGGGGAGGATCGGCATCGCCATGACGCCGCACGTCAGCCCGGCCTCCCGCAGGCGCGAGATGAGCCGCAGCCTGGCGGCGGGGGACGGCGTGCCCGGTTCGAGGGCGCCCTGGAGCTCGGGATCGAGGACCGCGAGGGAGATGCTCGTCCCGATGGGCACTTCTGCGCCGGCCGCCTTGAGCAGGGGGACGTCCCGTGCGAGGAGCGTCCCTTTCGTGAGGATCGAGAACGGCGTGCCGGACCCCGCGAGCGCCTTGATGATCCCCGGCATGAGCGCGTAGCGGCCCTCGGCACGCTGGTACGGGTCTGTGTTCGTGCCCAGGGCCACGTGCTCGCGCTTCCACGACGGCCGCGAGACCTCGGCACTGAGGACCTCGCCGACGTTGACCTTCACCACGAGCTGCTGGTCGAAGTCCAGCCCGGCGTCCATGTCCAGGTACGTATGGGTATTGCGCGCGAAGCAGTACACGCACGCGTGGCTGCACCCGCGGTACGGGTTGACGGTCCACCGGAACGGCATGGAGGACGCCGGCGGCACCTTGTTGAGCGCCGATTTCGCGGCGACCTCGTGGAAGGTGATCCCGTGGAACTCCGGCGTCCTCACGGTCCGCAGTGCCCCCGCCAGGGGGAGGAGGGGCATCTGGGCCGGCGCGGCCAGGGCGTCATCATTCGGCGACTCCCGGACCGACTGCGTGTTCCATCGCATGCCAGCTATTCGAAGACATCTTCGAAGATGTGTCAACCCCCGCCCCGCCGCGGGCTCAGCCTTCGAGCTCCCACACTGCCGTGAGGGTTGCGGCGACCTCCGCCGTCCCGGCCTCCACGGGCATCGCCTCTCCCACCGCCGCGAAGGCCACGCGCCGGAGCGGGACTGGTTCGCCGGGCCCGCCCTGTGCGGTGCCGGCGTCGATGCTGACCACGCGTCCGAGGCGGCGCCCCGCGAGCCGGGCGAGCCGTTCGGCCGCCGCGAGCGCGTCCTTCCAGGCCGCCTCCTGCGCAGCGGCCTCCGCCGCCGCCGCGTCCGATGCCTCGAGGGCCAGCCCGTGGATCCGGAGCGCGTCGCCGCCTGCAGCGACGACCGCCTCGAGGAGCGCGCCGACGCGGTCGAGGTCCCGCACCGCGAGCGTGAGCGACGTGGTCGTGGCGTAGCCGGTCACATGCGGCCCGTGGCCCTCGCTCCAGGCCGTCTCGCTCGTCACGCCGAGGCCGCTCGTGGCGAGGTCCACTCGGTCGACGCCGGCCCCCGTCGCCGCGTCGACGACGGCCCGCGCGGCGCTCGCTGCGCGGGCGTACGCCTCGGAGAGGTGCACGGACCTGGTCTCGATCCCGAGCCGGACGAGTGCGCGGTCCGGGACGAGCCGGGCAGAGCCGGTGCCGACGACGGTGACGGTGTGTGCGCCGCGGGGCGCGGCTTCCTCGGGTGTCATGGCTTCCTCACTCCGTGTCTGTGGGACCCAGCGGGCGTGCTGGCCGGCGGGGGCAGGGGGCGCGTGCGACGGCGGGGGTAGCCTCCCGCTTCGAGCCCAGCGATCTGCTCGAACGGGTTGAGCGAGCCGGGGTTGCCCGTGCGCGCCGCCGAGTAGGCGGCGGCGACGGCGTAGAGGGGGAGGAATGGCAGCCCGAGGCATGCCGCGTACTGGGTTGCATGGCGCGCCTCGTGGCCGAACAGCGCAGGCCGCGCCAGCAGGTCCTCCGCGCGCCCGCGGGTGAAGACGACGTTGCCGACCACGAACGCGGCGGCAGCGGGCAGGCGGGGGCGGTAGTGCTCGGCGATGAACAGCCCGCCGGGCCCACGGCGCAGGGGCGTGCGCGCGGCCGCCGCGAGCGCCAGGCCCAGCGGCGTCGAGAGGTTCGCGGTGTTGAGCGCGGCGCGTGCTGCGCTGCCGATGCCCCGGATGTCCCGCATAGCGCGGATGCCCCGGATGTCCTCGAGTCGCACAGGGGCATCGTAGCCGTGGAATAGACTTGGCGGGTGCCCGAGACAACGCCACCTTCCGCCGAGACTGAGGTTCCCGTGACCGCCCCGAGTGTCCCCGATCCCGTCGACGAGGCCGCCGTCAGCGCGGCTGTCGAGGACGCACTGGCCGCCATCGCCGCCGCCGGCGACCTCGAGCAGCTCAAGAGCGCCCGCATCGCGCACACCGGGGAGAAGTCCCCGCTCGCGCTCGCGAACCGTGAGATCGGCTCGCTGCCCAAGGAGTCCAAGGCTGCGGCCGGCAAGATCGTCGGAGGCGCCCGCGGCCGGGTCAACAAGGCCGTCGCCGAGCGCCAGGCCGTCCTCGAGGCCGAGGACGACGCCCGCATCCTCATCGAGGAGACCGTGGACGTCACGGCTGCCCCCCGCCGTCGACGCGCGGGCGCACGCCACCCGCTCTCGACCCTGCAGGACCGCGTGAGCGACATCTTCGTCGGCATGGGCTGGGAGATCGCCGAGGGCCCTGAGCTCGAGTCGGAGTGGTTCAACTTCGACGCGCTCAACTTCAAGCCGGACCACCCCGCGCGCGAGATGCAGGACACGTTCTTCGTCGAGCCGCCCGAGGCGCACCTCCTCCTGCGCACGCACACGTCCCCGGTCCAGGTCCGCTCGATGCTCGAGCGCGAACTGCCGGTCTACGTCCTGTGCCCCGGGCGCGTGTTCCGCACGGACGAGCTGGATGCGACGCACACGCCCGTCTTCCACCAGTTCGAGGGCCTCGCGATCGACAAGGGCCTCTCGATGGCGGACCTGCGCGGAACCCTCGAGCACTTCGCGCGGCAGATGTTCGGCGAGGAGGCCCAGATCCGCCTGCGCCCCAACTACTTCCCGTTCACGGAGCCGAGCGCCGAGCTGGACATCTGGCACCCCGGCGCCAAGGGCGGCCCGCGCTGGATCGAGTGGGGCGGCTGCGGCATGGTCAACCCCAACGTGCTGCGCGCCGCGGGCATCGACCCCGAGGAGTACTCGGGCTTCGCGTTCGGCATGGGAATCGAGCGCACGCTCATGTTCCGCAACGAGGTCGCCGACATGCACGACATGATCGAGGGCGACGTCCGCTTCAGCGAGCACTTCGGGATGGAGATCTAGTCCAATGCGAATCCCCCTTTCGTGGCTGCGCGAGTACACGCAGCTCCCCGCCGGCGCGACCGCCGAGGACCTCATGGCCGACCTGGTGAAGGTCGGCCTCGAGGAGGAGGCCGTCCACCGCCCCTCGGACTCGATCCGCGGGCCGATCGTCGTCGGCCAGGTGCTCAGCGCCGAGAAGGAGCCGCAGAGCAACGGCAAGACCATCAACTGGTGCCAGGTCCGCGTGGTGCCCGAGGGCCAGGAGCAGACGCTCGTCGGCAAGGGCATCGACCCCTCCGGCGTCCAGGGGATCGTGTGCGGTGCCCACAACTTCGCCCCCGGCGACAAGGTCGTCGTGACGCTGCCGGGCGCAACGCTCCCCGGCGACTTCCACATCGCCGCGCGCAAGACCTATGGCCACGTCTCCGCGGGCATGATCGCCTCGGTCCGAGAACTCGGCATCGGCGACGACCATGACGGCATCCTCGTGCTGTCCCGCATCGGCCTCGACCCCGAAGTCGGCACGGACGCGCTCGAGCTCCTCGGCCTGACCGACGAGGCCGCCGAGATCAACGTGACCCCGGACCGCAGCTACTGCTTCTCGATCCGCGGCATCGCCCGCGAGTACTCGCACGCGACCGGCACCGAGTCCACCGACCCGGCCAGCCTCGTGGCCGCGCCCGAGGCGCTCGAGGGGGGCTACGGCGTCGTGCTCAGCGACGAGGCGCCCATCTACGGCGTGCCCGGCTGCGACCGGTTCGTGGCGCGCACGGTGCGCGGCATCGACCCCACGCGCGCCACCCCGCAGTGGATGGTCTCGCGCCTGCGCCTTGCCGGCGTGCGCTCCATCTCGCTGCCTGTGGACATCTCGAACTACGTCATGTTCGAGCTCGGCCAGCCCACCCACTGCTACGACCTCGGGAAGCTCAGCGGGGACATCGTGGTGCGCCGCGCGGCCGCCGGCGAGACCCTCGAGACCCTTGACGGCAAGGTGCGCACCCTCGACCCCGAGGACCTGCTCATCACCGACGGCTCGGGCCCGATCGGCATCGCGGGCGTCATGGGCGGCGCCTCGACCGAGTGCTCCGACACGACCGTGGACGTCCTCGTCGAGGCCGCGCACTTCGACCCGGTGAGCATCGCGCGCTCGCGCCGCCGCCACAGGCTGCCCTCCGAGGCGTCCAAGCGCTTCGAGCGCGGCGTGGACTGGCACGTGGCCCACGTGGCCGCGCAGCGCGTCGTGGACCTCCTCGTCGAGCTCGGCGGGGGAACGGCCGACGATGCCGGCACCGACGTGGGCACCGCGCCGGAGCCGGTGCGCATCAGCCTGCCCGAGGGCTTCGTCTCCTCCCGGATCGGGATGGAGTTCAGCGACGAGCTCATCACGCGCGCGCTGGGCGAGCTCGGGGCGACGGTCGAGCGCGACGGCAGCGGCTTCGCCGTCGTGCCCCCGAGCTGGCGCAATGACCTCGAGACCAAGGAGGACCTCTCCGAGGAGGTCGCCCGTCTTGTCGGCTACGACAAGATCCCCTCTCGCCTGCCTGTTGCACCGCCGGGACGCGGCTACTCCCGCACCCAGCAGCAGCGCCGCCGGCTCGTCCAGGCGCTCGCGGACGCGGGCCTGACCGAGGTGCTCGCATACCCGTTCGTCTCCAAGGGGCACAACGAGACGTTCGGCACGGCGAAGGAGGGCGCCCCGCTGCCCGCCGTCAAGCTCGCCAACCCGCTGAGCGAGGAGCACGGCTGGCTGCGGGCCTCGCTCCTGCCGGGGCTCGTCGAGATCGCCCGCCGCAACCACGGCCGCGGCTTCCGCGACCTCGCGCTCTTCGAGGCGGGCCTCGTCTTCCTGCCGGACGAGGGGCCGCTCGGCACCGAGTCCATCCCCCCGCTCGGGGCGAAGCCGTCCGAGGAGGTCCTCGACGCGCTCTACGACGGCCTCCCGGACCAGCCGCTGCACGTGGCCGGCCTGTTCACGGGCAAGGACTCGCCCGAGGCGCCCGGCCACACGCCGCGCGCCTGGGACTGGGCCGACGCCCTCGACTTCGCGCGCCTCGCCGCCGATGTCCTCGGGGTGGAGCTCGTGGTCGCCCAGGGCCAGCACCAGGCGTACCACCCCGGACGCGCCGCCGCGCTGAGCCTGCGCACCGGCGAGACGGTCGGGTACGCCGGCGAGCTGCACCCCAAGCTCCTTGCCGCGCTGGACCTCCCGGCCCGCACGGTCGCGTTCGAGCTCGATGCCGACGCGCTCTTCGAGGCGGCAGCCGACGTGGTGGTGGCCAAGCACCTCTCGACGTTCCCGGTCGCGACGCAGGACGTCGCTCTCATCGTGGACGCCGCGGTGCCGGCGGCCGAGGTGCTCGCCGTGCTCCGCGAGGGCGCCGGCACGCTCCTCGAGGAGGTGAGCCTGTTCGACGTGTACACGGGCAAGGGGATCGAGCCGGGCAGGAAGTCGCTCGCGTTCGGCCTGCGCTTCCGCGCCGACGACCGCACCCTCACCGCCGACGAGGCCTCGGAGGCGCGCGCCGCCGCCGTGGCGCTCGCGGCCGAGCGCTTCGGCGCCGTCCAGCGCTGACGCACCGGGCTCTCGGAGGCAGCCGTGCTCCTGCGGGCAGTGCCGCTCGGTTCCCCCGGGTCGGCGCTGCCCGCTGGCGTCCCCACGGCCGGTGAAGCCGAGCGCGCCCGCGCATTCGGCGATCCGGCCCGCGGGCACCGCTTCCTGTCGGGCCGCCTCGCCCTGCGCGCGCTCGTCGCCGAAGCGGCCGACGCCGACCCCGGGCTCGTGCGCCCGGCCTACCTGTGCC
The DNA here is from genome assembly GCF_039615075.1 of Sinomonas halotolerans. Classification (NCBI taxonomy): domain Bacteria; kingdom Bacillati; phylum Actinomycetota; class Actinomycetes; order Micrococcales; family Micrococcaceae; genus Sinomonas; species Sinomonas halotolerans. The sequence continues at coordinate 34,458 of NZ_JBDFRB010000021.1, read as the reverse complement.
CGGACTGCGGCGTGGGGGAGCACGGGGCGCCCGGGTTCGTCCTCGGGCACGACGGCGGGGTGCTCCGCCCGCTGCCCGTTGCGGCGAGCATGTCGCGGGCAGGCGGCTGGGCCCTCCTCTCCGCCGAAATGGGGGTCTTGACCGCCGAAATGGGGGTCTTGACCGCCGAGGTGGGGGTCCTGACCGCCGAGGTGGGGGTGCGCGTCGGCGTCGACCTCGTGGCCGTCGCAGACCTGCGCCGTGCCATCCCGGATGAGGCCCTCTCGGCTGCCGAACGGCGTCGTGCGCACACCGCCGCGGATCCTGCCGAGGAGGCCGCCCGGCTCTGGGCGCGCAAGGAGGCCCTCGCAAAGGCACTCGGGACGGGGCTGCGCGACGATCCGGCCGAGCTGGAAACGCTCGACGACGGCCGCGTCGCCGACCTCGACACCGCGGCGCTCGGCCTTCCCCCAGGCTTCGCAGCGGCCCTCGCCCGAGTGCCCGGATGCGGGCGCTGCGCACCCGCAACGCCGGGCGCCTAGGACGGGAACGCCGGCAGCCGCTCCTCCCACAGCCACGGCCGCAGCACGCGAGCGGCACTGAACCCGCGCGCGCCCGCGCCGACGCGGTCGAAGAGCTCCACCACCTCGCCGGTCGAGGCGTTCGCATGCCGCTTCTCGGAGCACAGGGCGCGGAGGGCGCGGAAGAACCGGTCGTCGCCGACCGCCTCCCGCAGGGCGTGGAGGGCGAGGGCGCCGCGCTTGTAGACGCGGTCGTCGAACATGAGATCCGGGCCGGGGGCGCCGATCACGAGGTCCTGCCTGCGCGAGGCGAGGAGCTTCCACGCGGCTCCTGCCCGGGAACGGGTGGAACCCTGCCCGGCCTTCTCGCTCCAGAGCCACTCGGCGTAGCACGCGAAGCCCTCGTGGAGCCAGATGTCCTCCCATTGTCCGACCGTGACCGAGTTCCCGAACCACTGGTGTGCGAGCTCATGGGCGAGGAGCCGCTGGGACTCCCACGAGCGCGTGATGTGGTTGCGGCCCATGATGGAGAGCGTCTGCGCCTCGAGAGGGATCTCGAGCGCGTCCTCGGTGACCACCACGGTGTAGTCGCGGAACGGGTACGGGCCGAAGAGCCCGGAGAAGTGCGCGACCATGTCCCGCTGGTCCGCCAGGCCGGCCTCGGCGGCGGTGCGCAGCAGGGGCGGGACGGCGGCGTACACGCGCACCGGGGGAGCGCCGCCGGCGCGGACCCGGCCGAGGTCCAGCATGTGCCACCGGCCGATCAGCACGGTGGCGAGGTACGGGGCCATGGGCTCGTGCTGCTCGTACACCCACGTCTCCCGGCTGGCCTTGCGGCGGTGGCCCACGAGCAGCCCGTTGGCCACGACCCGGTAGCCTGCGTCCGCGGTGACGGTGGTGCGGAAGGCCGCCTTCTGCGACGGGTGGTCGTTGCACGGGAACCAGGTGGGCGCTCCGGTGGGCTGGCCCGCGACGAGGACGCCGTCGGCGAGTTCCTCCCAGCCCACCTCGCCCCAAGTGCCGGACGACGGCGAGGGGTTGCCTTCGTAGCGCACCTCGACGTGGAAGTCCCTTCCGGCTGCGAGGGGCGAGGACGGGACGATCCGGAGCTGGTCGCCGCGCTGTACCACCTTGGCGGGCTTCGCGCCGTCGACCTGGACCCTCACCGCGCGCAGGCCGACGAGGCTGAGAACGATGTCACCAAGGGTCTCCTCGGCCCTCGCCTGCAGGCGTGCGCGGCCGGCAAGCCGGTTGCTCGCCAGGCGCACGTCCAGATCGAGCGCGTAGTGGCGCACCGTGAAGGACGGGCTGCCGTGCCCTGGCGTGTAAGGGTCGGGGAGGAGGGGGCGCGCGAGAAGCCGGGCCCTCTGGTCTGAGGGGCGGCTGTCCGTCTGGGCGGCGGGGTTCGTGGGGCTCACCGGGTGGGGACCTCCGGCTCCTTCCATGGCACGACGGGGTTGCCGCGCCAGTAGGTGTTCGCGGGGACGTGCTCGCCGCCCATGACGAGGGAGGCGGGGCCGACAGTCCCGCCGGCTCCAATGGCTGCCCCGGGGAGGATCACGCCGTGGGGCCCGAGAGTGGCGCCGGCGCCGAGGGCCACGGGCCCGATCCGCATGATCCTGTCGTGGAAGAGATGGGTCTGGACGACGCAGCCGCGGTTCACGGTGGAGTTGGCGCCGAGCTGGACGAGATCGGCCTCCGGGAGCCAGTAGCTCTCGCACCAGGCGCCAGGGCCGATCCTCGCCCCGAGCGCCCTGAGCCACACGACGAGCGCGGGCGTTCCCGCGGCCGAGCGGGCGAACCAGGGCGCCGCGACCATCTCGATGAAGGCGTCCACGACCTCGTTGCGCCAGATGAACGGGCTCCACAGTGGGTGCTCCCCGGCCCGGATCCGGCCCACGAGGAGCCACTTGGCCGCCACCGCCGAGGCCGCGGCCACGCCGCCGGCCGCGAGGAGGACGGCGCCCCCGAGCAGGGCGGCAGCGGCGTACCCCCACTGCGCGGCGATCCAGTCCAGCGCGACGACCACGCCGACGGCGATCGCCACCGTGAGCACGACCGGCACCGCCCGGCACAGCTCCCACGCGGCGCGGGCCGCCTTGAGGCGGGCTGGGGGATGGAAGGTCCGCTCGAGGTCGGCCGCCGCCGGCGTGCGCCGCAGGCGCACGGGCGGGCTCCCGAGCCACGAGGACCCGGACTTGGCCTTCTTCGGGGTCGCGGAGAGCACGGCGACGAGCCCGTCCTTGGGCACCGCGCGTCCGGCCCCGGTCATGCCCGAGTTGCCGAGGAACGCCCGCTTGCCGACCTTGGCCGGGGCGACCTTCATCCAGCCGCCGCCCAGCTCGTACGAGGCCACCATGGTGTCGTCGGCGAGGAACGCACCGTCCCCGATGGTCGTCATCGAGGGCACGAGCAGTACGGTCGACGCCTCGACGCCGCGCCCCACCGTCGCGCCGAGCAGCCTCAGCCACGCCGGCGTGGCGAGGCTCGCGTAGAGCGGGAAGAGCAGGTCCCGGGCCATGTCCAGCACGCGCTCGGTGGCCCAGACCTGCCAGCCCTGCCGGCTCCGGATGCGCCAGTGGCCCTCCCGGAGGCCGAGCCCGAGGAGGCGTGTGGTCCCGGCGACGAGGAGGGCGTTGATACCGAACCACACGGCGGCCGCGAGCGGGGCCGCCGCCAGGAGGGGCCCGGCCGCGGCGTGCAGGGAGGCGTGGCCCGCCGCGGCCCAGGCGAGCACGAGGGCGGCGGCGGCCCCCGAGGCGTAGGGGATGAGGGCGATGAGCGAGGAGCCCGCGCCGAACGCGGCGAGCCACAGGAGCTCGGTGAGGCGCGTGCGCCGCGCGTGGTGCTCGGGCCAGTCCGGCTTGGCCTTGCCGACGCGCTCGGCCGGAGAGCCCGCGACGCGGACTCCGGACTTGACCTTCCCGGACACGCACGAGCCGGGCTCGACGATCGCGTCCGCGCCCACCCGCGCGCCCGGCAGGAGCGTGCTGCGCGCCCCTACCGTGGCGCCCGCGCCCACGGTGATGCCGCCGAGGTAGAGCCAGTCGCCGTCGATCCACCACCCGGACAGGTCCACCTCCGGTTCCACCGAGGCGCCCGGGCCCAGCGAGAGCATGCCCGTCACCGGCGGAACCGAGTGGAGGACGGCGTCGCGCCCTATCCTCGCCCCGAGGGCGCGCGCGTAGTACGGGACCCAGGGGGCACTCGCGAGGCTCACGGCCTGGGCCAGGTCCGCGATGTGCTCGGCGAGCCACAGGCGCAGGTGCACACTCCCCGAGCGCGGATACCGCCCGGGGCGGATCCCGCGCAGGAGCACCCGCGCGGCGCCCACCGAGACCGCCATCCGGCCCACGGGGCTCACGAACACGAGCCACGACGCGGCGACCCACCACCAGGAGACGGTGGGCGCAGCGGCGAACCCGGCCACGGCGGCGAGCACGTTGTCCGCGGCCATGAGGACGGTGAGCCAGCGCATGCCGACGAGGATGAACAGGGGCACGCCCATGAGCGTCTGGACGGCCTGCGTCCGCGCGGCGGTGGGCCGCACGGTCCGCTCCGGGGCGGCCTCGCCGCCGGGTGCGCGCCCGCTGAGCGCCTCGACGAGCGCGCCGAGCCGCGGATGCGCGTAGAGCTCGGCAACGGTCACGGTGGGGTAGCGGCGGCGCAGCGCGGTGACGAGCTGCGCGGCCGCAAGCGACCCTCCGCCCGCGGCGAAGAAGTCGGCGTCCAGGCCCGAGGGGCGGGTGCCCAGGACCGCCTCCCACTGCTCCGCGATCCAGCCGGCCTCGCCCTCGAGCGCAGGCGCGGCCTGCCCGGCCCCGGGGCCCTCCTCTGCGCCCGGGAGCGGCCACGGCAGCGCGGCGCGGTCCACCTTGCCGCTCGTCTTCGTGGGGAGGGAGGGGACGACGGCGAGCACGGGCACGAGCGCGGCCGGCAGCTCGCGCGTGAGGTGCTCGCGGGACGCCGCGAGGTCCGGCACCGCGCCGTCCGCCGCCGCGAGGTACCCGACGAGGATCTGGTTCCCCGCCGCCGTCGTGCGCACGGCAGCCGCGGCGCCGGCGACCCCGGGCAGGGACTGGAGTGCGGCGTCGACTTCGCCGAGCTCGATCCGGCGGCCGCCGAGCTTCACCTGCTCGTCGGCGCGCCCCACGAAAAGCAGGCCCGCCGGGTCCCATGTGACGAGGTCCCCCGAACGGTAGGCGCGCTCCCACCCGAGCGTGGGCAGCGGGGCGTACTTCTCCGCGTCCTTCTCCGGGTCGAGGTAGCGGGCCAGGCCGACGCCGCCGATGATGAGCTCGCCCGTGGCGCCCTCGGCCACCGGGACTCCCTCGGAGTCCACGACCGCGAGGTCCCAGCCGTCCAGCGGCAGGCCGATCCGGACCGGGCCCGTGCCGTCCAGAGGAGCTGCGCACGCGACCACGGTGGCCTCGGTGGGACCGTAGGTGTTCCACACTTCGCGGCCGTCCACGGCGAGGCGCGCAGCGAGCTCGGGAGGGCAGGCCTCTCCGCCGAAGATGAGCAGGCGGACGTTCTCGAGCGCCTCGGCGGGCCACAGGGCGGCCAGCGTCGGGACGGTGGAGACGACGGTGATGCCCCGCTGCACGAGCCACGGGCCCAGGTCCATCCCCGTGCGCACGAGCGCCCGCGGGGCCGGCACGAGGCAGGCACCGTACCGCCATGCGAGCCACATCTCCTCGCACGAGGCGTCGAACGCGACCGAGAGGCCGGCCAGTACCCGGTCGTCGGGCCCGAGCGGCTCGGCCTGCAGGAAGAGCCGAGCCTCGGCGTCGACGAACGCCGCCGCCGAGCGGTGCGAGACCGCGACACCCTTCGGGGTCCCCGTGGAGCCGGACGTGAAGATGACCCAGCAGTCGTCCTCCGGCCCGGGCGGCCGGGGAGCGGGGAAGGGCGTGGGGCGGCCGCGGTCCACGACGAGGGAGCCGCCGCCCCGGATGATCCCGGCGACGCGGGCCTCGCCGAAGACGAGCTTGGCCCGCTCGTCGGGATCGTCCGCGTCCACGGGCACGTATGCGGCCCCGATGAGCAGGACGGCGAGGATGGCGGTGTACAGCTCGGCAGTGCCGGAGGGGATGCGGATCCCGATCCGGTCCCCGGCGCCGAGGCCAGCCGCGTGGAGCGTGCGGCCCATGGCGCGCACCTCGTCGAGCAGCTCGGAGTACGTGAGCGACCGGGAGCCGTCATCGAGGGCAGGCGCCTCGGGGAACGCCGCCGCGCTCGCGGTGAGGATGTCGATGAGCGTGCGCGGCGCAGGGGTCCGGGCCGAGCCGGGCAGCTGCGGGGCGTGCTGCCGCACGGCTGCCCCTGGGGGTCCTGGGTTCTCGCTATCGGTCAATGCCGTGCCCTCGGCTCACTCGTGGCTGTCGTCCCGGTCATTGTCGCAGGGAGGTCAGGGAACCAGGAGGACCTTGCCCGTGGTCCCCCGGCCCTCGAGCGCGGCGTGCGCGGCGGCCGCGTCCCTCAGCGGGAACTGGGCACCGATCCGGACGCTGAGTGAGCCGTCCTCCACCGCGCCGAACACCTCGGCCGCCCGCCAGCGCCGCTCGTTGGCGTTGAGGAGGTGGTGCCGGAGTGTGGGGCGGGTGATGGACAGCGAGCCGCCCGTGTTCAGGCGCTGCAGGTCGAACGGGGGAACCGGGCCGGAGGCGGCGCCGAAGAGCACGAGGGTCCCGCGGATCCGCAGGCTCGCGAGCGAGCCGTCGAACGTGTCCTTCCCCACGCCGTCGTACACGACGTCGACCCCGGCGCCCCCGGTCAGCTCGCGGACGCGCTCGGGGAAGCCCTCGTAGCGGAGCACGTGGTCCGCCCCGGCACCCTCGGCGAGCTCGGCCTTCGCCCCGGTCGAGACCGTGGTGATGACCCTCGCCCCGCGAGACTTGAGCATCTGGATGAGCAGGAGCCCCACGCCGCCGGCGCCCGCGTGCACGAGCGCCGTCTGGCCAGACTCGATCCGGAAGCTCGAGGTCACGAGGAAATGCGCCGTCATGCCCTGGAGCGGCAGCGCGGCGGCGGTGAGGAGGTCCACCCCCTCCGGGATCGGCAGGGCCCTCTCGGCGTCCACGAGCGCGTACTCCGCGTAGGTGCGGATCCCCTCCGCCGTGGCGATCCGGTCCCCGTGGGCGAAGCCCTCCACGCCTTCGCCCACCGAGGCGACCACGCCCGAGGCCTCGGCGCCCGGCGTGAAGGGGAACGGCACGCCGTAGACGCCCTGGCGCTGGTACGTCTCGACGAAGTTCACGCCCGCGGCGGCGACCCGGATGAGGAGCTGGCCCGGACCGGGCACCGGCATCTCGGCCTCGGCCTGTGCTAGCACCTCCGGCCCTCCGGGGGCAGTGGCGACGATGGCGTGGATCATGGCTCTCCTCACGGTGCGGAAGTCGGCAGGCCGGGCAGCTGCTCGGGCGGCTGCCGGCCCGCCACCATCCTAGGAGGTGACGCCGTCGGAGCAATGTATAAATATTGACTAGGATGCATAAACTTTCCTAGAGTGGGCCGCGTGACTATTACCGCAGCAGTGTCCGGGGCCAGCGGCTACGCCGGGGGAGAGGTCCTCCGCCTGCTGGCCAACCACCCCGAGGTCGAGATCGGGGCCATCACGGCCCATTCGAGCGCGGGACGCCGCCTCGGCGAGCTCCAGCCCCACCTGCTCTCCCTCGCCGGCCGCGGGATCGTCGAGACGACCGCCGAGAACCTCGCGGGCCACGACGTCGTCTTCCTCGCCCTCCCGCACGGCGCCTCCGCCGAGGTCGCCGCGGCCCTGCCGGAAGGCACCCTCGTGATCGACGCCGGCGCCGACCACCGCCTCGAGGACCCCGAGGCCTGGTTCCGGTTCTACCAGTCCGAGCACGCCGGCACGTGGCCGTACGGCCTGCCCGAGCTGCCCCTCGCCGACGGCTCGAAGCAGCGCGGGCGGCTCGTCGGTGCCCGCCGCATCGCCGTCCCCGGCTGCTACCCGACCTCGGCGCTGCTCGCCCTCACCCCGGGCTTCACCGCCGGGCTGCTGGAGGCCGACGACGTCGTGATCGTCTCCGCGTCCGGCACCTCGGGCGCGGGCAAGGCCGCCAAGCCGCACCTGCTGGGCTCCGAGGTCATGGGCTCGATGAGCCCCTACGGGGTGGGCGGCGGGCACCGCCACACGCCCGAGATCGAGCAGGGCCTCTCCAACGCGGCCGGCGAGCGGGTCACGGTCTCGTTCACGCCCACGCTCGCGCCCATGAGCCGCGGGATCCTCACCACCGCCACGGCGCGGGTCCGCGAAGGCGTCACCGCGGCGCAGCTGCGCGAGGCCTGGGAGTCCGCGTACGCGGGGGAGGCGTTCGTGCACGTCCTGCCCACCGGCCAGTGGCCGGCCACCCAGATGGTGGTCGGCTCCAACAGCGCCGCGCTCCAGCTCGCGTTCGACCCGCACGCGGGCCGGGTGATCGTGAGCTCCGTGATCGACAACCTCACCAAGGGCACCGCAGGCGGAGCGGTGCAGTCCATGAACATCGCGCTGGGCCTGCCCGAGGGCACCGGCCTGAACCAGCTGGGAGTCGCACCGTGACCGTCACCGCACCCAAGGGCTTCCGGGCCGCCGGCATCACCGCAGGCATCAAGGCCTCCGGGAACCCGGACATGGCCCTCGTCGTCAACGACGGCCCGGACCACCACGCTGCCGCCGTCTTCACCTCCAACCGCGTCGCGGCCGCCCCCGTGCGCTGGTCGAAGCAGGTCGTGACCGACGGTCGCGTCGACGCCGTCGTGCTCAACTCCGGCGGCGCCAACGCCTGCACTGGGCCGGAGGGCTTCCAGAACACCCACACCACCGCCGAGAAGACGGCGGACGTGCTCGGCATCTCCGCCGCGGACGTCGTGGTGTGCTCCACGGGCCTCATCGGCGAGCAGCTGCCCATGGACAGGATCGTCCCGGGCGTCGATGCGCTCGCCGCGGCGCTCTCCGCAGACGGCGGGCACGCGGCCGCAGAGGCGATCATGACCACGGACACCGTGCCCAAGGAGGCCGTGTTCGCAGGGACCGACTCCACGGGGCGGCCGTACACGATCGGCGGGATCGCGAAGGGCGCGGGCATGCTCGCGCCGGGGCTGGCCACGATGCTCGTGGTCCTCACGACCGACGCCGAGGTTCAGCCCGAGATGCTCGACGCCGCGCTGCGGGACGCCACGCGCGTGACGTTCGACCGCGCCGACTCCGACGGCTGCATGTCCACCAACGACACGGTGGTGCTGCTCGCCTCCGGCGCGGCGGGCGCGTCCCCGGACCCGGGGTCGTTCACCGCAGGCCTGACGCAGGCGTGCGCCGAGCTCGCGCGCAAGCTCATCGGCGACGCCGAGGGCGCCTCGCACGACATCGCCATCCGCACGTACAACGCGGCGAGCGAGCGCGACGCCGAGGTGGTCTCCCGCGCTGTTGCCCGGTCCAACCTCTTCAAGACCGCGATCTTCGGCAAGGACCCGAACTGGGGCCGCGTGCTCTCCGCCGTCGGCACCACCGACGCGGTGTTCGACCCGGACGCCGTCAACGTCTCGATCAACGGCGTGCAGATCTGCCAGAACGGCGGGATCGGCCAGGACCGTTCGCTCGTCGACCTCGAGCCCCGCGATGTCCTCGTGGAGATCGACCTCGCCGCGGGCTCCGCCGAGGCCACGATCCTGACCAACGACCTCACGCACGCCTACGTGCACGAGAACTCCGCCTACTCGAGCTGAGGACTGCCATGACCGAGACCAGCACGGGCGCGCAGAGCCAGAACATCCGCCTCGCCATGGACAAGGCCGAGACGCTCGTCGAGGCCCTCCCCTGGATCCAGAAGTTCGCCGGCACCACCATGGTGGTCAAGTACGGCGGGAACGCGATGGTGAACGAGGAGCTGCGCCGGGCGTTCGCCGAGGACATCGTGTTCCTCCACCACGTGGGCATCCGCCCCGTGGTCGTGCACGGCGGGGGGCCGCAGATCAACGCGATGCTCGCCCGACTCGGGATCGAGAGCGAGTTCAAGGGCGGGCTCCGCGTCACGACCCCCGAGGCCATGGACGTGGTCCGCATGGTCCTCACCGGCCAGGTGGGCCGCGAGCTCGTGGGCCTCATCAACTCCCACGGCCCGTACGCCGTGGGCCTCTCGGGCGAGGACGGCGGGCTCCTGCGCGCGGTCCGCACGGGCGCCGTGGTCGACGGCGAGGAGGTGGACCTCGGCCTCGTCGGAGAGGTGGTCGGCGTCGACCCCGCTGCCGTCCACGACCTCCTCGAGGCCGGCCGCATCCCCGTGATCTCGACCGTCGCCCCGGAGGTTGAGACCGAGAGCGGGCCCGACGGCGTCGAACGCCACCAGCCCACCGGGCAGGTCCTCAACGTCAATGCGGACACCGCCGCGGCCGCCGTCGCGGTCGCGCTCCAGGCATCCCGCCTCGTCGTCCTGACCGACGTCGAGGGGCTGTACCGCAACTGGCCGGACAGGGATTCACTCGTCTCCCAGATCTCCGCGGGGGAGCTCGCCGAGATGTTGCCGAGCCTCGAGTCCGGCATGATCCCCAAGATGGGCGCATGCCTCAAGGCCGTCACCGAGGGCGTGGACCGCGCCGCGATCGTGGACGGCCGCAGCCCGCACACGATGCTCCTCGAAGTCTTCACGAACGCCGGTGTCGGCACGCAGGTCGTGCCGGACGGGGAAGGAACCGCATGAGCGACAGCAACGCTTCCACTTCGCCTTCGCTCGGCGAGGGGGCGGGCCTCCCGCCCAAGGATGCCAACCGAACCCCGGAGGCCCGCCCCCTCACCGAGCTTGTGGGAGGCTCGCCGTCCGGCGCTGCCTGGCTCTCGCGCTACTCGGATTCCCTCATGGGCGTCTTCGGCACGCCGCAGCGCGTGCTCGTGCGCGGCCAGGGCTGCTACGTGTGGGATGCCGACGGCAAGCAGTACCTCGACCTGCTCGGCGGGATCGCCGTGAACGCGCTCGGCCACGCGCACCCGTTCGTGACGAGCGTGATCTCGAGCCAGCTCTCCACCCTCGGCCATGTCTCGAACTTCTTCACGAGCCCCACGCAGGTGGCCCTCGCCGAGAAGCTCCTGGAGATCACTGGGGCGCCCGCGGGCTCCAAGGTGTTCTTCTCGAACTCCGGGACCGAGGCGAACGAGGCGGCGTTCAAGCTCGCCCGCCGCAACGCTGCCAACCCCTCCGGCGGCAGGCGCACCAAGGTCGTGGCGCTCGAGGGCGCGTTCCACGGCCGCACGATGGGCGCCCTCGCCCTCACTGCGAAGAAGGCGTACCGCGAGCCGTTCGAGCCGCTGCCCTCCGGCGTCGTGCACGTCCCCTTCGGGGACATCGAGGCCCTGCGCGCCGAGGTCGACGACACGACGCAGGCGGTGTTCCTCGAGCCGATCCAGGGAGAGGCCGGCGTCCTCCCGCTCCCCGAGGGGTACCTCGCCGAGGCGCGGAGGATCACGCACGACGCCGGCGCCCTCCTCATCGTGGACGAGGTCCAGACCGGGATCGGCCGCACGGGCTCGTGGCTCGCCATCGAGGGCACCGGTGTGGTGCCCGACGCGGTGACGCTCGCCAAGGGCCTCGGCGGGGGCTTCCCCATCGGCGCGCTCGTGACGTTCGGCCCCCAGACCAGCGCGCTGCTGTCCGCCGGCCAGCACGGCACCACCTTCGGCGGCAACCCGGTGGCCACTGCGGCGGCCCTCGCCACGGTCCACGCGATCGAGAGCCAGAAGGTGCTCGAGAACGTGCGAGCCGTCGGCGCCCACACGCGGGAGGCGCTCGCGGCGCTGCCGGAGGTCGGCGAGGTCCGCGGGCGGGGGCTGCTGATCGGCATGGACCTGACGGGCCCGGGAGGGGACCCAGCACAGGTGCCCGAAGACGCCAATCTGGCCGCCGCCGTCGTCAGTGCCGCGCTCGAGGCGGGCTTCATCGTCAACGCGCCGGGGCCGCGGACCATCCGCCTCGCCCCGCCGCTCATCCTCACGGCCGAGCAGGCCGACTCGTTCGTCGCGGCGCTGCCGGCGCTCATCGCAGCGGCCGCGGACACCCTCAAGGAGACCGCATGACAAGCCCGGGAACCGTCCGCCACTTCCTCAAGGACACCGACCTCACACCGTCCGAGCAGGCCGAGGTCCTGGACCTCGCCGTCCGCATGAAGGCCGCGCCCTACTCGGTGCAGCCCCTCGCGGCGGAGGGTTCCGCCCGGAAGACCGTGGCCGTGATCTTCGACAAGACCTCGACCCGCACGCGCGTCTCCTTCTCCGCAGGCGTGTCCGACATGGGCGGCACGCCGCTCATCATCAACCCGGGCGAGGCGCAGATCGGGCACAAGGAGTCGGTCGAGGACACCGCGAAGGTGCTCGAGCGCATGGTCGCCGCGATCGTGTGGCGCACGGGCGCGCACGAGGGCCTCGTGGACATGGCCCTGAACTCCCGCGTGCCCGTGGTCAATGCCCTGTGCGACGACTACCACCCGTGCCAGCTCCTCGCCGACCTCCTGACGGTCAGGGAGCACAAGGGCCGGCTCGCGGGACTGACCATGGCCTACCTCGGCGACGCGGCCAACAACATGGCCAACTCCTACCTCCTCGCCGGCGTCACCGCGGGCATGCACGTGCGCATCGCCGGTCCGGAGGGCTACCTGCCCGCGGCCGGGATCGTCGCGGAGGCCGAGGACGTCGCCGCGAGGACCGGCGGCTCGGTGCTCATCACAGTGGACCCCGTCGCGGCCCTCGAGGGCGCGGACGTCGTCGCGACGGACACGTGGGTGTCCATGGGCCAGGAGGACGAGAAGGCCGCGCGGATGCAGCTCTTCCGGGACTACTCCGTGGACGCCGCGGCGATGGCCAAGGCCGCGGCCGACGCCGTGTTCCTCCACTGCCTTCCGGCCTACCGCGGGTACGAGGTCGCCGCCGAGGTCATCGACGGCCCGCAGTCCATCGTGTGGGACGAGGCCGAGAACCGCCTCCACGCCCAGAAGGCCCTGCTCGCCTGGCTCCTGCACCGCTCGGGCCAGGCGGTAGTCGACGGCCTCCCGGTCTGAGGCCCCGCCGTGTCCTCCGCCCCGGGGTCCGTCCCGCAGACCAAGGCCGCGCGCCAGGCGCGCATCCGCGCGCTCCTCGCGGAGCAGTCGGTGCGCTCCCAGGCCGAGCTAGCGGCGCTCCTCGCGGACGACGGCGTGCAGGTCACCCAGGCGACCCTCTCGCGTGATCTCGTGGAGATCGGGGCGGTGCGGGTGCGCGGTGCCGCCGGCGGGCTCGTGTACGCGGTTCGGGGCGAGGGCGGAGACCGGAGCCCCCGGACCGGGCTGGACCAGGAGGTGCTCGACGCGCGGCTCGCGAAGCTGTGCGCCGAGCTCCTCGTCACCGCCGAGGCGAGCGCGAACATCGTGGTGCTGCGCACGCCGCCGGGTGCGGCGAACTTCCTCGCGCTCGCGATCGACCACTCCGTGATCCCCTCGATCCTCGGGACGATCGCCGGAGACGACACGGTCATGATCATCACGCGCGACCCGGCCGGGGGAGACGCCGTCGCTGCCCGCTTCCTCGAGCTGGCCTCGCAGGGGGCGTAGGGGCCCTCCCCGGAGCGCGCCGGTGTGGAGCACACTGGTGGCGTGGGCGGAATCCCGTGGGTCCTGCACGTCGACCTCGACCAGTTCATCGCCGCGGTCGAGGTGCTCCGGCGCCCGGAGCTCGCGGGCAGGCCGGTCATCGTCGGGGGCCGGGGCGACCCCACCGAACGGGCCGTGGTCTCGACGGCGTCGTACGAGGCCAGGGCCTTCGGCGTGGGCTCCGGGATGCCCCTGCGCATCGCGGCCCGCAAGGTCCCCCACGCTGTGATCCTCCCTGTCGACCATGAGGCCTACCTCGCGGCCTCGGAGACGGTGATGGCCACGCTGCGCGCGCAGCCCGGCGCCGTCGTGCAGGTGCTCGGCTGGGACGAGGCCTTCGTCGGCATCGGGACGGACGACCCGGAGGCCTACGCCCGGCAGATCCAGGCGGCCGTCCTCGAGCGGACGCGGCTGCACTGCAGCGTGGGCATCGGCGACACCCTGGTCCGGGCGAAGGTCGCCACCGGGTTCGGCAAGCCGGCCGGCGTCTTCCGCCTCACCTCGGAGAACTGGCTCGACGTCATGGGCGGCCACCCCACCCGAGACCTCTGGGGCGTCGGGGCGAGAGTCTCGGGCCGGCTGGCCAGGCTCGGCATCACCACCGTCGCCGAGCTCGCCGCGGCCGACCCCCAGGACCTGGTCCCGGAGTTCGGCCCCACGATGGGCCCCTGGTACGCCCAGCTCGGGCGCGGGGACGGATCCCGCGTGGTGGACGACACCCCTTGGGTCGCCCGCGGGCACAGCCGCGAGACGACCTTCCAGCGCGACCTGACGGAGCCCGCGCAGATGGACGACGCCGTGCGGGAGATCGCAGCGCGCGTCCTCGAGGACGTCGCGGCGGAGGGACGGCCAGTGGTCGGGCTGACCCTCAAGATCCGCTACGCGCCGTTCGACACCACGACGCACGCGAGGAAGATCCCGGCGACCTCCGATCGGGACGAAGTCCTCGCGGTGGCCCTGGACCTTGCCGCCGGCATCGAACCGGGCCGCCCAGTCCGGCTCCTGGGGCTGCGGGCCGAGATGGCCATGCCCCAGGACGCCCGGACGGGGCACACGCCAACGCGCGGGGGCTGGTGACGGCGCCGCCGCGCCGGTCCGGACCGGCCTAGCGCGCCACGCGGTAGCGCAGGAAGACGACCTTGGAGGGGAAGACGCGGGTCTCGACGAGGTCGAGGTCCACCTTCTGCCCGTGGCGTGGGAAGAAGGGGATGCCGCCGCCCACGAGCACGGGGTACACCATGGGGCGGTACTCGTCGATGAGGCCCAGCGCTGCGGCCTCGGCGGCGAGGGTCGCCCCGCCGATGGCGATCTCGCCGTCACCCGGCTCGGCCCGCAGCCGCTGGATCTCCTCGGCCACGCCGCCGGTGGCCAGACGGGCGCTGCCCTGCACGCCCGAGAGCGTGCGCGAGAAGACGATCTTGGGGAGCGGATTCCACAGTGCGATCCATTCCCGGTCCGCGTCGCTGACGGCCGGGTCCTCGCCGGCGGTCTCCCAGTAGAGCATCGTCTCGTAGAGCCGGCGCCCCAGCAGGTGCACGTCCACGCGGCGGATCCCGTCGATCCAGAAGCGGAAGACCTCCTCGTCCGGCGCGGTCCAGTCGAAGCTGCCGTCCGGCCCGACGATGTAGCCGTCGAGCGAGACGCCCATGGAATAGGTCACGGTGCGCATCTCAGGTCCTCCTCGCCTCCGACGCTACCGATACGCGGTTCCTGCTTCGTGGTCAAGGGCGAGTGCTGACGGGCTTCGTCCAGCGCGGCCGGCCGCCTACCCGAACCGCGCGAAGGGCGCGGCGTAGCGGAAGGTGCCCGCCGCGCCGTCGTGCGCTGTCCCATGTGCTGCGAGCAGCCGCACCTGGAAGAAGCCGCCCCATGCCGGATCCGGCGACGCGATTCCGTGCCGCGCCGCGGGCTCCCAGCCGTGGCGCCCGTAGAACGCGGGGTCCCCCACGAGCGCGATGAGGCGCTCGCCGCGCGCCTGGGCCGCGGAGACGGTCGCCTCCAGGAGGGCGGCCCCGATGCCGCGGCCCTGACGGTCGGGCCGCACCGAGATCGGTCCGAGCCCCAGCGCCGGCAGGGGATCCACGCCGGCGGCATCGATCCAGCCGCGCGTCGTGATGGCATGGCCCACGACGGCGCCGCCCTCCTCCGCGACCAGGGCCAGGTCCGGGAGGTACCCGGCATCGGCGCGGAGCCACTCCACGAGTGCTGCCTCGCCCGGGTCTCCCGTGCCGTCGAGGGGCGGCGCGGAGACGGCCGCCTGCCTGAAGGCCGCGGCAGTCACGGCGCGGACGGCGGGGTAGTCCTCGGCGCGCTCGGGGCGGATGATGGCAGGCATGGCGCCACGGTGCCACGGGCCGCCGAGCCCGGGCAACCGCGCGGCTTCGCGGATTGCCAGCACTGTATATCTATGTAGACTGATGCATAACAATTCGTTCTGACCCCCAAGGAGCACACCGTGAAGGATCGCATCGTCCTCGCCTATTCGGGCGGCCTGGACACGTCCGTGGCCATCGGCTGGATCGCCGACGCAACCGGCGCAGAGGTCGTCGCCGTCGCCGTCGACGTCGGGCAGGGCGGCGAGGACATGGAGACCATCCGTCAGCGCGCGCTCGGCTGCGGGGCCGTCGAGGCCTACGTGGCGGACGCCCGCGACGAGTTCGCGAACGAGTACTGCATGCCCACCCTCAAGGCCAACGGGCTCTACCAGGGCCACTACCCGCTCGTCTCGGCCATCTCGCGCCCGGTGATCGTCAAGCACCTCGTCAAGGCCGCGCGCGAGTTCGGCGCCACGACCGTGGCCCACGGCTGCACGGGCAAGGGCAACGACCAGGTCCGCTTCGAGGTCGGCATCCAGACCCTCGGCCCGGACCTGAAGTGCATCGCCCCGGTCCGCGACCTCGCCCTCACGCGTGACAAGGCCATCGCGTACGCCGAGGAGAAGCAGCTCCCGATCGTCACGACGAAGAAGAACCCCTACTCGATCGACCAGAACGTGTGGGGCCGCGCCGTCGAGACCGGCTACCTCGAGGACATCTGGAACGCCCCGACCAAGGACATCTACGACTACACCCAGACCCCGGAGTTCCCGCCGGCCCCGGACGAGGTCACCATCACGTTCGTCCAGGGCGTGCCGACGGCGCTCGACGGCGTCGAGCTCACCCCGCTCCAGGTCATCCAGGAGCTGAACCGCCGCGCCGGGGCCCAGGGCGTGGGCCGCATCGACGTCGTCGAGGACCGCCTCGTGGGCATCAAGTCCCGCGAGATCTACGAGGCCCCGGGCGCGATGGCGCTCATCACGGCGCACAAGCACCTCGAGGACATCACGATCGAGCGCGAGCACGCCCGCTTCAAGGCCACGGTCGGCCAGCGCTGGAGCGAGCTCGTGTACGACGGCCAGTGGTTCTCCCCGCTCAAGCGCGCCCTGGACACGTTCATCGAGGACTCGCAGCAGTATGTCTCCGGCGACATCCGCATGGTCCTCCACGGCGGCACTGCCGTGGTCAACGGCCGCCGCTCGGACACGTCGCTGTACGACTTCAGCCTCGCGACCTACGACACGGGCGACACGTTCGACCAGTCCAGCGCGAAGGGATTCATCGACCTCTGGGGCATGTCCTCCAAGGTCGCCTCGAGCCGCGACCAGCGCGTCGCGGGGGAGTGAACCCGGGTGGCTGAGCAGAACATGGGCCCACGGGCGCAGGGGTCCCCGGCCGAGCGCAGCGAGGCCGGAGGGCGCTCGGGGACCAACGAGGGCGCACTCTGGGGCGGGCGCTTCGCCGGGGGACCGGCGGACGCGCTCGCCGCGCTGAGCAAGTCCACGCACTTCGACTGGCGCCTGGCCCGGTACGACATCGCCGGCTCCAAGGCCCACGCGCGCGTCCTGCACCGCGCGGGCCTGCTCGACGACGGCGAGCTCGCCGGCATGCTCGACGCGCTGGACCGCCTCGACGCAGACGTCGCCTCGGGCGCGTACACCGCGGCGGAGTCCGACGAGGACGTGCACGGCTCGCTCGAGCGCGGCCTCATCGAGCGCGCGGGGACGCACCTGGGCGGCAAGCTGCGCGCCGGCCGTTCTCGCAACGACCAGGTCGCGACCCTCGGGCGCATGTTCCTGCGCGACCACGCGCGGGTCATCGCCCGCGGCGTCCTCGACACGGTCGACGCGCTCGTGGCCCAGGCCGAGGCGCACCCGGACGCGGCGATGCCGGGCCGGACACACCTCCAGCACGCCCAGCCCGTCCTGCTCAGCCACCACCTGCTCGCCCACGCGTGGGCCCTGCTGCGGGACGTCCAGCGCCTCGCGGACTGGGACAGGCGTGCGGCCGTGTCGCCCTACGGCTCGGGGGCGCTCGCGGGCTCGTCCCTCGGACTCGACCCCGAGGCCGTCGCGGCGGACCTGGGCTTCGACTCGGCCGTGCACAACTCGATCGACGGCACCGCCTCGCGGGACGTCTTCGCCGAGTTCGCGTGGGTCGCGGCGATGATCGGCGTGGACCTCTCGCGCATCTCGGAGGAGGTCATCCTCTGGGCCACGAAGGAGTTCTCCTTCGTCACCCTCGACGACGCGTACTCCACCGGGTCCTCGATCATGCCGCAGAAGAAGAACCCGGACGTCGCGGAGCTCGCGCGCGGCAAGGCGGGGCGCCTCATCGGCGACCTCACGGGCCTCCTCGCGACCCTCAAAGGCCTGCCGCTCGCGTACAACCGCGATCTGCAGGAGGACAAGGAGCCCGTCTTCGACGCGGCCGACACCCTCGAGCTCCTGCTCCCCGCGGTCTCGGGCATGATCGCGACCCTCGCGTTCAACACCGAGCGCATGGCCGCCCTCGCCCCGCAGGGCTTCGCCCTCGCGACCGACATCGCCGAGTGGCTCGTCCGCCAGGGCGTGCCGTTCCGCGAGGCCCACGAGCTCTCCGGCGCCGCGGTGAAGCAGGCCGAATCGCGCGGCGTCGAGCTCTGGGACCTGGACGACGAGGAGTACGCGGCGATCAGCCCAGCGCTCACGCCCGAGGTCCGCTCCGTGCTGAGCACCGAGGGCTCGCTCGCGAGCCGCAGCGCGCAGGGCGGCACCGCTCCGGAGGCGGTCGCGCGCCAGCTCGCCGCGCTCCAGGAGCAGCTCGCCCAGGCCCGCGGGTTCGCGGGCTGACCCGGGCTCGCTCCTCGGCGGCCGTCCCCTTCCGGGGACGGCCGCCGCGGCGCATCATGGGTGCGTGCATCCGCGCACGCTCATGCTCGTCGTCGCGCACCCCGACGACGACGCGTACGGGATCGCCGGCTCCGTGGCGCTCCACGCGCACGAGCCGGCGTTCCGCTTCGTGCTGGTCCACGCGACGGACGGCGCCGCCGGCCTCATCGCGCCGGAGGTCGACGCGACGCCAGCGACGCTCGGGCAGGTGCGGCGCGGCGAGGACGACCTGGCGTGGCGCGCCCACGGGCGCGGACCGGACCGGCACGAGTGGCTCGGGTACGACGACGGCTTCCTCGCCGAGGCGGACCCGGCCGCGCTCGCCGGGTGCGTGCGGGAGATCATGGACGAGGAGAGGCCCGACGTCGTGTGCACGTTCGGGCCGGACGGCGTCACGGGCCACCCTGACCACCTCGCGATCGGCCGCGCGACGGACGCGGCGTTCGCCTCCCTGACTGAGGACGGCGGCCCGGGCCTGAGACGGCTGCTGCACTGGGCCCTGACCCAGTCGACCTGGCTCCAGATCAACCGGGCGCGCCAGGCGGCGGGCATGCCGCCGTGGGACCCCACGCGGCTCTACCACTTCCGGGGGATCCCGGACGAGGACATCCACGTCCAGGTGGACACCAGCGCGGTGGCCGAACGGGTCGTCGCGGGCCTCGCGGAGCACCGCAGCCAGCGGCTGTCCCTCTTCGACCACCCCGCGAGCCGGGAGGCGTGGATCAAGGCCGCGGCGCACGAGCACTTCGTCCAGGCCTGGCCGCCGCGGGCGCGCGGGCTGCCCCTCCTGACGGACGTCTTCGAGGGCCTCTAGCTGCTTCCCTCCGTGCCGCCGGCGGGGGCGACGATCCGCACCGTCCCCGCGGCGCCGTCGACCTCGATGCGGTCGCCGCTGCGGATCCGCTCGGTGGCCCGCGGAACGCCCACGACCGCGGGGATCCCGTACTCGCGCGCCACGACGGCACCGTGCGAGTTGGCCCCGCCCATCTCCATGACGAGGGCGCCCGCCGTGACGAACAGGGGTGTCCAGCCCGGATCGGTCGAGGGCGCGACGAGCACCTCGCCGGGGGCGAGCGAGGCCGCGCTCGGGTCCAGGACGACGCGCGCCGCTGCCGTCACGGTGCCGGCCGAGGCCGGGACGCCGGCAAGGGCGGTGCCAGCGGGCACGCCAGCCTCCCCGGGGGTCGTCGCGGAGGCCACGGCCTCCGGCTCGCTGCCGTCGGAGAGCAGGACGCGCGGGACGTGGCGCCGGCGCAGCTCGCGCGCGTAGTCCGCCCGCCGGGCGGCGACGGTGCCGCGCAGCCGCGCGCCGCCGTCGTCCTCCGCCCTTCCCGGACCGTGACCCGCCGAGGCCGCCGCGAGTGCCGCGCGTGCCTCGGCGAAGTCCAGGAAGAAGACGTCTCCGGCGTCGTCGAGGACGCCTGCCTCGGCGAGGTGCCGGCCGACGGCGTGCAGCTCGGTGCGCGCTGCATCGAAGACCCGCACGAGGTAGAACTTGGGCTGCTCCCTGAGGCCGGCGAGGGCCCGCGCCCGCGCGAGGAGCGCGGCGACGGCTGCGCCGCGGAGCCGCCCCCGGTCCCGTGCCCGCGAGGCGAGCGAACGCGCGGCGTCCTCGCCGGCGCGGGCGGCCGAGGCGAAGGAGTCCTTGGCAGGGTCGCCGAGGAGCATGCTCGAGACCATCGACAGGACCGGCCCGGGTTCCTCGCGCCACCGCGGCATCCCGACGTCGATCTCGGCCACGGCCCGGTGCCCGTACCGCCCGAGGAACGCCGCGATGCCGTCGGCGAGGACCTCGGGGAGCGTGCCGGCCGCGTGGCGGGCAGCGAGCTCGCCGCCATCGTGGCCTGCAAGCTCGTCCGCTTCCGCGGGCGCCTCGCGCCGTACCCGTTCGGCGAGGGAGCGGAGTTCCTCGTCCATCTCGGTCGTGGGGTTGTTCGGCAGGCCGCGCAGCACGTCCTGGAGCTCGCCCGGCCGCGCGGTCCCCCGCAGGAGGAGGGATGCGAGGCCGGCGCAGACGAATCCGGCCGCCGCGACGGGGAGCGTGGCCGGGACGATCGGGAACGCCTCGCGGGCGAGCAGGTCCCGCGCGCGGTCCAGGCGCGCGGCGGGCCCGCCCGTGCCCGGGGCGAGGCGCTCCTCGAGCACCGCGCCGAACCGCTGCACCCGGGCGAGCCCCGCGGCCGGCCGGACGAGCGCTCGCACGAGCGTCTCGGGGACGTGGTGGCGCACGGCGAGGGACACGACCCGCCGCGCCAGGGGCAGGGGAGTGCGGATCTCGAGCGGGAAGCGCGGGTCTGCGGAGAGGCGCCGCAGGATCCCGGCGGAGCGGGCCTCCATGACGTCGAGGACGCGCGGGGCGAGCCGGCGGCCCACGCGGCTGCGCAGCACCGTGGTCACGTCGACGAACAGCCTCCCGCCGGCTGCCTGGACGACCGACGGGCCGGCGTCTGCGTCCGACGGCGCGAGGCCGGCCTGGGCGGCGATGCTCCCGGCTGCGGCCTTGAGCGATGCGATGCCCATCGGCGTCAGGGGCCGGGTGAGCCCCTGGGCGAGGGAGAAGCAGAACCATGCGCGCACGCCGCCCGCTGGTGAGCCAGACGGACGGACGGGGATCGGGTGCAGGGTCGTGATGGGCCGCGTCTGCGTGAGCCAGAGCGTGCCGTCCGCGGCGAGCGCCCACTCGGCGTCCTGCGGGGAGCCGAAGTGCGCCTCGAGCTGCCGCCCGAGCGCGGCGAGCTCCGCGACCTCGCCGGGGCCCAGGCACAGCGGGCCGGCGTCCCCGGCAGGGGCCACGCGCTCGGTTCCCCCGCCGGCGGCCGGCCGCACTGCGAGTCCCTTGGAACCCGCCCGGCTCTCGAGGAGCTGCCCCGTGGCCGCCTCGGCGACGAACCGGTCCGGGTCCACGGCGCCCGAGACGACCGCTTCGCCGAGACCCGGGCTCGCCTCGACCACCATGCGGGTCCGGCTGCCGGAGACGGGGTCGGCGGTGAACAGGATGCCGGCCACCGCGGCGTCCACGAGCGGCTGGACGACGACGGCGAGCGCCGCCTCCGCGCCCTGGAAGCCCGCCGCCCGGCGGTAGGCCACTGCCCGGTCGGTCCACAGGGACGCCCAGCAGCGCCGCACCGCGTCGAGGACCGCGTCGGCGCCGACCACGTTGAGGAAGGTCTCCTGCAGTCCCGCGAAGCTCGCCCCGGGGAGGTCCTCGGCCGTCGCGGACGAGCGCACGGCCACCGGAATTCCGTCACCGCCGTGGATGGCGTCGCTTCCGCGAACGCCGGGGGCGGGGGCCTGCGAGAGCCTTTCGTAGGCGGCGCGGACCGCGGCCTCCGTCGCCGGCGCCAGGCCCGCGCTGGCGAGCAGCTCCCGGAGGCGGGCCGCGAGCCCGGGCCGCCGTGCGTCGTCGTCCTCGCTGTCCACCGCCTCGGCGAGGCTGCGGGCGTCCGCCCGTTCGAGCGCGTCGCGGTACGCCGGCGTCATGACGCAGAAGCCGCCCGGGACAGCGAAGCCGGCGGCGAGCATCTCTCCGAGGTTCGCGGCCTTGCCGCCCGCCTCGGCCACCATGCCGGCCCGCAGCGCCTCAAGGGGGACCACCACCGCGGGCATGGGAGCCTCGCCGCCGTGCACGGCCTCAGGATAGACCCGCCGCCCGCGGGTGTCGCGGGGCGGCGGTACGCTGGCCCCATGGCTGCCCAGAACCCAGACAACGCCCGTCTCCTCGCCGGGATCGAGCGCGCGGCAGAGGGCTTCCGCGCTGAACTCGACCGCCTCGCCGAAGAGTCCGTGCCGAAGGACTCGGTCCTGCCCGGCTGGACCCGCGGACACGTCCTGGCCCACGTGGCGGGCGTGTGCAACGGCATGGCCCGCCAGCTCGAGTACGCCGCGCGCGGCGAGCTCATCCCGCTCTACGACGGGGGAGCGGAAGGCCGCAACCGTGAGATCGAGGAGGGCGCGCCGTCGTCGGCCGACGAGCACCGCGAGCGGACCTCCGCGGCGCTGGACCGCGCGCTGGCGGCCTTCCGCACGCTGGAGGGACGTGACTGGGAGCGGCCCATCTCCTACCGCGACGGCGCGGTGCGGGACGGCGGGCTCGCGCTGTGGCGCGAGCTGGTGATCCACCGCACCGACCTCGGCACGGGCGAGTCCCACCACGGCTGGGAGCCTGAGTTCTGCGAGCACCTCGCCCAGTTCCTCGCCCCGCGCGTTCCGGCCGGCATGCGGTTCGTCCTGCACCCCGAGGGCGGCGCGCCGCAGCTCCTCGGGGACGGTGACGACGCCGTGGACCTCCACGGGCGCCTCACCGACCTCGTCGCGTGGCTCGCGGGGCGGCCGGTCGAGCACGCCGCGGTCCGCGCCGAGCGGGCCGGCCAGGCCGTGCCCCTCCCGGAGATCGGGCCCTGGCCGGCGGCCCAGCTGGCCAAGTAGTCCCATGCCCCAGCCCGACCTCGTCCGCTGGCTCCTCCGCGACCCCGTCGCGGTGGCCCCCGACCTGCTCGGGGCGGTCCTGACGCACACGACCCCCGAGGGAGGGGTGGCCGTGCGCATCACCGAGGTCGAGGCGTACCGCGGTCACCGCGACTCCGAGCACCCGGACCCGGGTTCGCACTCCTACAACGGCCGCACCCCGCGTAACGAGGTGATGTGGGGCCCGCCGGGCCACCTCTACGTCTACTTCACGTACGGCATGCACTACTGCGCGAACGTGGTGTGCGGGCCGGCGGGCAGCTCCTCCGGCTGCCTCCTGCGGGCGGGCGAGATCGTGGAGGGGCTCGGCCTCGCGCGGTCCCGGCGCACCTCGGCCAAGCGTGATTCCGAGCTCGCCCGCGGTCCCGCCCGGCTCACGCAGGCACTCGCGATCGGCCGTGGGCACAATGGCGCGGCGCTCGACGGCGGGGAGTTCCGCCTCGATCCGCCGGCCCACCGCGCCGCCGGGGTCCTCTCCGGCCCGCGGGTCGGGGTCGCCGGCCCCGGCGGGAGCGCGGACTATCCGTGGCGGTTCTGGCTGCCCGGCGAGCCCAGCGTCTCCCCGTACCGGCCGGCGAAGGCGAGGCCGCGCCCCTAGCCCCACCCGTTTGCGGCTGTCATGCCCCTGTGCTGCGGGAAGACCAGAGCTGCAGGGCGACCGGGGCTGCGGGTTCAGGCGGCCCCGAAGGGTGCGGCCGGCGCCTCGTGGGGCGCCAGCCGCGCGAGGAGGCGTGCCCGCACGAGCGGCCACTCGGCGTCGAGCACCGAGTACACCGCGGCATCCACGCGGCCCAGGCCGCCGTGGTCGGGCCGGTGCGAGCGCAGGGTTCCCTCGTAGACCGCCCCGAGGCGCAGGAGCGCCCGCGCGCTGCGCCCATTGCGCGTGTCCACCCGGAACGCCACGCGGTGGAGGCCCAGCGTTTCGAAGGCATGGCCGAGGAGGAGCAGCTTCGAGGCGGCGTTCGCACCGGAGCCCCAGTACGGGCGGGCGAGGAAGGTCCCGCCGACCTCCGCGCGCCCGAGGCGCTCGTCGACGTCGTAGAGCCCCGTGGTGCCGGCGAGCGCGCCCGTCGGCTCCGCAGCGACGGCGAACGGCAGCGCGGACGGATCGGCGAGCCGGGCAGCGAAGAGCTCCGCGAGCTCCTGGACCGACTCGGGGCGGCGCGCGGCCATGCCGGACCACGCCTCGGCGTCGACCGCCGCGAAGAGCTGCTCTGCGTGCAGGGGCGAGAGGGGCAGCAGACGGACGCCGTGCGCGGCGAACGTGAGCGTGTGGTGCATGGGAGAAAGTGAAGCACCGCGGGGCCCCACACGGGAGGCCGATCCCGGCTATGTGGACATGAACTTTCGGTAACGTGGAGCGGGTGAATGAGCAGACCCCTGACCCCGCGCGCCCCCCAGCTACCGCAGTCTCCCCGGGGCGGCCCGCGCCGGGGCCTTCCCAGACGACTGTCGAGGCCATCCTGGACAGGCTGTGCGCGACCGTCCCCGACTACCCGCAGCCGGGGGTCAGCTTCAAGGACCTCACTCCCGTCTTCGCCGACGCGGGCGCGCTGCGCGCAGTGGTCGACGCCGTCATCGAGCCCTTCGCGGGCACGTTCGACCTCGTCGCGGGGGTGGAGGCGCGCGGCTTCCTCCTCGCCGGCGCCGCCGCCTACGCCACCGGCACCGGCATGCTCACTGTCCGCAAGGCCGGCAAGCTCCCGCGCACCGTGTACGCCGAGGACTACGCCCTCGAGTACGGCACGGCCACCCTCGAAGTCCACACGACCGACATCCCCGCGGGCGCCCGGGTCCTCATCCTCGACGACGTCCTCGCCACGGGGGGCACGGTCGGGGCCGCTGCCCGGCTCGTCGAGCGGTGCGGGGCGCGCGTGGCCGGGGTCGGCGTCGTCCTCGAGCTCGAGGGCCTGGGCGGGCGGGGTGCCCTCGCCGGGCGCCACGTGCACTCCCTCCAGCGCATCCCCTCCTGAGCGGCCGGGCCCTCCTCGGCCCGACGGCGCCGGGCAGCTCCCGCGGGACGGCGTGACGGCGCCCGGGGGAGGCGTGACAGCGCGGTTTCGCGTGAGTTCATCGGGATCGCTGTAGAATGGACGGTCCAGCTTTTCATCAAAGGGGAACGCACCGATGCTCGACGCCGATCTGGTCCACGAACGGGACTACGTCAAGGGCCTTTACACGCGCCTCGACGAGCTGCGCGCCGAGAAGCGGCGCCAGCTGGACGCCGTCCGGAAGGCCGGCGCGATCGGCTCGATGCAGAACGTCTCAGAGCGTGACGCCTTCGCGGCCATGTACGAGGACCGCCTCGCCCAGCTCGACGCCGTCGAGGACCGCCTCGTGTTCGGCCGCCTGGACCTGGATGACGGGCAGGAGCAGTACATCGGCCGCATCGGCCTGAGCACCGAGGACCTCCGCCGGCTCATGGTGGACTGGCGCGCCCCCGAGGCGAGCCACTTCTACCAGGCAACCGCGTTCGACCGGCAGGGCGTGCGCCGCCGCCGCCACCTCATCCTCCAGGGCCGCGAGGTCAAGGCGATCGAGGACGACGTGCTGGATGCCGGGATGCTCGACGGCGCGACGTCCCACCAGGGCGAGGGCGCGCTCCTCGCGGCGCTCAACTCCAAGCGCACGGGCCACATGGCGGACATCGTCAGCACCATCCAGGCCGAGCAGGACCGCATCATCCGCGCCCCTCTCGCGGGCGCCCTCGTGGTCCAGGGCGGCCCGGGAACGGGCAAGACCGCCGTCGCGCTGCACCGCGCGGCCTACCTGCTCTACTCGCACCGGGAGCGGCTCAAGAGCGCGGGCGTGCTGCTTGTGGGGCCGTCGTCGTCCTTCATGAAGTACATCGAGCGCGTGCTGCCCTCCCTGGGCGAGACCGGCGTCGTGATGTCCAGCGTGGGCAGGCTCATGCCCGGCATCTCCGCCGTCCCGGAGGCCGATCCGCGCGTCGCCGCGCTCAAGGGCTCGTCGCGGATGGTCGGGCTCATCGCGGCCGCTGTCGCCAACCGCCAGCGCGTCCCGGCAGGGGACCGGATCCTGGACGTGGAGGGCTACAGGCTCCTCCTGACCCCGCGTCAGGTCCGCCGGGCGCGGGACAAGGCCCGCAGCACCGGGAAGCCGTACAACGAGGCGCGCAACACGTTCGTCAAGATCCTCCTGCGCGAGCTCACGGAGCAGCTCCAGTCCAAGGTCGAGGCCAGCAGCGTGGGCAACAACGCGGACCGCTCCTACCTTGCCGAGGACGTGCGCCAGTCCCGGGACGTGCGGATCGCCGTCAACCTGTGCTGGATGCCGATGACGCCGGAGAAGCTCGTCTCGGAGCTGTTCGGCAAGCGCAGCATCCTCGACGCGGTCGCGGCCGGCTTCACGCCTGAGGAGCGGGACCTGCTCCGCCGGCCCGCGGACGCTGCGTGGACCGAGGCGGACGTCGCGCTGCTCGACGAGGCCGCCGAGCTCCTCGGCGAGCTCGACGCGACGGCGGGCCATGAGGCCGCCCGCCGCGAGGCAGAGCGCCGACGCGACCTCGAGAACGCCCAGCAGACGCTCAACAACGTCAACCAGGCGCTGCGGGAGCAGGGGCTCGACGGCGTCGTCGAGGCGGAGGAGCTCGTCGCCTACCAGCAGGGCGGGGAGGCGCGCCTCACCGCGGCCGAGCGCGCCGTGAGCGACCGCACGTGGGCGTACGGCCACATCATCGTGGACGAGGCCCAGGAGCTCTCGCACATGCAGTGGCGCATGCTCGTGCGCCGCTGCCCGCTCAAGTCCTTCACGATCGTCGGCGACATCGCCCAGACCTCCGCTGCGGCGGGGGCGTCCTCGTGGAGCCGCGCCCTCGACCCCTTCTTCGGCGACCGCTGGGCCCTCGAGGAGCTCACGGTGAACTACCGCACCCCGCGCCAGATCGCGGAGGCGGCCGCGCGCATGGCGGCAGCCGCGGGCCTTGTCGTGTCCGCGCCGAAGGCCGTGCGGGAGGGCCGCTGGGCCCCGGTCGTGGACCGGGTGGCGGCAGGCCGGGACCCCGATGGCGCGGCAGTGGCCCGCCTCGTCGAGGTCTTCGGCGAGGAGCTTGCGGCGGCCGACGGCGGTCTGGTCGCCGTGATCGCGGCGGGCGCCCTTGCGGAGCGGGCCCGGGAGGCGCTGCGCGGCGTCTACGGTCGCCGCGTCGGCGGGGGAGCGGGCAGCTTCGAGCAGGACATCGTGGTGCTCGACCCCCGCGAGGCAAAGGGCCTCGAGTTCGACTCGGTGGTCGTGCTCGAACCCGAGGAGATGCTCGACGACGTGCACGGCCGGGTGGGCGACCTGTACGTCGCGATGACGCGTCCCACGCAGCGGCTCCGCCTCATTGCGACGGGGGAGGTCCCGGAGGGGATCGAACGGGAGCCGTGAGCCCCTTCGCTGATACGGTAGAAGCCGTGCCGCAGACAGTACTCGACTCGCAGAAGAACGACCCGAGCTTCCCGAACGTCTTCCAGGAGCTCAAATGGCGTGGCCTCGTGCACGTCTCGACCGATGAGTCGGAGCTCGAGAAGCTCCTCGCGGGAGAGCCGATCACGTATTACTGCGGATTCGATCCCACGGCGCCGAGCCTGCATCTGGGGAATCTCGTCCAGCTCCTCCTCCTCCGCCGCCTCCAGCTTGCCGGCCACCGTCCGCTCGGGCTTGTCGGCGGCTCGACGGGGCTCATCGGTGATCCGCGGCCCACGGCCGAGCGGACGCTGAACACCAAGGACACGGTCTCCGAGTGGGTCGGCTACCTGCAGGCCCAGGTCCGGCGCTTCCTCTCCTTCGAGGGGGACAATGCGGCCCGCATGGTCAACAACCTCGACTGGACCGCGCCGCTGAGCGCCATCGACTTCCTGCGCGAGGTCGGCAAGCACTACCGCGTCGGGACCATGCTCCGCAAGGACGCCGTGGCCTCGCGGCTGGCATCGGAAGAGGGCATCTCCTACACCGAGTTCAGCTACCAGATCCTGCAGGGCATGGACTACCTCGAGCTGTTCAGGCAGTACGGATGCATGCTCCAGACGGGCGGCTCGGACCAGTGGGGGAACCTCACGAGCGGAACCGAGCTCATCCGCAAGGTCGAGGGCAAGGCCGTGCACGCGCTCGGGACGCCCCTCATCACGAACTCGGACGGGACGAAGTTCGGCAAGAGCGAGGGCAACGCCATCTGGCTTGACGCCTCGATGTGCTCGCCGTACACGTTCTACCAGTTCTGGCTCAACACGGCCGACGCCGATGTCGTGGACCGGCTCAAGGTCTTCACCTTCCTCACACGCTCGGAGATCGAAGCGCTCGAGGCGGCGGTCGCAGAGCGGCCCTTCGCCCGTGAGGCGCAGCGGCGGCTCGCCTTCGAGGTGACGTCGCTCGTACACGGCGTGGAGGCAACCGAGAAGGTCATCGCGGCCTCGGCCGCGCTCTTCGGCAACGGGGATCTGGGAGTCCTGGACGAGGTCACGCTCGCGGCGGCGACCGCTGAGCTCGCCACCGCCGCAGTCACGTCCGACCAGCTCGGGATCATCGAGCTCCTCGTCGCGACCGGTCTCGCGGAGAGCAGGTCGGCGGCCCGCCGGACCGTCTCGGAGGGCGGCGCCTACGTGAACAACGCGAAGGTGACCGACCCGGAGGCCGTCGTCCCTGCCGAGGAAGCCCTCCACGGTCGGTACTTCCTCGTGCGGCGAGGAAAGAAGAGTCTCGCCACCGCGGTCCTCGAGGGCTGAGCGAAGCCCTGCGCTGGACCAGCGGGGCGCCATGCGCGCTCCGCTGGAAGCGCGACACGCCCGGGCGTCGCGGCCGTTTGCGCCGAGGCGGTGGGAGGAGTAAAGTAATCCGAGCCGCCGGGGCGAAGGCCCGGGCGGGAACCCTTGAATCATGGTCCGGGAGAACCTCGGAAGCGTCGGCTTGCCCGACGTTCCTGAGCCGGAACGGCAGGGGAGTCCGATTTGATTCGGGAAGATCGGTCCGATAAAGTAGGGGACCGAAGCGCGGGGAAATAACCGGTGAACACCGGGGAAACACCCGAAGCGGTCTGTTGTTTGAGAACTCAATAGTGTGCCAAGTTCGTTGATGCCATTTTTTTGGTTGATACATTGGGCGGCCTGCCCACCCCCGTGGGTGTGGTCGTCTTGTTTTTGCCAGTTTTGGATTTGCTGGCCGGGGTGGGCGTTTTCCCGTCTGTCCGGCTGGTTTCTGTTTTTTTGACGGAGAGTTTGATCCTGGCTCAGGATGAACGCTGGCGGCGTGCTTAACACATGCAAGTCGAACGATGAAGCCCTTTCGGGGGTGGATTAGTGGCGAACGGGTGAGTAACACGTGAGCAACCTGCCCTTGACTCTGGGATAAGCCTGGGAAACTGGGTCTAATACCGGATAGTACTCCTCATCGCATGGTGGGGGGTGGAAAGCCTTGTGCGGTCTTGGATGGGCTCGCGGCCTATCAGCTTGTTGGTGGGGTGATGGCCTACCAAGGCGACGACGGGTAGCCGGCCTGAGAGGGTGACCGGCCACACTGGGACTGAGACACGGCCCAGACTCCTACGGGAGGCAGCAGTGGGGAATATTGCACAATGGGCGGAAGCCTGATGCAGCGACGCCGCGTGGGGGATGACGGCCTTCGGGTTGTAAACCCCTTTCAGTAGGGAAGAAGCGCAAGTGACGGTACCTGCAGAAGAAGCGCCGGCTAACTACGTGCCAGCAGCCGCGGTAATACGTAGGGCGCGAGCGTTATCCGGAATTATTGGGCGTAAAGAGCTCGTAGGCGGCTTGTCGCGTCTGCTGTGAAAGCCCGGGGCTCAACCCCGGGTCTGCAGTGGGTACGGGCAGGCTGGAGTGCAGTAGGGGAGACTGGAATTCCTGGTGTAGCGGTGAAATGCGCAGATATCAGGAGGAACACCGATGGCGAAGGCAGGTCTCTGGGCTGTAACTGACGCTGAGGAGCGAAAGCATGGGGAGCGAACAGGATTAGATACCCTGGTAGTCCATGCCGTAAACGTTGGGCACTAGGTGTGGGGGCCATTCCACGGTTTCTGCGCCGCAGCTAACGCATTAAGTGCCCCGCCTGGGGAGTACGGCCGCAAGGCTAAAACTCAAAGGAATTGACGGGGGCCCGCACAAGCGGCGGAGCATGCGGATTAATTCGATGCAACGCGAAGAACCTTACCAAGGCTTGACATGTGCCGGACCGTCCCAGAGATGGGGCTTCCCTTCGGGGCCGGTTCACAGGTGGTGCATGGTTGTCGTCAGCTCGTGTCGTGAGATGTTGGGTTAAGTCCCGCAACGAGCGCAACCCTCGTTCCATGTTGCCAGCACTTCGGGTGGGGACTCATGGGAGACTGCCGGGGTCAACTCGGAGGAAGGTGGGGACGACGTCAAATCATCATGCCCCTTATGTCTTGGGCTTCACGCATGCTACAATGGCCGGTACAAAGGGTTGCGATACTGTGAGGTGGAGCCAATCCCAGAAAGCCGGTCTCAGTTCGGATTGGGGTCTGCAACTCGACCCCATGAAGTCGGAGTCGCTAGTAATCGCAGATCAGCAACGCTGCGGTGAATACGTTCCCGGGCCTTGTACACACCGCCCGTCAAGTCACGAAAGTCGGTAACACCCGAAGCCGGTGGCCCAACCCCTTGTGGGAGGGAGCCGTCGAAGGTGGGACTGGCGATTGGGACTAAGTCGTAACAAGGTAGCCGTACCGGAAGGTGCGGCTGGATCACCTCCTTTCTAAGGAGCCCCTCGCATCTGGGGTGCCGGCCTGCACAGGCCGGTGCGTCCGGTGCCAGGTGAATGCCCGCTGCGGGAGCGCATGTCTTCCGGTGGGTGCTCATGGGTGGAACGTCAACGGATTCGTGGCCCGTGCCCTGCACGGTGTGCCCTGTGCGCCAGTACGCCCTCCCCGGCCTTGTCGGGGTGGGCTGGAGAGCGCGGGGGTGCCCGGGTGGGGGTGGGGTCCTTGGCACGCTGTTGGGTCCTGGGGCAACAGCCCTGGTGGCTGCCTTCCTGGGCTGCGGTGCGCTGTGCGCGCGCCGTGGTGCGGGTCGAGTGGTTTGTTGTTTGAGAACTGTATAGTGGACGCGAGCATCTAGCAATTTCTTCTGCCGCGTCGCCGTTTGTCCCTGTTCCCGGGCGTGTCCCGGGGCCGGGGCGGGGTGGCGCGGTGTTGTTTTGCCGAATTGAATTTGTAGGGCGCCCCGTGTGGGTGTCCTTGGTTTTCTTCTGTGTTGAAGTTTCCAAGGGCGCACGGTGGATGCCTTGGCATCGGGAGCCGATGAAGGACGTGGGAATCTGCGATAAGCCTGGGGGAGTCGATAACCGGACTGTGATCCCAGGGTGTCCGAATGGGGAAACCCCGCCATGCGCCGAGAGGTGGTGTGGTGACCTGCCGTTGAACGCATAGACGGTGTGGGGGGAACGCGGGGAAGTGAAACATCTCAGTACCCGCAGGAAGAGAAAACAACAGTGATTCCGTCAGTAGTGGCGAGCGAACGCGGATGGGGCCAAACCCGGCGTGCGTGATACCCGGCAGGGGTTGCGCGTCGGGGGTTGTGGGGCTCTGCTTCGGTCATCTGCCGGTGGCCGGGGGTGTGGTGCAGGAGTGTAGGCGAACGGTCTTGAACGGCCGGCCGGAGAGGGTGTGAGTCCCGTAGCCGTAACGCTTGTCTGCCGCCCTTGCGGATGTCCCCAAGTAGCACGGGGCCCGAGGAATCCCGTGCGAATCTGTCAGGACCACCTGATAAGCCTGAATACTACCCGATGACCGATAGCGGACCAGTACCGTGAGGGAAAGGTGAAAAGTACCCCGGGAGGGGAGTGAAACAGTACCTGAAACCGTGCGCCTACAAACCGTCAGAGCCGGCTGCGCCCTTGGGCGCTGTACCGGTGATGGCGTGCCTTTTGAAGAATGAGCCTGCGAGTTAGTGCCATGTCGCGAGGTTAACCCGTGTGGGGGAGCCGTAGCGAAAGCGAGTCTGAACAGGGCGTTCAGTGGCGTGGTCTAGACCCGAAGCGGAGTGATCTACCCATGGCCAGGTTGAAGCGACGGTAAGACGTCGTGGAGGACCGAACCCACTTCAGTTGAAAATGGAGGGGATGAGCTGTGGGTAGGGGTGAAAGGCCAATCAAACTCCGTGATAGCTGGTTCTCCCCGAAATGCATTTAGGTGCAGCGTTGCGTGTTTCTTGCCGGAGGTAGAGCTACTGGATGGCCGATGGGCCCCACAAGGTTACTGACGTCAGCCAAACTCCGAATGCCGGCAAGTGAGAGCGCAGCAGTGAGACTGCGGGGGATAAGCTTCGTAGTCGAGAGGGAAACAGCCCAGACCACCGGCTAAGGCCCCCAAGCGTGTGCTAAGTGGGAAAGGATGTGGAGTTGCCCAGACAACCAGGAGGTTGGCTTAGAAGCAGCCACCCTTGAAAGAGTGCGTAATAGCTCACTGGTCAAGTGATTCCGCGCCGACAATGTAGCGGGGCTCAAGCACACCGCCGAAGCCGTGGCAGTCCCACGTGAACCCTAGCCTTCGTGGTTCAGGGGTGGGGCTGGGTAGGGGAGCGTCGTGCGGGCAGCGAAGCCGCCGGGTGACCGAGTGGTGGAGGCCGCACGAGTGAGAATGCAGGCATGAGTAGCGAAAGACGGGTGGGAAACCCGTCCGCCGGATGATCAAGGGTTCCAGGGTCAAGCTAATCTGCCCTGGGTAAGTCGGGACCTAAGGCGAGGCCGACAGGCGTAGTCGATGGACAACGGGTTGATATTCCCGTACCGGCGAAGGACCGCCCATGCCGGACAGCCGATGCTGACCGCCCAATCCCCCCCACCGCGGGTCCTTCGGGACCTGCACCGGGGGGTGCGCGCGGGACCCAGAGCTGCGAGGCAAGCGTATTAACAGGTGTGACGCAGGAAGGCAGCCCGGCCAGGCGATGGTAGACCTGGTCCAAGGATGTAGGGCGCGCGGCAGGCAAATCCGCCGCGCACGAAGCCTGAGATCTGACGGGACCCCCTCACGGGGGGATCGGGTGATCCTATGCTGCCGAGAAAAGCATCGACGCGAGGTCCCAGCCGCCCGTACCCCAAACCGACACAGGTGATCAGGTAGAGAATACCAAGGCGATCGAGAGAATCACGGTCAAGGAACTCGGCAAAATGCCCCCGTAACTTCGGGAGAAGGGGGACCCCAACCGTGAACCGCACGCGCTGCGGGGAGCGGGTAGGGGTCGCAGAGACCAGGGGGAAGCGACTGTTTACTAAAAACACAGGTCCGTGCGAAGTCGCAAGACGATGTATACGGACTGACTCCTGCCCGGTGCTGGAAGGTTAAGAGGACCCGTCAGCTCTTCGGAGCGAAGCGGAGAATTCAAGCCCCAGTAAACGGCGGTGGTAACTATAACCATCCTAAGGTAGCGAAATTCCTTGTCGGGTAAGTTCCGACCTGCACGAATGGAGTAACGACTTCCCCGCTGTCTCGACCGTGAACTCGGCGAAATTGCACTACGAGTAAAGATGCTCGTTACGCGCAGCAGGACGGAAAGACCCCGAGACCTTCACTATAGTTTGGTATTGGTGTTCGGAGCGGCTTGTGTAGGATAGGTGGGAGACTGTGAAGCCCGGACGCCAGTCCGGGTGGAGTCATCGTTGAAATACCACTCTGGTCGCTTTGGACATCTAACCTCGGCCCGTGATCCGGGTCAGGGACAGTGCCTGATGGGTAGTTTAACTGGGGCGGTTGCCTCCCAAAGGGTAACGGAGGCGCCCAAAGGTCCCCTCAGCCTGGTCGGCAACCAGGTGTCGAGTGCAAGTGCACAAGGGGGCTTGACTGTGAGAGAGGCATCTCGAGCAGGGACGAAAGTCGGGACTAGTGATCCGGCGGCACCTCGTGGAAGGGCCGTCGCTCAACGGATAAAAGGTACCTCGGGGATAACAGGCTGATCTTGCCCAAGAGTCCATATCGACGGCATGGTTTGGCACCTCGATGTCGGCTCGTCGCATCCTGGGGCTGGAGTAGGTCCCAAGGGTTGGGCTGTTCGCCCATTAAAGCGGTACGCGAGCTGGGTTTAGAACGTCGTGAGACAGTTCGGTCCCTATCCGCTGCGCGCGCAGGAAATCTGAGAAGGGCTGTCCTCAGTACGAGAGGACCGGGACGGACGAACCTCTGGTGTGCCAGTTGTACCGCCAGGTGCACGGCTGGTTGGCTACGTTCGGATGGGATAACCGCTGAAAGCATCTAAGCGGGAAGCCCGCTTCAAGATGAGATTTCCATGGACCTCTGGTCCGAGAGGCCCCCAGCAGACCACTGGGTTGATAGGCCGGACGTGGAAGCAAGGACTGAAGACTTGCGAAGCCGACCGGTACTAATAGGCCGACAACCTCAACACACCACCCCCACACCCGGGGGTGCGGAGAGAACACTGCCACGCGTCCACTCTACGGTCCCCAGACAACAAACCCCCCGCCCCCCGGGGGAGCCGCCACAACCGAATACAGTCCGACCACGGACCCACACGCTTCCCACCCCGCCACCGGCGGGGACGGGACACAGGGTTACGGCGGTCATAGCGTGGGGGAAACGCCCGGTCCCATTCCGAACCCGGAAGCTAAGACCCACAGCGCCGATGGTACTGCACCCGAGAGAGTGTGGGAGAGTAGGACACCGCCGGACAACCATTCACGAGGACCCCCACCACACGGTGGGGGTCCTCACCACTTAACCAA